>CAYLTX010000035.1:28763-48963 GCA_964386725.1 uncultured Bradymonadales bacterium | reverse complement strand
TGGCCGCCGCTCATCTGGCCGCCGCTCATCTGGCCGCCGCCAAAGCCTGCCGCTTGTGATTGCGGGCTCGGGCTGGGTGCCGGTTTTTGGGGGGCGTCGAGCGAACGGAATCGAAAGGTGAGCTTGCCCATATGCAGCTGGCTGCCGTCATAGAGGGGGACTTCGCCCTGGATCTGCTCGCCATCGATCGCCGTGAGACCGCCACGAGAGACCACCACCAAGTGGTAACCGCCCGATTTGTACACGATCAACGCGTGTTGGCGTGAGACCGTGGGATGATCGAGCACGAAGTCCGACGACTTGTCCCGGCCGACGCTGACCGAGTCGCCGTCGAAGCTAAACTCCTGGATATTTCCGTCGTTGTCGTATTCAAGCCGAAAAGAAGGCATGGCTTTAGATGTCCTTGCACGAGAGCCTGGCCGAGCCGCCTTTCCTGCGGCAGGGGTGCAGACAGTGTACGTCACAACACCTTAAAACAAAACTCTTTGTGGAAACGCTGCCGGTGGGTGGTGAAGTCCGGGCCTCTACGCGCCGCCTTTGACCTTCAGAATCATCGCGCCCATGACGACGACGACGACCGCGCCGAAGATGAACATCAGCGGCATCAGGATTTTGACGGCGGCCTGACTGGCCTGTTTTTCGATCTTCTGGGTGCGCTTGTTGCGGATGGTGTCGACCTGAATCTCGAGCACGCGCGCCAGCGGGCTGCCGCGCTTCTCGGACTGGATGATCGCACCGACCATCGAGTTGAGATAATCGGAGTCGACGCGCTCGCAGAGATTGAGCAACGCGTCGCTCTTCGCCGTACCCACACGCATCTCCTGGAGGACCACGCCGAGCTCCTGGATCATCGGATCGTCGGGGTTTTGCTGTTGGCCGCGGGTGACCACTCGGTCGAGTGCGCTCATGAAGTCCAGGCCGGCGTTCATCGACAAGACGAGCAGGTCGATGGTGTACGGCAGCCGACGGTCGATCTCGATGAGGCGTTCGGTGACCGCCCCGCTGAGGCTCAAAAACGGAAAGTACGTCGACGCCGCACCGCCGATGAACGCCAGCGGGATGTCGGGCGTGTCGCTGGCGAAGGTCGTAAACCCGATAATCGCCACAAAGCCGGCCAACCCGGCCGTGCAGCAGCAGCCCAAAAATTCATTGGGAGTAAACGCGCCCATATAGCCAGAGCGCGGCAGCTTTTCGCGCAGATTCTTCCGGGTGCGGTCGATGAAGTTGTCGCCCTCCGGGATCAGACGGAAATAGTGGGCGAAGATCTTGATCAGCGGCAGCGCTGCCGCATAGATGGCATCCTCGCGCAGCAGACGCTCGCGCTTGGTGAGCCGATAGCCGTAGATCTCGTCTTCCTCGACCTTCTCGGGGACGAAACCATAGGTGAGCAGCGCGAAGGACAAAAACATCAGTCCAATGGCTGCCATGATCAACAATGTGGGGTTCAACAGTTGCTCCACAACCGTTCCTCGCCGCTAGTGCAGATGTCTTGAAACAGGCCCGCGCGCCTGTCGGCCCGGGGCGCTGAGAGATTACTCGCCGCCACGTCTACACTCGAATGTTGACGATCTTCAGAATCAGAACCACGCCGATGATGTTGAGCACCACCGCGATCGCGATGACAATATAGCCAATCCACGAATTAAAGAGCGGGGTGATCAGTTCCGGGTCGAGCAAATAAAACGCCCCGATGACCACCGCGGGCATCGCGCCCATCACCCAAGCCTGCATCTTACCCTGAGCGGTCTGAGTGTCGATGACACGCTCGAGCCGGTAGCTCTCTCGGATGGTATTGGCGATGTCTTCGAGGATCTTGGGGATATTGCCACCGACGGTTCGACCGACGAGCAGCGCCGAGATGGCCAGCTCGAGGTTGCGCGCCGGCATGCGCCGCTGCAATCGGATCAGACACTGATCGAGGGGCGTGCCCAGTTTATACTCACGCAGCATCACCTGCAGTTCCTGGCTGATCGGCGCAGGCATCGAGTTGGTCACGTCGGCGATCGCCTCGGGCAACGACGGGTTGGCCTTGAAGGCGTTGGACATATAGACCATCGCCTCCTCGACCTGGGCGTTGATCTTTTCGACGCGGTTGTTCCACTGCATCTTCAGCCACACGCGCGGCGCCATGAAGCCGAGTACGGCTCCGAGGATCCCGCCGATCCACCCGCCCAAAAACATCGCGCCAAAGCCGATACCCACCAGCACGACAAAGAGGTGGATGAGGACGAACTCCTGCGGGGAGATGTTCAAGAAGAGCCGATACAGCTCCTTACCCACCACACGCTCGTAGACCCCACGCTCCTGGGAGACCCGATTGGCCACCCACTCGCCACCACCCAAGACAGCCAGTAGGCCGGCGACGAACACAGCAAGTAGTGCTAGCCCGAGATAGAGCACCTCATTGACTCCTGATTGAAATGTGAGCGACGTCTGCTCGTCAAAGCGGCGTGCTCTTTGAAACCGAGATATCTTCGACACCTACGAGTGTAACTTTGGCGCCCCTTCGACGCAACTGCGCCCGCGGACTCGCCCATGGCTACCTCTAGAAGAAGTCCTCCTCGTCGGCCAAGCCCTGGACCAAAAATTGGTTCAGGAAGCTGGGCAGATAGCCCGTGGCTAGATGATAGCCGTGGACCTTCTTTTTCTCATCGACGTGGGTCTGCTTGTAGCGGTAGATATCCTCGAGTTCGATATAGCCGTCGTCGTTGATGCCGACCACCTCGGTGATATACGAGACGCGCCGGCTGCCGTCGCTGAAGCGACTCTGCTGGACGATGAGGTCGATCGAGTTGGCGATCTGCTGGCGGATGGCGCGCGTGGGCAGCTCCATGCCGCTCATCAGCACCAGCGTCTCCAGACGTGCGATCGCCTCGCGAGGGCTGTTGCTGTGTACGGTGGTCATCGACCCCTCGTGGCCGGTGTTCATCGCCTGGAGCATGTCGAGCGCCTCACCACCACGACACTCACCGACGACGATACGGTCGGGGCGCATGCGCAGCGCGTTCTTGACCAGGTCGCGGATCTCGACCGCGCCCTTGCCCTCCAGGTTGGCCGGCTTGGTCTCCAGGCTGACCACGTGGTCCTGGTGCATCTGCAATTCGGCGGCATCCTCGATGGTGACCACGCGCTCGGTGGGCCCGATAAAGCTGGACAGCACGTTCAGCAGCGTGGTCTTACCCGAGCCGGTTCCGCCCGAGATGATGATATTCTTGCGCGCTCGCACCGAGCGTCCCAAGAATTTGGCCATCTCCGGGGTCAGACTCTCGAAGTCGACCAGATCGCTGACCTGGAGCCTGTCGTCGGGAAATTTACGAATGGTCAGGCACGGGTCTTTGAGCGCCAACGGCGGGATCACCGCGTTGACACGCGAGCCGTCGGCCAGGCGAGTGTCGACCAACGGCGTCGACTCGTCGATGCGCCGGCCGCGCGGGATGACGATCCGCTCGATGACCGTCATCATCGACTTCTCGTCGTTGAAGAACCGGTCCGACAAGATGATCTCGCCGTCGAGTTCGGCATAGATATGGTCGCGATCGACGACCATGATCTCGCTGACCTTGCGGTGCTTGATCAAATCCTCGATGGGGCCCAGCCCGCAGACCTCGTCCATCATCTCTTTGAAGACGTCGTCGCGGGTAAACGGCGGCGGAATCTCGTGGGCGTGCATCTCGAGCAGCAGCTTGAGCTTCTCGGACACCTGGCGCACGGTGCGCGGGGTACGGTAGTCGGTGATCTCGAAGCTGTGCAGATCGAGGCGCTCTTTGAGCTCGTCGTGGAGCATCGCCTTGAACTCGACGAGCGCTCGTCGCTTGTCGCGGTCGACGACCTGGGCGGCTTCACCCGATAGGTTGATGCGCGGCTCTTTGAACTCGGATTCCGGAGCGATGTCGCCCAGGTAGCTGTCCAGATCACCGTGGCGGCCCAGCGGGGAGTCGGGCTCGGGGGCGCGCGGACGCCGGCGGCCCCCGTCGGCGCGTGTACTGGATTTGGCCTGGGCTCTGGAATTGCCGGTGACGCTGCCGCGGTTGACCGCGTCGAGCTGTTCGGTTGGATTCGAGCGGCTGACTCGATCGGAGTTACCTAGCCGCGCCGAGCGATCGACACGGCTTCCGTTGCTTCGACCGTTGCTGCGACCGTTGCTGCGGCCGTTGCCCCGCGGCGTGCCTCGCCCCGATCGGCGCGAGTTGGCGCGTGAGTCGGAGACCTCCTCGACACAAAACCGATAGATATCGATGCTGGCAAATTGGCCCAGGTCCAACTCCTGGACCCGATCGACGCGCTCACCGTTGACGACCACGCCGTTGGCCGATTGGTTGAGCAGCAGGATGCGGTCGCCCATCAGCTTGACGATCGCATGACGCCGACTGACCGTCTTGCTGCTCAAGATGATGTCATTGCTCTTGCTGCGCCCAATGGTGACCTCTGCGACCGGCTGTTCGACCGGGTAGAGGTACTCCTGCCCCTTATTATCCAGCACGCGTATCTGCTTCATCGTTTGCTGCTGCGTCCTCGAGTGGTCGACTTATTCGAGCAATGACGGGCCGGATTCCTCCGACTTGCTCTGTTCGCCGCCCGATGAACCGTTATTTCTCGAGCGATTATTGCGCCGGTTATTCTGTCTGAGGTCGGGCAGGCGGTCAGGCTCGACGCCCGCGTCGATGAGCTGCTTGAAGACCCCGTCGATGATCTCGCTGTGGGTCTCTTTGCCCGGCTCGTAGACCCTCGGGGTGATGAAGAGCGCGTTGTCCAAGGTCGTGCCCACGAAGTTTCTGCTCTTGAACAACCACCCCAGAATGGGCACGCGCGACAGCATCCACCAACCACCCTCGTTGGAGGTATTATTGATATTTTGCTGGCTCGATACCAACACGGATTGATCCGCCTCGGTATTGACCACACTCTTGACCTGGTTGTTGCGCAACGCGGGCAATTCCCCGACGCCGTTGGCGTAGTCGAGCTCGCTATAGTCCATCTCCACGTCGATCTTGACGTTATTATTGGCGTCGAGCACCGGCACGACGTCGACCTGCAGTCCGTAGGGAATCTCACGCACCGAGGTCGCCGAAAAGCCGGCGATTCGAATGAGCAGCGTTCCGCCGTTGTGGTAGGTCGCGGCCTTGCCGGCCTCGGTGATAATCGTGCCGTGGCTGATCGTCTTGATCAGTCCGTTCTCGACAAGGAAGTCCAGCGCCACGTTGACCTGGCCAACCATCGACCAATAGCTGGTCACGTCATCACCACCGGTGAGCCGGGCGGGATCCGACACCATCGAGCCGGTGTTTCCGGGAGTCACGCCGGACCCGAGCTCGGCGTCCTCACCGTAGTACAGCGGCACATCACCGCTGCCGAAGGTATAGTTGGCGCCGATAAATTGACCCCATTTCACACCGAGCTGGTCACGGTTCGTCGTGGCCAGCTGCACAAAATAGACGTCGACCGCGACCATCCGAGCACCTTCGACGAAGGCCTCGCGATAATTGGTGAAGTTGAGCACTTGGCGCGGGTAGAGATCTTGGAGCGCCTCGATCTTGCGTTTGAAGGTGTCGCCGGCGACCTCTCCTTCGAGGATGACTCGGCCCTTGACCACTCGCACGTCGACGCCAGAGTCGGGCCCGAGCAGCTCTCGGACCTCCTCGGCCAACGACTCCGGGTTGGTGCCGACCACGCGCACAAGCAGCGTCTTCTGGCCGCTCGAGCCGTTGATATTGATGGTCGTGGTTCCCTGCTGCTTGCCGGTGACCACCAGCTGCCGGTTATCGCCTTCGTGTACATCGGCGATCTGCGGGAGGCCCACGTCCACCGAGCGCACCCCGCGGCCGCTAAACGTCAACGTCTCGCCCACTGAGATGGTGTGCTCCTGGTCAGGCGCCTGTGCATGCGCCGTACCCGGAGAAAGGGTTAACATCCACACCGCGCTTACCAGCGCAATTAGCCAGAAGGCACTCGACCGCTCAAACTGCTTCATTTCACTCCTCGTTACGAACTGACGCTTCCCGGGTTGTCCACACGGTTAAGCGCAAGACTTCTCGAAGGCGGACTCAATCTCAAGAATGAGTATTTTGAAATACTGTACCCCAAGAGCGAGGTTCTGATAAGGGTCCGTTGATCGTGGACTCGCACCCGGTCATCGATGCCACCGTGGGCATCGGCACCGAGTCGCTCAAGAAACCACAACGCGGAGCCCCCACCCGATGGTTCGGAGGGGGCTCCGCGTTGAGATCTCGAGGGTGGCTCTCGGTTACGCGGTCACTAAACCACTCCTACTCCGAAACCCGGAGTCTTGGCTTCGTCAGACCAGCGTCTGTCGGTTTGTCCTCAATCCATGTAGCGCTGCTACCTGTCAATCGGCCAAACCGACATCCATCTGGCCTGACTTCGCCAATATATCCGGTTTCCGAAATAGGAGTGATTTAGTTGCCGCCGCGACGAATCACAATATCGTCGTCCTTTTTCTTGGGCGTGCGCTTTTTGCGCGTGCGCTTCTCGCGAGCTTTGTTGATCAGCTCCAGATCTTCGAGGACCTGACGCAGCGTCTTTCGCTGGACCGAGCCGATGTCGACATCCTCGGTGTGGCGCAGCAACAGCGTCAGCTCGCCGCGGGTCTGGGCGATGGTGATCAACTCGGCTTCGTCGATGGTCAACGAGCCGGTCACCGTATTATATCCGCCGCGCGCCCGGCCGGAGCCTTCTTGCTGGCCGGCGCCCACGCCCGAGATCTCCCGGCCGACGGCCAGAAGAGTGACGTTCTGCAGCAGTGACATCGTCACATAGCCCACGCTCTGGCCACCGCCGGCCTCGGGGATGACCTCCTCGCTGCTGCCAATCGGAAAGGTTCCCAAAATATCGACGCGATCACCGGGCCGAAGAAGCCCGGAGACACCGCTGATATTATCCACCGGTATCGACATCGCGCGCTCGCCGGGCGGGATCCGGCTGGCCAGCGTATTCGAGGCCTGCACGGCGTCGACGTCGCTGGCGAGGATCATCGCCCCCTCCTCAATACGCGAGGAGACCGCCTGGCCCTCATAGACGTTGAATTCGTTCTTCATAATCGGGTTGGGCGGCAAGAAACGCTGCGGCACCTTCTCGCTGGTCACCCGATCGCTGGTCAGCGGTGTACCTGCGGGGATATCCCGCGCGGCTTTGATGACCTCGACCTGATTGGCCATGAAGTTTTCGACCTTCTCTTCCTGCTGCTCGTGATACAACCAGACAAGCAGCGCAGCGAACGCACCGACAATCACCGCCGCGATGAGCAATTTCTTCTTCGCCATGGGATAGCCTCCCGAGAGGTAAATCGAGATCGGACGCAGCGCGCACCCTCATCTGGCGGGACGGGGGGTGAAGCTGCAACTCAGATGCCGCATTTGCGTTTCAGACGTCTGCCACAATAACAGACCTGAAAATTTCGGTCCAGTTGGAAGCGAGGATCGCGAGGAGGGCTTGTGGGCGCCATTTTCTCCGCTTGACCGATCACCTCGGCCAAGCGGACGCTCAGGACTTTCGTGCCGAGCGCATCAGACCCGCCTGCAAGTACTCGTGGGCCTCGAACCAGGCGAGCGCGTCGGCGATGGTTTCGTGCAGCGGGCGGCTCTGGTGGCCGAGTTCATTGATGGCCCGCTCGCTGGAGATCCGCCGAGCGAAGGCGATCAGGTCGACGCCGACGACCATCGGCGGCGGGTCGAAGCCGGCGCGGCGGCCGAGGCGCTCGGCCAACCAGGCCAGCCGCCTGACCGCGGTGGTGGGCAGGTGAAAGCGCGGTCGATCCACCGAGGCGATCTCGCTGATCAGCTCGACGAGCCCGTCGACCGAGGTATTCTCGCCGCCGAGCACATAGCGCCGGCCCGGCCGGCCGCGCTCGAGCGCGGCGACGATGCTGCGTGCGGTGTCGCGCACGTCGACGACGTTGATGGCGTGGCCGATGATCGCGGGCATCTTTCCGCGAGCGAGGCGCAGCAAAAAGTGGCCGTTGGCGGGGTTCAGATCGCCCGGCCCCAGCACCGCCGACGGGATCGTCACGACCGCCGGCAGGCCCTGGCGCACGTAGCGGTAGATCTCAGCCTCCATGGTGTATTTGGTCTCGTAATACGCGTTTCTGACCGTGCCGGGCACATAGTAGTCATCCTCGTCGAGCACGCTCTCCTCGCCGTCGCCCACCCCGAGTGTGACCGGACTGGAGACGTAGACCACCCGTGCGACCCGCTGCTCCATGCAGGCGTCGAGCAAGTTGCGCAGCTGGCGCACCCCGCGTCGGCGGGCGGTGTCGATGTCGAGACCGTCTCGCGGATAATAGCCGGCGGCGTGGATGACGCCCGCGCAGTCCTCGAGCGCGTCGCGGATCGACTCGGGCTCCTCGAGGTCGGCGTAGACCCATTCGACCTCGACGTCTTCGAGGTGCCAGGTCTCGCTATTTGATCGTCGGCCTGCGCACACCGGGTAGCCGCGCTCGCGGAGCCGGCGTGTGATATGCGCGCCGATAAAACCGGTCGCGCCGACGACTAGAATTTTTGGTTTTTCCCTCACGCTCGATAATCCTCATTCAGTCGAAATGGGCGGGATACCAATCGTCGGCCTCCCAATGATCGCGAAGCCGCTCGAGAATCGCGGCGACCAACGGGATGCCGAAGTCGTCGAAATTTCGCTCCTCACTGAAAAACCGGCGCACGTCGCCGCGCTGCTGTGAGCGGTATTGCAGCGCCTTGGCGAGCATCTGGATGCGGTCGGCGGCCTTGACCAGCCGCGCCTCCAGGGTGTCTTTGGCCTCGTAGGCGCCCAGCGCCTCGCGCCAGCTATCGGGCGCATCGGCGAGCACTTCGCCGGCTGCGCGCGCCTCGCCGTTGGCGATGGGCTCGGCGCCGATGAAGCGTTTGACCGGCCACGGCAGATCGGTGAGCATCGACTCGCCGATATCATGGACCAGCGCCATGCGCAGCACCCGCTCGACGTCGACCGGCTCATGGACGTGATCGGCCAGCCACATGGCGATGATGGTCGTCTCCCAGACGTGCGCGGCGACCGACTCCGGCCCCTGCACACCGCATACGAGCCAGCCGGTGCGTGGAAAGCTCTCCAGCCGCTCGGTACGCGCGACCAGCCGCAACAGCTCCTCAGCTCTCTCGCCCAGCTCATCATCGCTCATCTCTACTCCTTTCCGCCGTTGCCGTTGCCTTTCCCCAAGCCTCAAGCCCCAAGCCCCAAGCCCGCTGTTACTTAGTCACCGGAGCGCCGAGGTGCAACCGGGATCGGAGCCGATCGCCGCCTTACGCGCGCGCTCATCTCCCGAGCTCCTCTAATCCTTTACAGCCCGCAAAATTTTCGCTAGGGCACAAACCGCAATCCCGACGCAGTCATAACATAAATATAGCGCCCCACCCGCTGTGGAGGGGTGCCCTCAACAATCGAGGTTTAACATGGCGGATATCACCAATCTCGGAATCGTTGGATACGACGGCCTTCGCTTCGTATCGCTCGATCTGGAGCGCAGTCACACATTCTACACCGACAAGCTCGGGCTGACCCATGTGGCCAGCTCGACGCCCGAATGGGAAGAGTCGACCGGCGACCGCGCCGAGGTCTTTCGCGCCGGCGACGTGACCATCGAGGTGCTCGAGTCGCAGCGTGACGATTCGTTTGCCGCCTATCATCGCGAATTTCACACCGCGGGCATCGCCACGGTCAACTTTCGAGTGCGCGACGCCCAGGAAGCCTGGAATCGCCTCGAAGAGCGCGGTGCGACGTTCGTGACCGACATCGACGAGCACGACGCCGACGGCGGACGCTACCGCAGCTTCGAGATCGCCAGCCCGCTGGGCAACGCCACCTTCGGCTTCGTCGAAAAGGTCGAGTACCCGGCCTACGCGCCCGGCTTCGAGATGCTCGACGTCGAGATCGAAAACGAATTCGACATCGAGCACATCGATCACCTGACCTCGAATATGCGCACGCTCAAGCCGTATATCGACTGGTATCAGGACGTGCTGGGTATGGAGAAGTTCTGGGAGATCGCCTTCCACACCAGCGACATCGACCCGGAGGGCGCCACCGGCTCGGGCCTGAAGTCGATCGTGACCCACGATTCGGAAAGCGGCATCAAATTTGCCAATAACGAGCCGCTTCGCCCGTTCTTCAACCGCTCGCAGATCCAAAAATACCTGGAGGACTTCGGCGGCCCCGGCGTCCAGCACGCAGCGTTCGCCGTCGAAGACATCATCTCGACGGTGCGCACCTTACGCGAGCGCGGCATCGAATTTCTGTACACCCCGTCGACCTATTACGACAGCCGCCCCGACGAGCTCGCCGAGCAGGGCGTCGACGCAATCGACGAGGACTGGGAAGTCCTCGAGGACCTCGGCATTCTGGTCGACGGCTCCGAGGACGGCTACCTTCTGCAGATCTTCATGAAGGAAGCCGCTCTGGCCTACGACGAGCCGGAAGCCGGCCCGTTCTTCATCGAGCTCATCCAGCGCAAAGGCGATCAGGGCTTCGGCGGCGGAAACTTCCGCGCGCTCTTCGAAGCCATCGAGCGCGATCAGCTCGGCGAGCTGGCCGCGACGAAGTGAGCGGCAGGGGTCCAGGGGTCCGGGGGTCCAGGGGTCCAGAAACCGCTTAACGGCGGGTTCGGGGTGTGAGGCTGCGGCCTTGCGCCCCGAGCTTATTTGGGGCTTCAAAACAACCGGCTTGCTCTGCATCTCGCAGATCTTATCTTTGCCGGTAGATCATATTCATCCTCTATTTTGCACACCGCGCGCGTAGCGCGGCCAAGCAGCGTGAGATCGGGTCCGGCTATGAAGACGATCCTGTTGATAGACTCGGATGCTCGACGCCGCAAACTCTACGCGCGCATTCTCACGCGGCGAGGCTACTCGGTCCTGCACGCTTGCGACGCCGGCGAGGCGCTCGCGCGTGTCGAGGAGCGGGCCGTCGACCTATGTGTGCTCGACAGCCAGTTGAACGACGACACCGGCTTGGGGCTCTTGGAGGCGTCTCGAGACGTCTTCATCGACGCCAAGATCGTCTTCATGAGCACCTACTTCCAGCAGGACTCCAAGCTATACCACCGGCTGATGAGCGAGCTCGACGTCTCGCTGGTGCTCCACAAGCCGATCGCTCCGCTTGAGTTCGGCGTCCAGATCGACAATCTGCTCAATACGCCGGCCCAGGAGACTCTCGAGGCCGACTCGACGGTCGAACGCGAGGTCGCGCAGATGCGCGACGCCTTCGTCGACGAGTTGCGAGACCAGCTCGAGGAGCTGTCCGAGCGCGTCCAGGCCGCCCGCCGAGAGAAGCTCGACTCCGGTGAGCTCGAACAGGTCAGCCGGGTCGCCCGGCGCATTCAGAGCGCGGCGGGCCGCCACGGCTACTTCGAGATCGGCCAGGCCGCCGGCGCGCTCGAGGAGGCGGTCGACCGCCTCGACACGGTCAGCGCCTCCGAGCGCGCGAGCATCTGGAGCGCGGTCGACACCGCGCTGCGAAACGCGCGCGCCTCTTCGCTGCACGTACAGAGCAGCCGCGAGCAGAGCGCCCATCCGCGCGGCGACGACTCCGCCCAGCCCCAGACCGCCACCGTCCTGCTCGTCGACGACGACCAGGCCTTCATCGATAAGGCCAAAGACCTGGGTGACCAGCTGCTCATCGATGTGTGCCAGGCCCGCTCGGCCAACGACGCGCTCGTCCAGCTCGACCGCTGCGGCGACGGGGTCGAGGCGGTGTTCGTCAACGTCGATATGGGCGGCGGCTTCGACGCCTACAAATTCGTGCGCACCATGCGCGCGCGCCGCACCGGCCGGCTGATCCCGCTGGCGTTTATCTCCGAGAAGGGAAAGCTCAGCGACCGCGTCCACGCCGCTCATGCGGGCGCGGCGCTCTTTTTGGATAAGCCGGTCGACAGCACCGAATTCTCTCAGGCCGTCCACCATCTGGTCTCGCTAAAGCGCGCCGACAATCCCACCGTGCTCATCGTCGACGATGATCAGGACTTCGCTCGGCGCGCCCAGCGGCTATTCGAACGCGAGCAAATGCAGGTGGCCCATCTGGACGACTCCACCGACGTACTCCACCAGCTCGAGCGGACCAACCCGGACGCCGTGGTCATCAACGCGCTGATGCCGGGGGTCAGCGGCTTCGATCTATGCCGCATGCTGCGAACGATTCCGCGCTGGCAGGATCTACCGGTGATCTTCGTGAGCGCCCAGGCCGGCCTCGACACGCGGGTGGCCGCCTACGAGAGCGGCGGCGACGACTTCCTGCTCAAGACGGCCGCCCCCGAAGAACTCCTCGCCCGGCTGCGGGTGCGCATCGAGCGCGCCCGTCTGATGCGCCAGCGCGCCGACCGCGACCTGCTGACCGGCCTGCTGACCCGCCGCGCCTTCTTGGAGGCGGTCGCCGCGCGTATCTCCGAGGTGCGCCGGCGCGACAAACCGCTGGCGTTTTGTCTGCTCGACCTCGACCACTTCAAGCAGATCAACGACACCCACGGCCACATCGCCGGCGACCGGGTGCTCGCCGGGCTGGGCCGGCTGCTGCAAAATCGTTTTCGCTTCGAAGATCTGCGCGGCCGATGGGGCGGCGAGGAATTCGCCATCGCGATCGTCGGCGAGGACGCCGCCACCGCCCGAAAGGTGCTCGAGCGCATCCAAAAAGAATTCGGCGCCGTCGAATTCGACGGCGCCGACGGCGAGACTTTCCATGTAACCTTCAGCGCCGGCATCGCCCAATTCCCCGACGACGGCGTCGAAGCCGACCAACTCCTCAAGGCCGCCGACAAGCGCCTCTACGCCGCCAAGGACGCCGGCCGCGACCGGATCTTTCATCAGGACATTTGAGCTGGAGCCTCAAGCCTCAAGCCCCAAGCCCGCCGTTGCCTTTCCCCAAGCCTCAAGCCCCAAGCCCGCCTCTCACAACGACCGCGGCCGAAAGCCCAGCCGGCGCTCGGCGCGGCCGGAGTCGAGCCAGCAGCCTTGCTCGTACAGCGGCAGGTGGCGCAGCTTGTCGGCGCTGTCGACGCTCTGGACCTCGTAGCGCCCGAGACGTCTCTTGGCGCCGCCGAGCTTCTCGAGCCGCTCCGCCAGCTCGCCGATGGTGGTATTCTCACCGCCCAGCAAAAAGCGCTCGCCGTAGGATGGCTCGCGGGCGGCCTCGATATGGGCCCGGGCGACGTCGTCGACGTCGACCAGATTGATGCGGGCGCCGTCCTGCACGTGGGACAATAGTTTTCTGGAGGGAATCTTCGCGCCGTCGCCGATGCAGATACCCGGGTTGACGATGACCAACTCCATGCCGTCGGCCGCCTCGCGGAAGCACTCCTGCTCGACGGCGTATTGCGCCTCGACGATCTGATTCTCGGCGCTGCCAGGCAGGTAGACGTCCGCCTCGGTGGCCATCGACCCCTTGGCGGGCCTGGAGACGGTGGTCGCGCAACTGGTGACCACCACGCGCTCGACGTCGACCTCGCGGGCGACGTCCAATAGGTGCCGGATGCTCAGCACGCTGTCGCGAATATAATGCCACCCGCCGGCCGCCGGGTCCGGCGCGGCCGCCATGAAGACATAATTGAAGCCGGTGAGCGTCTCGATCAGGCTATTTCTGTCGAGCAGATCGGCGACGACCGTCTGCACGCCCAGCTCGTCGAGCTCGTCGGTGTCGCTATTCCAGCGGCGCATCGCCTCGACGGCGATCTCGCTGTGCACGAGCGCGTGAGTGATACGACGGCCCAAAAAGCCGGTGGCTCCGATGACCAATGCGCGTTCCATGGGTGGGTCTCGTACTTACTCGTTTTTGGGCACGTCTCGGGTGTCCCAAGATCGAGTCTTATTGTGAAGGTTCTTGGTTCTTGGTTCTTGGTTCTTGGTTCTTGGTTCTTGGTTCTTGGTAGAACCTGCCGCATGAGCGTGGGCGATGCAACGGCGCGCGTTGCGGGCGATACGCGGCTTGGCGGTGATCAACGGGAACCCACTCCATGATTCAAGGCTGCTCCACGTGCTCTCCCATGCCTCCGTGAAAGCAATGGTTCCATGGTTCCACGCCTCAACGCCTCCATGCCTCAACGCCTCCATGCCTCAACGCCTCAAAGCCTCAACCGAGCCACCAACATCGTATGATAGGTCGCCGGGTGAATATTAGCCGCGCCAAGCCAATCGAGCGTCCAACCCATCTCGCGCAGCTCGGCGATATCCTTCGCGGCTGATGCAGGCGACGGGCCGAGATAGACCAGCCGCTCGACGCCCAACGCTTTGAGGTAGGTCAGCGCGCGCTTTTCCAGCGGCTCGCGCATGGGGTTGATGGTCGCGACGCTGAATGTTTGGCCATCGAGGGTCAGGCGGCGCAGCGCGTTCTCCCAGCCGCCGACGACGAATTCGGCGTTGGCCACCGCGTTCTCCATGGCGTTGAGCTCGGCGGTGGACACCGAGCTGCGGTTGATGTCGACGCCGACGACCTGCTCGACGTGCTCGGCGACCAATAGCGAGATGGTGCCGATGCCCGAGCCGACGTCGAGGAAGACGTCGTCGGGCTCGAGCTCGAGCAACTCCAGCAGCCGGGCGTACAGCGCCTCGGTGGGGATGAGCGTGGCCGGGAACCAATCGTCGAAGCCGACCTCCATCTTTAGGCCGGCGATCGGAAGGCGAAGCCGCTCGGGCCCGGCGATCTGCGCGCGGCGCTCGCCCAGCGAGACCGCCAGGAGGACGTCGGCGGGCAGCACTTCTTCGAGGCGCTCGATGAGCTTCGAGATGGAGCCCTGGGCGACGGCCTTCTCGAGGACCTCCGTGCCGCCCAGCTCGCTCAGTTCGATGTCGATCAGCCCCCGGCCCATCACCGGCGCGGCCGCCCGGATGGTGCGAATCGCCGGCGGCGGCGACTCGCCGCGCTCGATGGCCTGGCGGGCCATGGCCTCGTCCCACGGGAGCTCGTCGAGATCGGCGAACACCTCCTGGACCGCCGAGACCAGCCGGCGCACCGGCGTGGTCAGCGCCGGGCAGTCGAACATGGGCACCAGCGCGTCCTGAACCGGGCTCATCAGCCCCAGCTCGCAGCCCTCCTCGCCGACCCGGTAATTCAACGACGAACGCACCCGAAACGCGTCGCCGCGGGCGATCGGCTGGGGCGTGACGATCTCGACCTCGGGCTGCTCGTCAGCCGGAAGGCCGCCGAATTTCTCGACGACCTCCGAGACGGTGCGCACGTGGTATCGGAGTTCCTCGTCGACGGTGGCGTGGCGAAGCTGGCAGCCCCGACACACCGAGTCGCGCTTACACAGCGGGTCGCGCCGCTTCGGCGACGGCTCGAGCACCTGCTCGACGCTCGCATAAAGTCGCCCGCCGTACGCCCTGCCCTCCTGCACACGCACGCGTACCTTCTCGCCGGGGAGCGCCCCCGGGATCGACAAGAAACCGTCCGCGGCGCGCACATAGCCCTCCCCCGTATAGCCATAATCGTCGACGGTGACGTCGACAACCTGCTGCTCCTGCATCATGTCGAGCGTGCGGTCGTCCATGGTTCTTGGGGCTTGGGGCTTGGGGCTTGGGGCTTGCAGTTCGATCCGACCCACGTCCTGACCTGTGACTCTATTCAGCGACGACTGGCAGCAGTTGCCGGTCACAGCCATCGGGCCAGCCGGTGGGCTCGGGCGGGCAGTGGAGCTGATGCTCGGCGCCGACAAAGACGACTTGCTGGAAATGGACGAGGTCATCGACGAGCCGGTCCATATTCGAGGCTGCAGTGGCCAGCCTTGGAGCGGCGAGGCCGCCGCAGTCGAAGACGAGCACCTCGCCGCGTTGCCCGGTGGAGTTGACCCTGCAATCGGCGCCGTCGATGCCGAAGCTCGCCTCGATCTGGTTGGCACGGGACATCTGCTCGTCGAGCGTCGACGCCTGCCACTGATCGTAGAGATACATGCCGCCCAAGATCAGCGCGGCGACGAGCAAAAACAACGACAACGAGTCGTCCTTCCAGCCGCGCTTAGCCTCTGTCTTCTCGGCTGACTTTTGTGCGGAGGTCGAGCTCATTGGTCGTCGGGTCCGTGTGGTGCGTCGGGTCGGTGGAGTCGGGTTTCGAGGACCGTGTCGTACATCCTAAAGACCTGGTCTTCGACGTATTGGCGACTGAATTTGCGCACTGCGCGTCCTCGAGCGCGCACGCCGTAGGTCTCCAGCCTCTTGGGCTCGTCGAGCGACTGACAAACCGCGTCCACAAGCGCGTCGATGTCCCCAAGCGGCAGCAGATCGCCGGTCTGGCCGTGCTCGATGACCGTCTGGGTCGCCGGCAAATTATAGGCGACCGCACTCACCCCGGCGGCCGCGGCTTGCATCAGTTGAGTGGGCGCGCCCTCACGGTAGCTGGGGTTCACGTATAAATCGAGCGCGCGATAAAATAGCCGCGCCTCGACGGGCTCGTCCACGACCTTGACCCGACCGGTGCGCTCGAGTCGTTCGAGCCGGCCGAGCATGACCTTCGACGACGATGCTTTCCCAAGCGTGGGCTCGAGCCCGACAAGCCACCCGGCCGCCGGATGGGTCTTGGCGAGCCGCTCGATACACTCGATCAAATCGCTCGCCCCACCCGCCAGCGTCAGCGGACTGTGGTAGCCGAGCACCCACCGCCAATCATCCGGGACGCCAAGCTCGCTCCTCGCCTCACCCACACTTGGGAAAGCATCGTCCTCGAGATCGAATTCCTCCAAGTCGACGCCGTTGCCACCGATCAGCATCTCGAGCTTGTGGGGCTCCACGATCTGTAAATCCTGCAGCGCCTGAAAATCGTGCTCGTTGATCACGCAATACTTATCGACGAGGCTCCCCAAATAGGCATACGCACGCACGAAGCTGTTGCGAATCGAGTCTCCCGCCACATTGTTGAGCAACGCCTCGAGTCGCTCGAAGAGCGTCGGCGGCACCGGCAGGACGGTGTCGAGCTCGAGCCTGACTGGATCGTCAACGAAGACGTGGCGCTCGACGGTGGCGACGATCGCCTCGGTATACGCGCGCTCGGCAGCCAGCGCCCCCAACCAGGCCAACACATCGTCGAAGGCGTGGACCAGGACCGGGCGCTGCTCGATAAAATAAGCCTGCACGATAAAATACGCGCCCACGAGGCCGGCCACGTTCAACCGGCTATCCACGGGGATCGGCTTTGCGACCACTCCGCGCTCGGCGAGGGCGCCAAAACCGCCGTCATCACCGGCGAGCACGTGCACCTCGAAGCCCTCGCGTATCAGCCGCGACAGCCGCTCTCCAAAGTCGCGCTCGATCTGCGCCGAGCTACGCCCGAGGTACATCAATCGGAAGACGCGCGGTGGTTCGCCGGGGGGTCTGGACATGTGACGTCTGCGTTCATTGCGGGGAAAATAGAGCCGACGCCGCCCAACCTAGTCGCGGGATCGTGCTCGTGTAAAGCAGGTTTGGGGCTTGGGGCTTGAGGCTTGGGGAAAGGCCACCGCGAATCCTGCTCCAAACAACGTTTTTTATGATCACGCTTAACCTCGAGCCTCTCCTCCCTACTTTTATCCTGCTGCACAACCTTGTCGACGCTGCTTTGTGAGGAGAGCCCCATATGAGCATCAGAATCGCCCTATTCGCCGCGAGTTTGCTCATGATTGCCGTCGGCTGCAGTGAGCCGAATCCCATCCCGGACCCGTCCGACTCCAATGGACAACCCGCCCAGATGCCGACCGCCAACGGGGCGGCCAACGGTGTGCACAGCGACCGCACGGCGACGCCCGACGAGCAGTGGGTCGAGACGCGGGTCTCCGAGGCCCGGAACCGACTGCAGACCTCCGAGGCCGGCCAATTAGTCTGGCGCTCGATCAAGGCCCACGGCGGCCTCGATCGCTGGTATGAAAACGGGCCGATCTTCTTCCGCTTCAACTACCGGCCGCTCGGCGGGCAGACCGTGCGCGACACCTACCAGGTCGTGGACACCTGGTCGGCGCGAGCACGCCACGAATTAGCCGACGAGCGAGCCATCCAATTCGGCTGGGACGGCGAGAAGGCCTGGGTCCGCCCGGCCGACGCCGAGCTCGACATCACCCCCCGGTTCTGGGCGCTCACGCCCTACTACTTCATCGGCATGCCCTTCGTCCTCGCCGACCCCGGCGTCAACCTCGAGATGGTCGGCGAAAAAATGCTCGACGGCCAGCCCTACCGGGTCGTCAAAGTCACCTTCGGCGAGGACACCGGCGACGCCCCCGACGATTATTACGTGCTGTACTTCGAGCCCGAGACCCATCAGGTACGCGCGCTGCGCTACGTCGTCTCCTACCCCGGCTTCTTCCCCGACGGCGGCCACTCCCCCGAAAAACTCATGTATTTCGAAGGCGAGCAAACCGTCAGGTATATCACCCTCGCCGAGCGCTATCCTACCCATAAATGGGACCCCGAGACTGAGCAGCCCGGCGAAAAAGTCACCGACATCCAGCTCGACGAGGTCGAATACCGCCCCGACACCTCCGCCGACTTCTTCGAGATCCCCGGCGGCGCCCGCATCCTCGAGGGCTACTGAGCCCCCGCTCGCCTAAGCGCGGGACTCCAGCCCGCAACGGGCGACGGCAAATGGAGCGCGGGATGCCAGCCCGCAATGGGCGACGGCAAATGGAGCGCGGGATGCCAGCCCGCAATGGGCGACGTCAGCGGGGTTGCTTTCTAACCCCGCGACGGAGCCCAACTCCGCGAAAACCGACGATTCGCTACACCTTTCGAACTCCCCGAGATCACTCCTCGTATTGGCGTCCCGTACGCTGCCACGCCCAACTAGCGGCGTCGACGTACGCGAAGAAACGCTGCGCGTTTTGATCGCGGTGTGTGATGATACGCGACATCCTGGACGAGCGCGCGTCCTCTGCGTTTTTTGGCCTCCGTTGCGGGGTCAGAAGGCGACCCCGACGCCTTCGGCCAATGCGGGCTGGCATCCCGCGCTCCACCGACCCCGACGCCTTCGGCCAATGCGGGCTGGCATCCCGCGCTCCACCGACCCCGACGCCTTCGACCAATGCGGGCTGGCATCCCGCGCTCCATGTCGCAGGCGCTCGCTCACCTAATGAGGCTTTGAATCAGCGCGGGGCTCTGGCATATAAAGGGCCAGCGAATACCTGCTTTCCTCGTGCCCCCGCCAACGAATGTTTTCGACCTTCTCGCCGCCCGAAAATCTGGCTGAGACTGAGCCCGACTACCGTGCGCCGACCGGCGCGGTGTGGCGGTTGGGTGGCCCTGAGGTGTTGGATGGCGATGGCGGCATCGAGCAGGAGTTTTTGGTGCGCAAGCTCGGCCTGGCGCGGTCGATGTTGCATGTGGCGCCGCTGCTCGAGCAGGTCACTCGCTTCGATCATCCGCGTATGTGGGGGCCGAGCTATTGGCGCCGGATCGAGGACGCGGTGTGGGTGGCGACGCCGGCGCCGCGCGGCGATCTGCTGGCCGAGGCGAGCCTGGAGCGGCTGAGCTTTGCCCAGGCGCTGGAGTTGTGGCGGCCGCTGGCCGAGGCGGTCGCGCGGCTGCATAGAAAAGGCATGGTCCACGGGCAGATCGCCGCGTGGAATGTGTGGGTCGACGAGGCCGCGGGCAAGCTGACCGCTACCGACGCGGGCTGCTGGATCGCCGACGACTTCTCGTCGCTCGATGTCGACGAGTCGCCGTGGCTGGCCCCCGAGATGCGTGGCGCGGCTCACGAACGGGATCCGAGTCCGGCGGCCGACGTGTACGGGCTGGCCAGGTTATTGCTATTTTTGACGCTCCCGCGCGAGCAGGCGCTCAAAGCTCGACCGAATCTTCAAGGCATCCCCGGATATGCAATCCCGTCGCTCGAGGCCGCGCTCAGCGAGCGGCCTTCACAACGGCCCGGCCGCGTCAGCGAGCTGATCGGGGCGATGGCGCCGCGCGCGCTTCACGAGCAGGAGTTGCCCGACGTCGAGGCCGAGACGACCTCGTTTTTGCACGCGCGGGTCTCGGGTATCGAGCGTCTGGAGCATCCGAAATTTGGCGAGGGCATCAAGTTCTATCTGCATCGCCAGGATAGCTCATCGGAAGGCCCTCAGGCATCTGAGGCCCCTTCCACAGAGGCCTTGGGCGCCTTCTTCTACGAAAAACAGGCCCCCGACGTCTTCAACAGCGTCAAATGGGTCTGGGATGGTTGCGAGCTGAACTTGCTGGACGCCCGCGTCGTCATTGATGTTGCAATTGAGGCCAGAACTGTCGAGGAACTTCTCCGTTTCTGACAA
>CAYLTX010000035.1:0-28753 GCA_964386725.1 uncultured Bradymonadales bacterium | reverse complement strand
AGCGATTCTTGACCAGCAACGACCGCACACTGCCGGTGCTCGAGCCGCATATGCCGATGAGCGTCTCGGCGGTGCTCAAAGCCGAGGGCTGCCCGAGCCGCTTTTTGGTCGACCAGCGCGACCGCGGCGGCTCGAGCCGGCCGCTGGTCTTCGGAAACCTCGTCCACGGGCTGCTCGACGACCTGGTCGAGCCGGAGCCGCCCAGCTTCGAGGACGCCTTCGGGGCTCGGGTCCAAGATCTTCGCCTGGATCTTCTGGCCGCGGGGCTGGCCGATAGCGACCTGGCCAAGCTCGAAAAAGACGCGCGCCAGCACTTCGATAATATGCGCCGGTTTACCGAGGGGCGCACCGACGACTCCGCCGAGCACGACCGGGTGGGCTGGAGCGGGCGAAACGTCGAGGTGACCCGCTATTCGACGCGCTACGGCATCGAGGGGCGCATCGACCTGGTCGCCGAGGACCCCAAGGAGGGCCTGCAGATCGTCGAGCTCAAGAGCGGCTCGACCTGGGACGGGCATCTTAGCCAGCTTCGCTTCTACCGGTTCTTGTGGAACGGACTGGCCAAGGCGCGCGGCTTGGAGGTCACCGGCCATATTCTGTATTCGCGCCAGGGGACGATGAAGCCCGCGCCGATGGAGGATACCGAGCGCGAGCGGCGCATCCTGCGCGCCCGAAACGAGCTCATCGCGTGTCTGCGAAGCTTCGTGGCGCCGGATTACGAGTACGAAAAGCCCTATTATATGCTCGCCCCGCGCACCTGCCGGGCGCCGTCGTGCAACTTTCGCCGCGACCGCTGCTCGGCCCAGACCGAGGTGCTCGGCCTCGCCGACGGCATGTCGCCGTGGGAGGCGATCGACACCAAGACCTGGGAGGGCTTCGACCCCGATATGGTCGCGCGCGGCTGGGCCTGGCACGAGCATTTCGGCCGGCTCATCGAGATGGAGCGATGGGCGAGCACCGCCGAACTCGGCAAGGTGCTCCACGCCGACCGGCTCGAGGAGCGCCGGGCCAATTACGCGGCGTCGGGCCTCATGGAGCTCGCCGTCACGCGACCTCGTTCGAGCTATGTCGACTTCACCGGCGATCACGGCCGGCTCTTTAGCGCCGGCGACTATCTGCTGGCCCACCGGGGCGACTTCAATACGTCTCATATCCTGCGCGGACGTGTCGTCTCCGTGGAGGGCGAGACGGTCACGATTCGCTCGCCCGGCGCTCCGATCGCCTCCGAGCTCGGCTCGGACGGATGGATTCTCGACAAGCTCCCGGCGCGACTGGGCTTTCGACAGGCGCATCACGCGCTGTACGGGGCGCTCGAACTCCGCGACGAGGACCGCCTCGAGGTGCTGCTCAGACCCGAGACCAAGCGCGCACGCGAGCTGGCCTCGGCGACCCAATTGGCCGACGAGCCCGATATCGACGGAAGCCGGCTCAACCGCAGCCAGCAAGAGGCGCTCAGGCTCGGCCTGTCTGCGCCCGAGGCCGCTCTCATCCAGGGCCCGCCGGGCACCGGCAAGACGACCGTCATCGCCCACCTGGTCAAAGAGCTGGTCGCCCGCGGCGAGCGAGTGCTGGTGTCGGCGTTTACCAACACCGCGGTCGACACGATCTTGACCAACTTGCTCGGCGTGGGCGTCGACGACTTCGTGCGGGTCGGCTACGCCTCGCGCAGCCCGGATTTGGTGCGTACTTTGGAGGCCGGCGAACACTCGGCAGATCAGTATTTTAGCGGAGACCTCGCCGCAAAGACCGAGTCGCTCGACTCGCTCTCCAAGGTGCTCTTGTCGCGCAGCGTCATCGCCAGCACGACCCACCGCTGCGTCTCCTCACCGGTCATGGAGTTTTTCCGCGACGAGATCGATCAGGTGCCGTTTTCGGTGGCCATCGTCGACGAGGCCGCCCAGATCACCGAGCCGATGACGCTGGCTGCGACCAACTTGGCCGAGCGATTCGTGCTGGTGGGCGACCACAAGCAGCTGCCGCCGATCGTCGAAAACGAGCAGGCTCACTCGCATTTTGTGGCCGGACTCGACCCGCAGTCGTTGGACGCGGGACGGGTGATTCAAGAGGACGACATGCCGCTGCCCGAGGCCGCCGCGGCCCCGATGGACACCGGCCACAGCAGCTCGTTGCCCCCGGAGCTGACCGAGATGGGTTGTGCGGGGCTCGACCGCAGCCTCTTCGAGCGGCTCGTCGAGCGACTGCCCCACGTCATGCTCGATGAGCAATACCGGATGCACGCCGATATCATGGCGTTCTCCAATCAGAATTTTTATGGCGGCGGCCTGACGGCTCACGAGAGCGTTCGCGATCACACCTTGGAGCTCGACGCCGAAGACCTGGCGGCAGACGCGTCGATCGCCGAGATTCTGGCGCCCGCCAAGCCACTTGTCTTCGTCGACGTCGACCATGATGCGCACGCCCGGCATAACCAGGAAGAGGCCGAGGCGTTGGTCGCTACGCTCGAGGCGTTGTTGGCTGCCGACGACGCCAGGGACGGCGTCGCTCCGGGTTCTGCTGCCGACGCCAGGGACGGCGTCGCTCCGGTTGCTGCTGCCGACGCCAGGGACGGCGTCGCTCCGGTTGCTGCTAACGACGCCAGGGACGGCGTCGCTCCGGTGAGCGTGGGCGTGGTCAGCCCGTTCCGCGCGCAGGTCTATCTGATTCGGCGGCTCATCGCCGAGCGGCTGCCCGAGCTCGCCGACCAGGTCGACGTCGACACCGTCGAGCGATTTCAGGGCAGCGAGCGCGACGTGATTTTGGTCAGCCTGGTCAAGACCGAGCGCGCCGGCGACTTTTTGGCCGACGAGCGCCGCCTCAACGTGACGCTGACCCGCGCGAGACAGAAGCTCGTCGTCTTCGGCAGCCGAGCTTGCCTGGAGCTCAATCCGTTGTATCGCCGACTCATCGAACAGCCCGAGACAAATGTTTTGGCCTGGAGGAAGTGATGAAGGCATCTTCGGCATCGCGCATAGTCTTAATTTGGCTGCTCATCGGCGTCGGCATCTGTTCGGTCGGCTGCGACGACTCGCAGCGAGATAACGACCCAAAGAATTCGCGGGAGCAGACCGAGTCGGCCCCGGACCTAAACCAGGTGAGCTGGGATCCGCCCTCGCCGGTCGATCTGACCGAGCCGGCCGAGTTCCCCACCCGCCAACTCGAGCTCGACGAGGCCCAAAAGTTTCCCGATTGCCACCGGCTCTTCGAGCCCGACGGCCAGCCCAAAGCACACTTTCCGCTCGATGACGCCGCGCTTCGCCCGTTGCAATTGGCCGGCTGCGCCCCGGAGGCCTACCGCGTCCTCGACGACGGCGCGCGTATTGTGGGCTACGCGGTGCCAGCCGCCGAGAAGGGATGGAATCTTCGCGTCGTCTACTACGAGCCCGACGGCGGGCTTCGATGGCACGGCTTGCTCGACCGCTCGGCCAACGCCGAGCACTTCAGCGCGAACTTCTCGGGCTCGTTTATCGCCCCGCTTTTGCCCCGGCTGATCTGCGCGGGCACCATGTGGCAGGGCGGCACGCAGGCGGCCTGCTTCGAGGCCGACGACGGCGAGCGCACCTGGTCGGGCATGATGAAGTTCTGGTCGGGCATCGCCCCGCAGGGTGTCGACAACAGCTTGAACGCCGCCACCATCAAGGGGCTGACCCGGCGCTATCCGTATTCGGGCGTCGAGATGCGCTTCAAGGAGTTCGACGGCCGCGGCGGCCGCGCCGGCTTCTACGCCACCGATGGACAGCAGCTATTCTTCGTGCCGGCCAAAGACGGCCCCCGCGCGATGACCGCCTATGCGCTCGACAACTTCCAACCGAGCTGGCGCCTGGGCCTTCCGTCGCGGCCGCAGGCCAGTTGGGCGCACGCCTTCACCGAGGCCGGTATCGTGCTCTTCAAGATCGACGAGACGATCTACGCCGCCGACAGCGAGTCGGCCGAGGTGCTGTGGGCGGCGCACGTGGGCAGCGACGAGCCGCCGGTGAAGGCCGTCGACGACAAGCTTTTTCTGTTGCTCCGACGCAAAGTCGAGCCGAATCTGTTGTATGCGCTCGACGCGCGAAGCGGCAGCGTCGAGTGGCAGGCCGAGGTGCCCACCGGTACACTCGAGCTCCACGACTACGAAGACACGTTGTTGTTGCGCAGCGTGCGCGCCGTCCAGAAGGTAGATGGCCTTGACTGAAATCGAACCCGACAACACGCCCGACTCGCCAGACTCGTCCGGCTTGTCGGATGGGAGGGACGACGGCCGCCCGCGCCCGATACTCAAAGAAGTCGGCGCGATCTACCTCGCCGCGATCGCGCTGATCTTGGTCTGCGTGCTGATCGCGGGCGCCGTGCCCTTCGTCTCCCAAAACCTGTACGCGCTGGTCGCCGCGGTATTTGTGGGCGTGCCGTATTTTTGGCTGAGCCGCAAGAACGCCGACTTCGACCGGTTCGGGCTGACCTGGGATCGCGCCGGGCGCGGCGCGTTGTGGGGGCTTGTACTCGCCGCGCTGACCCTGGGACCCTTCGCGGTGGGCTATTGGTGGTGGGAGACGCGCGTCCAGGAGCGACACTTCGAGTTTTCGGCCGACAATCTGTACCAATGGCCGGTCGACATCGACGGCAGACCCGCCCAGTGGGGCGAATCGAGCGGCGTGTGGGTGTGGGCCGACGGCCCGACCCTGCATGTGGGAATGCGCGCCGACGAAGAGCCCGTCGAGGTCGAATTGGAGGCCGGCCGGCCCTTCGAGCCGCAGGTTTTCGGCCGAGTCGACGTGCGCCCCTCGGCTGAAGCCAAAGAGCAGCGAATCCTGGTCGAGCCCGGACGACCGCGCGCCCGGGCGGTCATCGGTCGCGCCTCCGGTCGGAGCCCGCCGCGCTCGCTTCGCATCGAGGCGCGCCACCCCGAGACCGGCCAGCCGGTGACCATCCACCAGGGCGCAACGGCCGCCGAGGCGGGCTCTTCGCTGGAGCTTAGTCGCGGGCTGAGCTGGCTTTTGCTGTGGGCGCTGACCCAATTGGTCTTCATCGCGCTGCCCGAGGAGTTCTTCTACCGCGGCTACCTGCAGACCCGGCTGGCCGACGCGCTGCGCGCCTGGCGGCGCCGCCGCGGCCGCGACCCGGAAGGCCGGCGCCCGCTCGGGGTGAGTGCCCAAAACTTTTTGACCAGCGTACTCTTCGCCGTCGGCCATGTGGTCATCCCCATCGGCGGGGTCTTCGTGGCGACCCGCGCGGCGGTATTCTTCCCGTCCCTAGTATTTGGCTGGTTGCGAGAGCGCACCGGCACCATCGCAGCGCCGGTGGTCTACCATGCGGCGGCTAACCTGATGGTTTTGGCGTCCGCACCACATTTTTTCTAAGCCGTGTGGCAGCCTCATTGAGACTGCTCGGGCAACGCCTCGTCGATGACGTCGAGCAACTCCTGGATGCCGATCGGCTTTTTGAGCACCGCCGCCGGCTCCATATTCTCGACCTCCTTGTCTATCTTGTGGGCCCCCGAGAGCACGACCACGGGGATGTGTCGATACTCGGGTTGGTTGAGCTGACGGGCGCGAAACGCCCATCCGTCCATCTGGGGCATCATGAGATCTAAGAAGATCAGTGACACGGGCGGGCCGTTGCGAAGCGCCGCCAGGGCCTGCGCGCCGTTATCGGCGGTCAGGACCTCGTAGCCTTCGACCTCCAACAACGCCGCCACGCTCTCGCGCACATTCTCCTCATCTTCGACCACGAGCATACGCTTGCTCATTCTCGTCTCTCCTCCGAATCGGGCGACTGGCGCCGGATATTGCAGCTTACTGCTGTGGTGCAGCCAAAGGTAAACAGCATGGGCCGGTCTTCCACTGTCTTTTTTGGGCGCCGGGCATCAACTCCATCGAACACCGGTCGCCGAGCGATTTGCTTGCATCCTCGGCGCAGACTGCCACACTGTTGCGGAAATTGGCCTTGATCGACTACTTTCGTGTCGGATGTACCCACCCGCGATGTCAGCCGCCCTCGATGTGAGTAATAAGCGTGGCGAGACCTGTCTCAGATGATACCCGGCGCGAGGAAATCCTGCGCCGAGCCAAGTTGGGCCTACGGGAGGATATCGACGACTTGCGCGCCGAGCTCCTCGACGCCTTGCCCGACTACGAGCAGCGGCTGCGCCGGCATACTCACGACCTGCCAGAGTGGCTCGAGCTCGCCCCTGCCCGGCTTCGACGGCTCTTTCACTTCGACGACGACAGCGTCGAGGCCCAGGGCGTGCTCGGCCCGCGCACCGTGGCGCTGGGCGCCGGGCATGTGGAGGCGTTCGTCGAGCAATGGCTCGAGCCCGACGCCATCAGCCTCGACGAGCCCCAAGCCGACGAGCTCGCCGGGGACTACTTCGAACTCGTCGACTACCTCGACGCGCTCGAGGCCGAGTCCGAGCGCGTCGCCGCCGAGGCCGGCGCGACCCTCGCCGAGTGGCTCGACGGCATCTTGAGCCAACTCGACATGCGCCGAGAGTCGGACGTCGAGGCGCTCGAAGCACTCGTGCGCGAGGGAGAGGTCGGACGCGGCGACGGCGCTCGCCAGGAGATCGCCGAC
Source organism: uncultured Bradymonadales bacterium (assembly GCA_964386725.1). Lineage (GTDB taxonomy): Bacteria > Myxococcota_A > Bradymonadia > Bradymonadales > Bradymonadaceae > CAYLTX01. The sequence continues at coordinate 22,207 of CAYLTX010000035.1, read as the reverse complement.
CTCTGGGAGGAGCAGCGCGCCCGCGCGGCCGACCTCCAGGCGCGATGGGAGCCGATTGTGGCGCTGCTCGACGAGGGCATCGAGACCTCCGAGCAGGGCATCGAGGAGCTTCGCGAGCTGGTCGGACGCGCTCGAGACGGCCTCGTCGGGGCGAACGAGGAGCTCGAAGAGCGACTCGTTCAGGAACGCCCCCAGCCGGAGAGCGACGACTCCGAGACACCGGACGAGGCCGACGAGATCGATGAAGCCGGCCCCACCGAGCTCGACGTCGACGCCGGCGAGACGCTCCGACCCGGCGAGCTCTCCGCCGACCACGATGCGTCCGAGGCCGACGAAGAGCCTGCAGAGCCCGCCGAACCTGAAGCCGACGACGAGCCCGCCGAACCTGACGAACCTGAAGAGCCTGAGGAGCCCGCCGAACCTGAAGAGCCTGAGGAGCCTGAGGAGCCTGACGAACCTGAGGAGCCGGCCCCCCAAGCGCCCGAGATCGACCAGGCATCGGACACCATTCCCGACGCGGACTTCGCCCACGGCATCGTACCGCTCGAAGAACCCAGCTCCGAGCCGGAGATGAGCACGCTCGAGACGAGCTCGGTCAGCGACTACTCCGAACCCGAACTCGGCGGGCAATCCTCGACGACCGAACCGCCCGCATCGCGACGCTTTAGGCGCGGCGGCGCTGCCTCGGAGGAGGAGGAGGAGCCGGATCAATGTCAAAATGAGGAAGATGCGGCGGCCGAGGACCTAAAGAGCGAGGAGTCCGACGCCGACGAGCGACCCGTCGACGAAGAGACGCCGGCCCAGGCCGAGTCGGTCCACGAGCGCGAGACCCTACGCCTGGATGCCGCTGATTCAGAGCCTGCCGAAAATGAGCCTGCCGAGAGCGAAGAAGCCGACGACCAATCGGCGCCGGCCTCCGGTGCCGACGCACTCGAAGCCCCCTGTTTTCGTATGCGCGAGGGATATGTCCACGTGAGCGGGGCCGAGGTCGCCGGGGTCCTCCTGCCGCCGGTGGTCTTCTTGATAGCCATGGGCGCTGCGTGTGCGATGTACCTGCTGGGGGTCGACGCCGGGTTCAACCCCATCGAGCGCTGGTCGTGGGCGCCGGCGGCGTTGACAGTGGCGGGCGCCTGGTTGTTCTTCGTGCCGCTGGGATTGAGCTGGCGGCCGCGCTGGAGCGGCTGGCGCCTCGAGATCTTGCGCCACACCGACGTGCGCCAAGACGCCGAGTTATATGTCGACGCCACCGAGATTTGCGTCGGCGAGTTCTGCTGGCCGCTCGACACCCTCGAAACGCGCCGCCTATACCGCTGGGACTCGCCGGCCGACGACGCGTTCGGCTGGCTGCTGCGTATCGACCCGCCCGGCCATCCCCCCGTCGAATTTGCCGCCGCCGAGACCGACCGCAAGCAGTGGCAGAACTCACCGGTCGAGCTGGTCGACTTTCCCTACGAGGCTTGGCTGCTCGCCCCCCACACCTTCATGGCCTTCCGAAAGCGCCTCTTGCCCCATAAGAACCGCTGATCGCCCGGCCCCCCGGAGACGTCGGCCGACCCAATATGCATCGCTTGATGTCCGCACGGGCGTTGCAACATTCAGCGTGGACGGCCTATAACAGAGCTATTGGTTTCGATGGCCGTTGGCCGCTCGAGATATGATTTCGATGTTTGCCTTGGTGAGGAGTCGATACGATGCGTACACGCGAATACGACCACCGCAAAATCGCGCCCAAAGCGGCGTGGGTGCTCGGAGTATTGGTCTTGGTGGTTAGCTTGGGGTTGACGTCGTGTGTCCCGGAGGGAGATGGTCGGGAGATTGTCAGCGTAAGTGTTTCGCCGACATCGGTCTCGCAATCGGACGCGGCCGCCACCGATTGGCAGGTCTCGATGACGGTGGTCGGCTTCGAGGGGGCGATCGTCGACGCCGATGCGTTCATCCAGATTGGCGCAGACACTCGATCGACTAATCGCGACACCTTCGAGGTGAGCGGGAACACCATCGAATTGGTCGGCGTCGAGCGGAGTTGGTTCGGCGGGCTCGAGCCCGGCTCGTATCAGATCGGCGCCAACGTGGTCACGGATGCAGGAGAAGACGTCACCCAGCTCGATATGGCCACCGTGACGATCACGAATTGACGGAACCCGGCGGTGGCTAAGAATTCGACCCACGACATTGCCGCCAGCATCGGGTAAAATCATGAGCGAAACATACCGACAACCAGGCAAGGCCAACGGGCTCAAGCCCGCCTTCGAGCGACTGACCGACGGCGTCTCGACGCTGGTCAAGCAGCACTTGGAGCTGGCCCGCTACGAAATCAAGCAGGATGTGTCGACCACCGGCAAGCGGCTGGCCTTCGTGGCTGCCTGCACCGTCGTGGCGCTGATCGGCTACGTGCTGCTCAACGCCGCAGCCATCCTGTTGGCCGGCTGGCTGGGCGGGCTGGCCGCCGCCTTCATCGTGGGCGTAAGCCTAGCAGTGATTCACCTGGGCGCCGCGGCCGGGATCTTCGTGTACTTTGGCAAGCAGCTCAAAGAAGAAAAGCCGGTCGATCTGGCCCAGACCACCGATGAACTCGACAAGGACAAGCAATGGCTACGCAAGATCGCGGAGACTCGGAAAGACGCCGAGAAATCGAAAAACGGAAAGAGACAAGCACAGCTCTCACACGAGGAACGCAGCCAGCTTCCACCGAGCTGACTCGCGGCGAAGGCGTCCCCGAGAAGCACTTCGACGATCACAGCGCCGAGATCCGGGCGTCGATCGACGACGCTCGCCGCCAGATCTCGATGAGCCTCAACGAAATCCAGCACACCGTCGAGGAGACCCTCGACTGGCGCGGCTGGGTCAGCGAGCACCCCTGGGAGACGGTCGGCCTGGGCGTGGCGGTGGGCTTTTATCTGGGGCTTCGCTAGGCGACGATGGGCCGGGGGCTCTTGACTTCTACAGCGCCGAGGTCATTTATTATGAAGGTACGCAAATGACAGTGAACATCATCAGTGACGCTCAGCAAGCGTGCCAAGACGCTCAGTAAGCGTGCCAAGAAAGCGTGATATCGGCCCGGCAGCCGCCCGGCCCCGGCCTGTCTGGGGGCGGGCGACAAGAATCGACGCGCGAACCAATCACAACGCGAACCATTGAGGCTTCAACCATGAGCACAGACTCCCCCAAAACCCCCGGTGGCTCGACCGAGTCGAGCGGCCAGCGGGCCTCGGCTTCCACACCGGGCGCCCAGGCTGAACACGCCGAAGGTGACCAGAAGGTCCGTGAGCGCGCCCGCGAAGTTCAGGAGCGCATCGAGGAGGGCTATCACGAGCTCGAGCAGCGCTACGACGACGCGCGCCATCAGCTTCGTGAGGTCAACGACCGCGCGGTGAGCTTTATCCGCAACAACCCCGCGGTCGCCATCGTCGGCGCCATCGGTGTCGGCTACGTGGTCGGCCGCCTCGCCTCTCGGCGATGGTTGCGCTGATTTTTTCTTCGACCACTTCCCGACAACCCCAGGAGCAACGACTCATGGCAGGTCAAGACGACGCACAACGCCTCCTCGATGACAGCCGTAACCTGATGGACGACTCCAAGCAGGTCGTCGAAGACGTCCAACGTCTGTATAAGCGCGCCACCCAAGACGGCGGGCTGGCCAAGACTTACCAGGACAATCCCTTCGCGGTCCTAGCTGCGGCCGCCGGAGTGGGCTATCTGCTCGGAGGCGGCCTATTCACCCCCTTCACCCAGCGCATCCTCAAAATCGGCATGAAGGGCTTGGTCATTCCCATCGCAAGCTCGCAGCTCAAGAATATCTCGGCAGCAGCACACCCCTCGGAGGTCTCCCTCGAGGGCGAATAGCCGACCCGAACAACCTCAAAAAGAGGTCCTGCACCCCAGACGCATTCACGTCTGATTCGAATCACCCGCACTTGGACCACAGAGGATCACAATGGACTTGTCACCTGGGCAATTGCTCCAACTAATGAGAGCCAAAGGAGAAGATATGGACTGGCGAAAATCGTTCCAAAACCTCAACGACTCGGTCAGCAACACCTACGATAGCTCGATGAACTCGGTGCTCGACCGGCTCGGCCTGGAGCAAAAGCGCGGCACCATGGAAGTGGTACTGCCGGCGCTGGGTATCTTCGGCGCAGGCATCGCCGTGGGAGCTGCTCTGGGTGTGCTCTTTGCGCCCAAGCGTGGCGAAGAGATCCGCTCCGATCTGCGCAGCCAGGTCGACCAACTCCGCGAGAAGGGCAACGAGAGCTACGAGCAGCTCAAAGCCCGCGGCACCGAGGCGATCGGACGCGAAGAGCAGACCGCTCAAACCTCGCCGCAGGCCGAATAAGCTCGACCGAGATCGACCTTCAGAAAAAAGCCCGCCGCGCTCATTGATGAGCGGGCGGGCTTTTTTCTGCGTACCCGGGACTCCCTTCGGTCGCCCCGGGCTACAGAGGCTCGCTAAAATGCGCTCAGCGCGGCGCCTGAAAAGTGGCGCCTGAAAGTCTACGTCAAAGACCCGAGGTCGTGCGTCTGAGCAAGGCGTCCCAGCGGGTGGCGAGCCGGGGCCATTGTAGGTGTGCGACGGCCCGGCGTTGGCGGCGGGCGTGGTCGGCGCGCTCGTCCGAGGGCAAGCTCGCGAGGCGCGCGATGGCCCGGGCCCAGTCGGTCGTGCGCCGGCTGTCGAGGTGTTGGATGTCGCGCTCGACCAGGTAATCAGACAAGCCGGGAATGGGGGCACATAGCGGGATGAGCCCGTGGGCGCTGGTCTCCAAAAAGCTCACCGGGAGCCCTTCGTGGCGGCCGCTGGGCAGCTCCTTGGAGCAAAAGAGCGCGAACCCGCACCGCTCGAAGAGTTGTTGTTTGGCCTCGCCGGTGACCACACCATGAAATTCGACGTTTGCGTGCAGGCGGGCGGCGAGTCGCTCGAGCTCGGCGCGTTTGGGGCCCTCGCCGGCGATATGCAAGGTGGATGTGTCGGGCAAATCGGCGGCCGCGAAAGCCTCGATGGCCAGGTCGACGCCCTTGATCTCGACCAGCCGACCGATGCAAAGCCAGTCGTGACGTTCAGCGCCTACCTCGATTTGCCCCGGCGGCGGCTCGAAGCCCATCGGCAGCACGTGCAGATCGCCGGGCTCGGCCCTCGGCGTCAGTCGGCGAAGCTTTTCGGCGAGCTCGAGCGACGGAATGGTCGTCGGGCCGCGGGTGACAAACCCGGCCAGCGCCCTGCCAGCAGGTCGCGGAAGATTGTCGAGCAGGTGGACGCCGCCGGAGTGGCCGACTACGAGGCTGGGCAGCCCAAAGATCCGCGCGACGGCGCGCACCAGCACGCCCGAGGGCACCAGCCAGTGGCCGACGAGAATATCGGGCCGCCAGGTGGCCGCCTGCCGCGCCACCGCGGCGGCCATCGCCACGCTCGCCGGCACAGCCAATAGGGATCGGGCCGGGTTCTCGCGCAGATTTTCGGGGGTGCCCGCCCCGTAGAAGAGCGTCTCGTAAGACGCCGGCGCGTAGCGAACGCGCACGACTCTGTGGGTACCGGGCTGCCAGCCTACGCCGGCCTGCCCGTCGTGCCAGGTCAGCACGCGCACGGTGTGGCCGAGCCGCTCGAGGTGCTCGACCCATTCGAGCACGAATCGCCCGGCGATATCCTTGGCGCGGCGTGGATAACTGCTTGTGACGACGAGGAGTTTCATGCGCCCTTATGCGACCGCAACCCGCGCGAGAGCCATCTGCGCAGGACCCCACGCAGCAGGATCCCGCTGATCGGCAAGACCACCGCCGGGATGCGCAGGCCGGACTGCTCGCTCGCATAGACCGGACGCACTACGGGCTGCTCGACGCGCGCGCCGATCTCGGAGAGCCTCAACAGCAGATCATTCGGATAGCCGTAGCGCGGGTAGAGCTCGTCGAGCGGTACGCTTCGGAGCATATCGGCGCTGATCGCCGTGTAACCGCATTGAGAATCACATAGACCGGATATGCCGCAGATGAGGCCGGTCATCCGGGCGAGCACTTTGGTTCCCATCCGGCGCACAAACGGCATACGCCGGCTCTCGGGATGCGCCAGGCGGTTTCCCTTGGTGTAGTCGGCGAGCTCTTCGACGACCGGCTCGACGACGTCGAGCAGATCGTCCGGATCCATCTGGTTGTCGGCGGCCATCACCGCGACCACGTCGGCGTCGAGCTCGAGCGCCCGCTCGTAGCCGCGGGTAATCGCCCGGCCGACGCCCCGGTTATAACCCAGCCGGATGACGTCGACGCGGCGATCGCGCCAGCCCAGCCGACGGGCCACCTCGAAGGTGTCGTCGGGTGAGCCATCGTCGACGACGATGATATGATCGACGAAGTCGGGCATCGAGCGGACGGTCGCGGGCAGCAGACGCGTCTCACAATAAGCCGGAATGACGACAGCGAGCTTCTTTTGCGTGCCCAATAGCCCGTCGATCTCGACGGGAGCTTCGGGGCGACGCGCTCGCTCATTCAGCGCTGGATAAGCCATGGTGAGGGATCGAGGGGTTGTCCGTTTTTACGTAATTCGAAATAGAGCTTCGGGCCCTCGAAGCTGCCGGACTCGCCGGAGGCTCCGATGGTCGCCCCGCGAGCCAGCGACTGGCCGATCTGGACGTCGATGGAGTCGAGGTGCGCGTAGAGGGTGTGGTAATCCTGCCCGTGGTCGACGATGACCATTTTGCCGAAGCCCTTGAACCGGCCCGAGTAAACAACCAGCCCGGCGGCGACGCTGCGTACGGGGGTCTGGGCATCAACCTTCCAGGTCAGCCCGGTATGCCGCACATAGCTCATCGAGTCCTTTTGCTTCCTCGGGCCGTAGCGGTGGGTCGGGTCTTGGGTGACCGGAGGCAATAAGGTGCCCTTGAGCTGGTGGAAATCGCGCTTGGTGTCGTTTTTGAGCAGCATTCCGACCGAATTGCCGAGGGCTTCGTCGGCGCGCTCGAGTTCGCGGTCGCGCTTTTTGCGGTTCTCGGGCTCGTTGGCCTCCTCGACGACGGCGTCCTTCTCGGCGCGCGAGGTGTCGGCGCCGGCGTCGCTCTGGGCGAGCTCGACGGTCAGTCCGGCGCGCTCGGCGACGAGCTCGCGGGTGCGTCGAAGGTCGGCGCTGATCGCCTGGAAGACGCCGATATCGTCCATATGTGCATGGTGCGCCTTGGGCTCGGCGCTGGCGAGCAGGATACGCGTATCGGCCGCCTCGCCCGGAGGCAGGTAGCGGGCCGCGCGCTCGACGCGGCGTTGGGACATCTCCCACGCCACAAATTGCTCGGCGAGGCGCGCCTTGACCTTTTGGCGGGCTCGGCTGGCGGTGTCGGGCGATGCGGCGTCGTCTCGAAGCTTGCGCGCGGCGCTGTCGAGTTCGCCTCGAAGTGCGTCGCTTTGGCGCTCGGCGCGCTCGATCTGCAACTCGATCTGCTCGATTCGCTCGACGAACGAGCCTGAATCGGTCGAATGGCGCGCGTCGGTGGGAGCCGACACCAGCGCCAGCGAGCCCAGCACGAGCGTCATCGCCGCCCCGCGCAACGTCATCTTCGAGTTCAAATTCACCATTTGCCGCGCTTTTTGAGGCTGCGATTAGCGAACCATCCAGACACAAATCCGACCATCGGTCCCAAGACGAGCGGCGAAATCACGACCAACCACGCCGTGCCGTCGGTCGTCGCCGCAAGACCGAGCACCTCGGGGCGAGCGCTCTGCCACTGCAAGAGCAAGACGAAGAGCCCCGCAAATGCCGTCACGCCGGAGACGACGCCCACGATCACGCCGCGAACCATCGTCGGGCGACGCAGCTTGGCCGGCGGTGCGCCGAAGACGGCGAGCAGCGCGCTCTCCCGCTCCTGATCGCCGGCCAACCGCAGCAGGTGACCGCGAAGCTGGCTCATTGCGGTGACCACGAGCACGCCTAAGAGCGCGCCTCCGAGGATCAAAATCCAGCGCGCAAACGACAGCGTGCGCGCGGCGGCCGACGAGGGCACATCTACCGAGGCGACCTGCGAGCGCGCATCGAGGCCGGAGGCGCGCGCGACCAGGTCCAGGTGGCCGAGCACGGGGGTCGACGGCTCGAGCACCACACTAAACGGGAGCATCTCGGCGTTCGCGCCGAGCTTGGCCACCTCGTCGGCGCCCAGGCGCTCCTCGAGCGCGTCCAGGGCCTGCTCGGGGGTGCGGAGCACGGCCTCGTCGACCTGCGGCCAGGCGGTGATCTCTTCTGCGAGTGATTCAGCCGCCGCCTGATCGGCGTCGGCTTCCAGGTAGACCACCGGGCGATAGGCGGCCAGATAATCGCTCGCGGCACTGCCGGCGAAGGTCGCAGCGAGCACGACCAAGCATGGGACCACCAGCGCGAAAGCCAGCACGACCACGGTCGTGGCCGTCTCGGCCTTCTTGCGTATGAGCGCGTCACTTGCCGGGCGTAACATCAGGCGGCACCGTCGATAAGCGAAGCTTCTTGCGCGCCGTCTTCCGTCGACACGAGTTTTCCGTCGGACAGACGCAGCGCAGCGGTGCGCACATCGTCGAGCGGCGACAACTCCCGGGAAGTCAGCACGATGGTGCTGCCGATATCGTAGGCCCGACGAAGCGCGGACAGCGCGTCCTCGGCCAGGTCTGCCAGCCCCTCGACACCGCCGTCGATGAGCACGAGTTCGGGGCTGCCGACGAGCGCGCGGTAGATACCGGCCAGCTTCACCTCCGAGTCGGACAGGCCGGCCGCCGGGACATCACACAGCGCCTCCAGGCGGCTGCCCTCGATGAGATCGTTGACTCGGTCGAGCGCCCCGTCGTGCTCGCCGCGGGCGACGAGCGGCAAAATGAGGTTCTCGAGCACGCTTCGCTCCTCGAGCAGATCCGGGCGCTGGGCGCACGAGCCGACGCCGCGGCGCAGCTCGGCCAGGCCCGCCTCGCCGAGCCGATCCAGGTTACGGCCGGCGATGATGCACCGGGCGCCTGTGGGCGCGCGCCGCAGGCTGAGCAACGAGAAGAGCACAGATTTGCCGGCGCCGCTCGGCCCGACGATCTCGACAAAGGCTCCCTTGTCGATCTCGATGGAGGCGTCGTCCAGCAGCGGGCGCTCTCGGCCCGGATGCGACACTGTCAGGTGATAGCAGGATATCATCGCGCGGGGATGCGACGCGAAATCGAGCGCCCGCCGTCTGAGCGGGCGCCGAATCGGGTGGAAAGAGTTATAGACCGAGAAAGTCTTCGACCAAATCGGTCAACGAGAGTGGATAGATCGGCTTCTCACACCCTTCCCAGGCTTGGGCGCCGGTGGCTTCGTACTCGACCAGCGCCCGCTCGCCTGCGGCCGCGGCCACCGTGGTCTTGGCCGGCTTCTCAGGCTGGTCGGCGTCATCTTCGACCGCCGAGCTGATCTGAAAGCCTTTGTTGGATGTGTCGATGACTTGCGTGGGGACGACGTCGTCTTCGTCCTCCTCGTCGTCGTCGGCGTCCGGGGCCTGTTTCGCTTCTTTAGGTGGCTCTTCTTTGGCGGATTCCTCTTCCTTTTTGTCGAGCTTGGACAGTTGGCTTTTGAGCTTGTCCAGGCTGACGTGGTCTTTGGCCTTCTTCTTCTGGAACTTCATGATGGCGTCCTCCCCCTCCTCTTCAACCTTGGCGGCCGCCGCCGGCACGCGCTCCTGGCTGGGGGTGAACTCATCGGGGTCGGGCGCTGCAACCTCCTCTTCGACCTCTTCGAGCGGCTCGAGGCCGACCATCTCGTCGTACTCGCCGGCCATCAGCTTTTTGAATAGGCTTCGGTGGCTGGCCTTCATCTGAGCGCGGATGCGCTCTTCGGCTTCCGGCCCCTCATAACCCTCGATGGTCTCCTCATAGGAGGTGATCACCGTGTCGAGGATCGCCCCGGAGTGAAATAGCTGCGTCTCGATGCGCGGGTCACCCTCACCGTGGTCTTCGGTTTGGATGTGGAAGGTCATGTCGCGGTATTCGACGTCGTTGTTGAAACCGATCAGCATAAGGCTCGAGCTCCATTTCGTCGGCTAGTTATGCCGAAAAACTCTACCATAACCGATCTGGGTGGACAACTTGGAGCGTTGCGCGCGATCGTCGCCGATATTAGGCTCGGCCCGCATGCGGTGTCCGATATGTAATTGGAGGACTTGGTGGCAGATCAGACCAAACGAGACGAGCGCCCCATCGGCGTATTCGACAGCGGAGTGGGCGGACTGACGGTGATGCGCGCGGTCACCGAGCTCTTACCCTACGAAGACATCATCTATCTGGGTGATACGGCGCGTGTGCCCTACGGTAACCGGGGGTCGGACACGGTGCGCCGATACGCGCTCAACTGCACCAATCTGCTGGCCGAGCGCGGCGTCAAGGCGATGGTGATCGCCTGTAATACCGCCAGCGCCTACGCGCTCGAGGCGGTCCAGCAAAGCTACGACATGCCGGTGCTGGGCGTCATCGACCCGGTGGCGCGCACCGCGTCGGCCACCAGCGAATCCGGCTCGATCGCGGTGATCGGCACGCGGGGCACCGTGCGGAGCAATAGTTATCCGACCGCCGTGGGCCGACTGCGACCCGAGGCACGAGTGGTCCAGCAGCCCTGCCCGCTGTTCGTGCCGCTGGCCGAGGAAGGATGGACCGCAGGTGAGGTTCCCGAGCGAGTCGCCCGGCGCTATCTGGAGGTGCTGGCCGGCACGGATATCGACACGTTGATCTTGGGATGCACCCACTATCCGCTGCTACGCGAGGTGATCGCCGACGTCCTCCACGAGGTCGTCGAGCAGCCGGTGACGCTGCTGGATTCGGCGACTTCGACGGCGCGCGACCTGCACGACCGCCTGGCCGACGACGGGCTCCTGCGCGCCGAGCACGCCCGACGCACCCTGAGCTTTCTGCTCACCGACGTCCCCGACGGGTTCAAGCCCACCGCCGAGCGCTTCTTCGGCAGCCATATCGCCGATTTCGAGCATGTCGATATCGACGTGGAGTTCTAAAACGGCCATGAATTTGGCGTAGACGCGCTCACGCGCTACACTCGGCGCAGAAAACAGATATATCCCTGATGAGGTTCGACCATGGGTCAATTAAAGCGGTTCAAGATGTGGATGACATGCGTTGCTGCAGTGGCGTGTGTAGTTTTAGGTGTCGGTGAGGCCAGCGCGGAGGATATGGCCGGCCTGAAATTCGATACGGACAGTATCGATAGTGAACTCGAGGGGCAGCTGCAATCGGCGATGACGAGCGCGTTCGACTCCGTCGATCGCTGGAGCCTGATCGACTTCTCGAGCGCGCGCGGCAAGATGGCGCCGCTGACCCGGGACTGCTTCACCCAGGACTGCCTGACCAAGGCCGGCAAGACGCTCGGAGCCTCGGCAGGCATGAGCGTCGAGTTGAGCGGCGAAGCCGAGATCTACGAATGGACCATCAGCGTCTGGGATCTCCGATCGGGCAAAAAGCTCACCAGTCAGGAGGGCAATTGCGAGCTGTGCGGACGCGCCGAGGTCCAGCGCACCTTCGAGTCGAGCGTCAAATCCATCCTCGCGGCGACGGCCCTCCCCGAGCGGCGTCGAGCCAGGCGAACCGAGAAGCCGGCGCAGGCCGACCAGACTGACGAAGCCGACGCCGACAACGGCGTGGCCTTGCGGATCAGCGTGGTCCCCTCAGACGCCGAGATTCACATCAACGATCAACGCGCCGGCCAAGGCGAGGTCGACCGCACCGTCGGCCCCGGCTCACACGAAGTCCGGTTTCGAAAGGAGGGCTACCGCGGCCTCAACGAGACGGTCGTCATCGACGAGAACTCCGACGCCCCGGTGGTCTTGCGCGTCCACCTGAGCAAGACCGACCCGGAAGCGGTGCGCGTGCCGGTCGGCCAGGGGCCGGTCGACAGGTTGGGAGCGAAGCGGACGACTTACGGGTTGATCGGCGCCGGTTCGGGCGTCGCGCTTCTGGCCACGGGGATCGTGCTGACCTCCATGGACGGCGAAGCGGCCTGCAGTGACGGCCGGCCGATCACCGAGTGCGAAGAGATCTACGCCACCGGTGGCGCGGGCATGACCTTGGGCATCGTGGGAACCGCGCTGCTGACCGGCGGCGTGACGTTGCTCAGCTGGGAATTGCTGGGCGGCGAGTACGACGACACCGCCGCCGGCTCCGTCGAGGAGCCGGCGACGATGTCGATCAGTCCCTCGGTGACATCCGACAGCGGCGGACTGCTGCTACGCGGGCAGTTCTAGAGCCGGTTATTGCGCTTGGGCAGCGTCGATCGAGAGCGTGTGCGGCTGCCAGGAATCGTCGATCCACAGCAGCTCACGCTCTGCGAGCTCGTGCCAATCGCCGGCTTTCGGCTCCAGGCCGCTGGCCACAAAGACACCCTTGAAGTGAGGATGTTGGATCTTCTTGGGTCGGTGGCCGGCAAAAAGCGGGTCCTCCCCGGGCTGCTCGACGCCGTCGAAGACCTTATAGAAGAGCGGCTCTCCCAGGCGCGCGGCGACGACCAGCCGCTCGGTGGCACCCACCAGGTTGACCCCCAGCGGCCCTTCGTGACCGGCCTCACCAGCGCGCTGCTCCATCTCCACGACCGTCTGCGCCAACGCCTCCCCTGCCCGCGGCCCGCGCGGCTTTCCGACCGACAGAGCGCCGGCTTGTTTCATGTGGTTGTAGAAGCTGTGGAAGACGACTTCGGCGTCGGTCTTTCCCTGGATACTGCGTCGAATATGGTCGGGGATACCTTCGACGACCTGGGCGCGATATTCGTCGAAATACGGCACCTCGCCGCTCTGGGCGTAGACCCACTTTCGGAAACGAAACGGCTGGAGATCGAGGGTATCGACATCGTCGTTTTTCGCGCGCAGATGGCCGACGATCGATCGCGCCGGGATATCGCATAGAAGTCCGAGCACATCGACCGAGTCGGCCGCCTGGCTGGGATGCTTTCGCAACAACGTACGGCTCTCCTGCACCCATCCGAAGCCCAGCGTCGCCAGGCGGTCGGGCTCCTGAGGCCAAGCCTCGGCCTGGACCTCCTTCATCGCGTGAGCGGTTAAACTATCATCGCTGCACATATAGGCTAGCAATCGGGACTTCATCGGTAACTCCTCGTTTTGCGTGCGCTCCAAGCGTCGAGTTGAATGGCGCTTGTGAACTTCACAATACTGCTGTTAGGACATCTGTGTGTGGGTCCTACCTACGCGATGCCCTGTGATACGAATGGACGACGATCATGCGCCTTTGTTCGCAAGTTGTGCGCTTTCTAGTCGCGGTTGTTTTTGCAGCTACTTCCCTCAGCCTCGTAGCTGGCTGCTATCCCCATCGGGGAGGCCCGAAACAAGTCCGGCCCGACCAGCTGCTCGAGCTGGCTGAGGACGCCTGCGAGCGCCGCGATATGGAGGCCCGCCAGATGCTCTTGCGCCGTCTGGCCCGCCACCACCCGAAGACTGCCGAGGGCCGACACGCGCGCCGCATTCTCGATGCGCCGGCCGAAGCCTCTTCGGGCTGCTCTCTCGCGAGTCCATCTAGTCAAACCCGCGACTGATGCAATTATGCCTCATCCACACAACAAATATTCGTACCTACGAGATTCCGAAAAGCCCGAACCGACTCAGAACCCGCTGGCGCGCGTACTTGCGACTCGCCTCGCTGCGGCTCCTTCAATTGTAGCCGTATCCCCAGAAGGTTCCAAACTTTCCGTCAAGTTCGCCCCCAAGCGGGCCAAGTTGAAGTCCCCCCCGGCTGTATTAGTTTCGCAATGGTTACTCGACGCCCTCGTTTGCGCGGGCGCTATTGATCAGTAGTTTTGTCCCCGCACTTTTGGAGAATATATGTCTCAACTCGGCAACTACGAAGCCGTGCTCCTCGATATCGAGGGTACGACCACCCCGATTCATTTTGTCTATGAGGTGTTATTTCCCTACGCCCAACGCGAGCTGCAAAATTATCTCGAGCAGCATTGGAGCGACCCGAATGTCCAGGAGGACCTCGAGACGCTCATGGACCACTTCGCCAAGCAGCCTCGCGACGAGGAGGGCCGGCCCCTGAGCGACGGCGAAGACCAGAGCACCGTCGATGCGTTCAAGTCCGAGGTCATCGAGCGCATCGAATGGGCGATGGACCAGGACTCGAAGCACCCGCAGCTCAAGTCTCTGCAGGGGCGCATCTGGCAGCGCGGTTATAAAGAAGGCGAGCTCAAGGCGCCCGTTTATGATGACGTGCCCGAGGCGCTCGAAGCGTGGAAGCAGGCGGAGATCCCGGTCTATATCTATTCGTCGGGAAGCGTCGCCGCCCAAAAGCTGCTCTTCGAGCACAGCGACCATGGAGACCTGCGCCCGTATCTGGCGGGGTACTTCGACACCCACACCGGCAACAAGAAGAAGCCGGAGAGCTATCGCACCATCAGCGACGAGGTCGGAGTCGCCAGCGACGCGTTGTTATTTGTGACCGACAACCTCGAGGAAGCCGAGGCAGCACGTCAGGCAGGCTTGGAGGTCGCCATCTCCGAGCGGCCCGGAAACCCGGACATCGAGGAGCACGACTTTCCGGTCATCGAATCGTTCGATGAACTGGAGCTGACTTAGATACTGGACCAGATCAGGTGGCGGTAGCTCGCTCAGGGCCGCCTGATCTTGTGGCAGCCTTATTGGGGCGTGCCCGAGACGGTCCCGCCGGCGCCCGTATCTTCGGGCGTCGGGGCTGTGTCCGGGGTCTCGACCTGCTCTTCGCCGTATAGTGAGTGCTCCGTGCCCAACTCCAAGGGGCCTTCGGCCTCGCCGGCCTGCGGAGTGTACAGAAGTCCACCGAGCGCTCCGGCCACGCCGGCGTTGATCTGCACCAAGGTATTGTCTGCCTCCCATCCGGCCAACTCGCCGACCGTGGTCGCCGGCCAATGGCCGTAGTCCCGGAGGGTCTCGCCGGCCGTCTCGGGCATCGGAGCGGTCAGCGCAACGGTCAGCAACACGCCGATTCCGGCAGCCCACCAGGCGAATTTGCCCTTTTTGACATAACGGCTCACCAGCAGCGGCATGCCCAGCGCGAAGATCAGCGCCATGATCGCGATGAGCCAGCCCGCCGACACCCAATTGGCCAAAAACGACCCCAGCACCCAGGCGAAGACAGCGACCGGCAGCGCGACCGCGAGCACCTTGAGCGCGGCGACGGCGAATCGGGCGCCTCGCGAGCGTCCCTCTTCGCCGGCCTCTTCGCCCTCGGCTTTTTGCTTTTCTTTTTTCTTCCCTGCTTTCTTTGCTTTTTTGTCGGCCTTTTTCTTCGCCTTTTTATCGGGCGTGGTCGCCGGAAGATCGTCGGGCTGAAGATTGTCGAGTTCGGCAAAACGCGCGTCGAGCTCGTCATCTCGCTCGGCACTGGCCACCTTCCTGTTGCCGCCTGCCTTTTGGCCTCCCGAAGTCGATGGCTCCTCGGCCTCCAAGCGCGCCAGATAGGCCTCCAGGTCCTCGTCATCGTCTCCAGCGCCGGCCTGAGCGCCCCCACCGGCGTCGGCGCGACTCTCCAGGTCAGCGAGCAGCGAGTTGAGCTCGTCTTCGCTCATTTCGTTTTCTTGATCGCTCATCAGGCTCCCCATCGGGTGCTGCAACTCGAATCCGACATGCCCAAGGGTAGCGGTCGGCACTCGTTAAACAAACATCATCGTCTAGATAAATATTCAACCCCATCGGGCCATCCGCCATAAAAAAAGCCGCGCCCCGTTTGCGGGACGCGGCTAATTCAAGCGCCGAGGCTCGGGGTCACTCGCCGGCGGCGAGCTCCTCGTCGATGGTGCCGAAGCGTTGCTTCAGCTCCTCGGGCAGCTCTTCAGGCTCTTCGACCTGATGGCGCAGGTGGTGGTACTGGGTCGCGCCCGTTCCCGCGGGGATGAGACGTCCCATAATGACGTTCTCCTTGAGCCCGCGCAGGTGGTCGATCTTGCTGGCCAGGGCCGCCTCGGTGAGCACCTTGGTGGTCTCCTGGAAGCTCGACGCCGAGATGAAGCTCTCGGTCGACAGCGAAGCCTTGGTGATTCCCAACAGCAGGTCCTGGCCGACGGCCGGCTGGCCGCCCTTCTCCATGACACGTCGGTTGGTGGCCTCGAAGGTCGAGCGCTCGACTTGCTCATCGACCAAAAAGTCGGTGTCACCGACGTCGACGATGCGCACCTTGCGCAGCATCTGACGCACGACGATCTCGATGTGCTTGTCGTTGATGCCGACACCCTGGAGGCGATAGACCTCCTGGATTTCGTCGACCATATACTTCGACAGCTCCTTGCGACCCTTGACCTTGAGGATATCGTGGGGGTTCTCCGAACCCTCCATGATCGCCTCACCGGCGCGGACCCGATCACCTTCGAGCACCGTGACGTGCTTGCTCTTGTTGATCTGGTAGTCCTTGGGATCACCCACATCCGGGGTAATCACAATCGTGCGCTTGGTCTTGGTCTCGCGACCGTAAGAGACGACGCCGCCAATCTCGGAGATCAACGCCTCCTCTTTGGGGGTACGTGCCTCGAACAGCTCGGCGACGCGCGGCAGACCACCGGTGATATCCTTGTTCTTGGTGGTCTCACGCGGGATCTTCGCCAGGATGGTGCCCGGGTCGACCTTCTCGCCTTCGGCCACGAACAACGCAGCACCGACCGGCAGGAAGTGGCTGGACAGCTGCTTGCCGCCCTTCTTCTCGCGCACCAGCATCCGCGGACGAACGCTGGAGTCGCGGCTCTCGATGATCACCTTGCGCGACAGGCCGGTGTTCTCGTCGAAGCGCTCCTCCATGGAGATACCTTCGACGACGTCCTCATATTCGACCACGCCGTCGGTGTCGGTGAGCACCGGAGTTGCAAAGGGCTCCCACTCGGCCAGCATGGCGCCGGATTCGATCTTGTCGCCGTCGCCGTAATACAGCTGCGAGCCGAAGACCAGCGGGTAACGCTCACGTTCACGTCCCTGCTCGTCGTGGATGGAGATCTCGCCGTTACGGGTCATCACGATGAAGATCGAACGGCCGGCGACTTCTTTCTCGACGTGCTTGACGTTGTGGAACTTGACGATACCGCCGTGGCGCACCTCGTGAGAGGACTGCTCGACGGACAGCGAACCGACACCACCAATGTGGAAAGTACGCATCGTCAGCTGAGTGCCCGGCTCACCGATGGACTGGGCGGCAATGGTACCGACCGCCTCACCCACGTTGACCAGACGGCCACGGGCCAAGTCGCGTCCGTAACAAAGCGCGCACACGCCGTCGATGGACTGACAGGTCAGCGTCGAGCGGATGCGGACCCGCTCGATGCCGGCGTCTTCGATGAGCTCGGCGCGCTCGTCGCCGATCTCGGCGTTGGCAGGCACCAGCACTTCGTCTTCCTGGTCCCAGACCGGCTCGAGGGCGACACGACCGAGGATACGGTCGGCCAGCGATTCGACGACCTCACCACCCTCGTACAAGGGGGTCATGGTCACGCCGTCGAGGGTGCCGCAGTCGTATTCGACGACCACGCAATCGTTGGCCACGTCGACCAGACGACGGGTCAGATAACCCGAGTTCGCCGTCTTCAGCGCCGTGTCCGCCAGACCTTTACGAGCGCCGTGCGTCGAGATGAAGTACTCGAGGACCGACAGGCCTTCGCGGAAGTTCGCCGTGATCGGCGTCTCGATAATCTCACCGGAGGGCTTGGCCATCAGACCACGCATACCGGAGAGCTGACGCATCTGCTGGGCCGAGCCACGAGCGCCCGAGTCAGCCATGATGAAGATCGAGTTGAACGACGAGGAGGTCGTCTCCTCACCGGTTTTCTCGTCGACGTAGGTCGCTTGGGCGATCTCCTCCATACCCTGGTTGGCCACCTCTTCGGTGGCGTTGGCCCAGATGTCGACGACCTTGTTATAGCGCTCACCGTCGGTGATCAGACCTTCGGTGTACTGGTTGTCGATCTCGGCGACCTCGTCGCGAGCGCCTTCGACGACGTCCCACTTATTGGTCGGAATCTCCATATCGTCGACCGAGATGGAGATACCGCCGGTGGTCGCATATTCGTAGCCGATGGTCCGAACCGCGTCGGCCAACAGCACCGTGGACTTATTTCCGGCGGTGCGAAACGACTCGTCGATGATCCGGCCCAACGACTTCTTGTCGAGGTTGCGGTTGACCAGGTTGAAGGGGAGCTCGTCGGGGCAGACCTCATAGAAGAGCACGCGACCGACGGTGGTGTCGATAAGCTCGCCTTCGTAGCGCACCTTGACGGTGGCTTGCAGGTCGACCACCCCGTTGTCGTAGGCCATGCGCACTTCTTCGAAGTTGGCGAAGAAGCCCTGAATCGGCCGGCCGTCCTCGTCCTCACGGTACTCGCCGCGGGCATAAGGACGCGTGCTGGTCATCCAATAACAACCCAGGACGATGTCCTGAGTAGGCAGGATGATCGGGCTACCGTGAGCCGGCGAGAGCACGTTGTTGGTGCTCAACAGCAGCACTCGCGACTCCATCTGAGCCTCGAGCGACAGCGGCACGTGGACGGCCATCTGGTCGCCGTCGAAGTCCGCGTTATAAGCCACGCAGACCAGCGGGTGAACCTGAATGGCCTTACCTTCGACCAGCACCGGCTCGAAGGCCTGGATGCCCAGCCTGTGCAGGGTCGGCGCGCGGTTGAGCAGCACCGGGTGCTCTTTGATGACCTCGTCGAGGATGTCCCAGACCTCGTCGGTCTCCTTCTCCACCATCTTTTTTGCGGACTTGATGGTGGTGACGTAGCCCTTCTCCTCGAGCTTGTTGTAGATAAACGGCTTGAATAGCTCGAGGGCCATCTTCTTGGGAAGGCCGCACTGGTGCAGCTTCAGATCCGGGCCGACGACGATGACCGAGCGGCCAGAATAGTCGACGCGTTTTCCGAGCAGGTTCTGCCGGAAGCGACCCTGCTTGCCCTTGATCATGTCGCTCAGGGACTTCAGCGGGCGCTTGTTGGGGCCGGTGATCGTCTTGCCGCGCCGGCCGTTGTCGAAGAGCGCGTCGACCGCCTCCTGGAGCATCCGCTTCTCGTTGCGGATGATGATCTCGGGGGCGTGCAGCTCCAGGAGCCGCTTGAGCCGGTTGTTGCGGTTGATGACTCGACGATACAGGTCGTTCAAGTCGGAGGTCGCGAAGCGGCCGCCGTCGAGCGGCACCAGCGGACGAAGGTCCGGAGGCAGCACCGGGATGACGTCGAGGACGAGCCAACCGGCGTCGTTCTCGGAGTCGCGGACCGCTTCGAGGATCTTGAGCCGCTTGGAGATACGCTTGCGCTTGGCGTTGCTGGTCGCCTCTTTCATCTCCGCGCGCAGCTCTTGGGACTGCAGCGGGATGTCCATGCGCTCCAGGAGCTCCCTGATGGCTTCGGCGCCCATGCGGGCCTCGAAGGTATCACCATAGGTCTCCAGGTACTCCATATACTTCTGCTCGCTGAGCACCTGGCCTTCGACCAGCGGGGTCAGACCCGGGTCGGTGATGATATAGGCCACGCAATACAGGACCTTCTCGAGGTCCTTGAGCGTCACGTCGAGCAGGTTGCCGATACGCGAGGGCAGGCTCTTCAAAAACCAGATATGGGCGACCGGCGTGGCCAGGTCGATATGACCCAGGCGCTCGCGGCGCACCTTCGACTGGATGACCTCGACGCCGCATTTTTCGCAGACAACGCCGCGGTGCTTCATGCGCTTGTACTTGCCGCAGATGCACTCGTAGTCCTTGACCGGGCCAAAGATCTTGGCGCAGAACAGACCGTCACGCTCGGGCTTGAACGTGCGGTAGTTGATGGTCTCGGGCTTTTTG
The DNA here is from genome assembly GCA_964386725.1 of uncultured Bradymonadales bacterium. Taxonomy (GTDB): domain Bacteria; phylum Myxococcota_A; class Bradymonadia; order Bradymonadales; family Bradymonadaceae; genus CAYLTX01. The sequence goes on along the minus strand of CAYLTX010000035.1, from coordinate 2,467 downwards.
ACCTCGCCGTGGCTCCACTCGCGGATGCGCTCGGGGCTGGCGATTCCGATCCGGATGGCGGAGAAGCTAAGCGGATCTTTGGGCTTTTCGAAAAAGCTGAAAATATCTTTCAAAACAGCCTCCGTTGACGGCTGAAAAATGGCTGGGACCGGCGGCCCGCCCTGAGGCGAGCCGCCGTGTGTATCTGGCGCGAGTCTTTAAGCGACGTCCTCGAGCAGCTCGACATTGAGGCACAGCGAGTGCAGCTCCTTGATGAGCACGTTGAAGCTCTCGGGCATGCCCGGATCGAGTCGGAAGTCGCCTTTGACGATCGACTCGTAGATGCGTGTACGGCCCTGGACGTCGTCGGACTTGACCGTCAAGAATTCCTGGAGAGTGTGGGCGGCGCCGTAGGCTTCAATCGCCCAGACCTCCATCTCGCCGAGTCGCTGACCACCGAATTGCGCCTTACCACCCAGCGGCTGCTGGGTAACCAGGCTATACGGGCCGATCGACCGGGCGTGCATCTTGTCGTCGATGAGGTGGTGCAGTTTGAGCACGTACATGATGCCGACTGTGACATCGTTGTCGAAGGCCTCACCGGTGCGCCCGTCGTATAGGATCATCTGACCCGACTCGGGGAAACCGGCCTTTTGTAGCAGCTCGCGGATGCGCGACTCGGGCGCACCGTCGAAGACCGGAGTGGCGATATGAATGCCGCCGGTCTTGCTGACCGCATCGGCCATATCCAAGACCTGGTCGTCGTCGAGGCCCTCGATGCGCTCCTGAATATCCTCGTTGTGATAGATGTCCAAGAGGAATTGGCGCACGTTCTCCGGCTTGTGCATCTCCTCGATCATCTCGCGGAGACGCATCCCCAAGCCCTTGGCCGCCCAACCGAGGTGAGTCTCCAAGACCTGACCGATATTCATTCGGCTGGGCACGCCCAGCGGGTTGAGGACCATGTCGACGGGGGTTCCGTCGGCCAAAAACGGCAGGTCCTCTTCGGGCAGGATGCGGCTGATCACACCTTTGTTGCCGTGACGGCCGGCGAGCTTGTCTCCGACCTGAATCTTGCGCTTCACGGCCACATAGACCTTGACCATCTTGATGACGCCCGGGGGAAGCTCGTCGCCCTTTCGGAGCTGCTCGATCTTCTCGCCGTAATTCATCCGGATGACCAGAATCTGGTCTTCGACGTCGCCGAGGATCTGCATCAGCTTGTCGGTGGTCTTGTCATCGATGTCGATGTCGGTCCAATACCGACGCGGCACCTCCGAGAGGATCTCGGCGTCGAGCTCGGTGCCCTTCTCGATGAGCACGGTCTTGGACTCGTCGACCAGGTCCGATGAGAGTTCCTGGCCGCTCAAGATGTCGCGCATCTTGCGGTAGGCGGCATCGCGAAGGATGCGGATCTCGTCGTTTTGGTCCTTGAGCAGACGCGCTTCCTCGGTGTCCTCGATTTCCTGGGTGCGCGCATCCTTCTCGGCGCCCTGGCGGTAGAAGACCTTGGCACCGATGACGGTGCCCGAGGTGCCCGGCTTCATGCGAAGCGAGGTGTCGCGAACATCGCCGGCTTTCTCGCCGAAGATGGCCCGAAGAAGCTTCTCCTCGGGGGATAGTTGCGTCTCACCTTTGGGCGTAATCTTACCGACGATGATGTCGCCCGAGCCCAGCTCGGCGCCGACGCGTACGATGCCGGCCTCGTCGAGATCCTTGAGCGCCTCTTCACCCACGTTGGGGATGTCGCGCGTGATCTCTTCTTGGCCCAGCTTGGTGTCGCGAGCGGTGCATTCGAACTCGTCGATATGCATCGAGGTGTAGATATCCTCTTTGACCAGCCGCTCGCTGATCAGGATGGAGTCCTCGAAGTTGTAGCCGCCCCAGGGCATGAAGGCCACGGTGATATTGCGGCCCAACGCCAGGTCGCCGCGCTCGGTGGACGGGCCGTCGGCGATGATCTCGCCGGCCTCGACCTTGTCGCCGACCGATACGATGGGCTTTTGGTTGAAGCACGAGCCCTGGTTGGAGCGGGTGTACTTCATCAGCGTGTAGATGTCGGGCTTGACGAAGAGGTCGTCCTCTCCGCCCTCCGGACGAATCACGATACGCTGGGCGTCGACCGTCTCGACCACACCATCGTGTTCAGCGACAATCGTGACCCCCGAATCGCGCGCTACCGTGCGCTCGATGCCGGTGCCCACAAACGGAGCGTCGGGGCGCAGCAGAGGCACCGCCTGGCGCTGCATGTTGGAGCCCATCAACGCGCGGTTGGCGTCATCGTTCTCCAAAAACGGGATGAGTCCGGCGCCGACCGAGACCAGCTGGTTCGGACTGACGTCCATCAGCGTGACCTCTTCGGGCGAGACCAGCGTGGGCTCACCGTTGATGCGCGCGGCGACCGTCTCGCTGGTGAAGTTGCCGTCGTCGTCGAGCTCGGCGTTGGCCTGGGCGATGACGTTATTTTCTTCCTCGAGCGCCGAGTAAT
>CAYLTX010000034.1:0-50009 GCA_964386725.1 uncultured Bradymonadales bacterium | reverse complement strand
TATCCTCGTCGGGTGCTAAGCCGCATGCCACCGATGACCCCCTGAACGGTTACAATTTTCTTTCCCTTTAATCGTGGGTTCGACGGCGGAGGCGGTAACCCTCCGCTCAAAGAACAGGCAGGCTACAAGACTAGCTATCTCTGGAATGACACGTGGCGGCCGCAGGTGTTGCTCGATGTGATTAAACGCTTTCTGTATTTGGAACCCCCTTCCGATATACCGGTGGGTGCGCCGAAGCGCGAGCAGCTACTGCAAAGTAGTCTTTACTTCCCGCGCTACCATCAGCTTGATGCAGTTCGTAGACTAGAGGACGCAACAGTTGAAAGCGGTCCAGGACGGCACTACTTGGTTCAGCACTCCACCGGTTCGGGCAAGTCGGTGACGATGGCTTGGCTCGGACACCGACTCTCTAATTTATTTGGCAAGGACAGGTCGAAAATCTTCGATGCGGTCATCGTGGTTACCGATCGACTTGTCATTTCACGGCAACTCGAGAAGCTCATGTCGGCGACGAGTCCTACGCCGGGGAAGGTGAAATCACACATCGATGGATCGTCTTGTTCTTTAGGTGACGAACTCGATGATAATGCGAAGTTTATCGTTACTAATATTCAGAAGTTTCATGCTCTACGTGAGCAGATTGTCGATGATCACCGGGATAAGCAGTTTGCTGTTATTATTGACGAGGCACACAGCTCAACGGGTGGGGAATTACAAACCGCGCTCTTGGAGGTGCTTCAGGGTGAAGTATCCGCCGACAATGTCTCCTTTTATGCATTCACTGCGACACCAAAGGACCGCACTCTCGACATCTTTGGTCATGAGGTAGACGGTGAGCCTGCTCCGTTTCACCTCTACTCAATGAAGCAGGCGCGCGAGGAGGGGTTCATCGTGGATGTACTTCAGAATTTCCTGTCCAAGGAGATCGTGGCAGAAGTAGCTCCTGCCATCGAGACCTCAACCGCGTATGACCCCAAGACATCTGTTAAGTCCCTAGTGGCTGAGACAGAAGAGGCGATAGAGTTAAAGGCACGTTTCATTGCAGGCCACTTCAACAACAAGGTTCGTGATCTGCTCGATGGTAAGGCGCGGGGGATGGTACTCGCATCTAGTCGCAAAACGGCATTGCAATACGCTTTGAGCCTACGGGAGATTTTTCAACAACGTGGATGGCAGCAGCAAGTTCTGGTGGCGTTCTCCGATGCATTGCCGGAGCCCGATGTTGGAGAGCACGCTGGCGCCAAGTACGGGGAGGGACATTTCAACCCAGATGGGATCAGTGGCTCGGAGATACCCCGACGTTTTTCAAAGGACCACCAGCTGTTGGTAGTTGCTGATAAGTTTCAAACTGGCTTCAGCGAGTCGAAACTAATGGCGATGTATGTCGACAAGCCGCTGTCTGGCCTTCGCGCAGTACAGACACTTTCACGACTAAACCGGTTACACCGCGGAAAAGGAAAAGATGGGGTCAGTCCATTCGTAGTCGATTTTCGCAATGACCCAGACGAGATTTACGACGCTTTCTTAAAATTCGATGAAGGGGTCAAGCCCGTCAAGCTCATTGGACGGGACCTATTACCTGAGGTTTACAAAGCACTGCTGGCTCCTGGCGTCTTTAAGCCACGAGACTGCCAAGTGCTTCGGGAAAAGTATGATCATCAGTCGCAAGGGCACGAGGAAATCAGCATGTATCTCACGAATTTTCGGGAGGCATACCATGGCTTGCCGAACGCGGAGAAAGAACCCTTCCGAAAAGCGGTCAAGTCGTTTCTAGAATATTACTCTCCGTATTTTCTCGTGTGGAGCGACACGCTTGACGAGGAGGATGCCCAAAAATTCCGCAACAGCTTTTTGATGTGCTGGGCGATCCGCAAAGACGTTGAAGCGCCGCTATCAAGCGATATCTCGCACATTACGCTTAGCGAGGAGGACGTTATTATCGGCGATGTCAAGATGATCGACCATGGCATTGCTTCATCAGGAAGGCAGGTGGCGGTGCCAAATGAGCCGACCGAAATCACCTTCAACCCGCATGCTCGTCGTGAGCGCTATCAAAAGACGTTAGAAGAATTAGTTGAGGCCTATCGGGAGTACGTCACGACCCTTCTGGGGGATGAGATTGACGCGAGCATACATAATATTGCCGACCAACTTAGTGAGAAGGCGCACTCGTCGGAAGAACTGCAAGAGGCCGCTCGCGATGAGAGTTTTGCCGCATATCGGGAACGTTATTCCAATCGTTTCGAGTCACTCTTGCTCGACGCGTCAGAAGCGGACAACCTGGCCAGAATGCTGCTTGAAAATGAACGACTAAAAGAAACTGTAGAGCGTGAAATGGCGGCGTACAGCTTTGGGCGCCATAACTCAGCGGCTTAAGGGGAAAAGTGAACACATCAGCTAAGAGAATCCTCGACGGTTTTCGTCCCTATATAAGAGAGTCAAATGAGAACTTGCCCCGGTACGTGGTCCCGCTCGTGTTGATGGCGCGGCTGGATGCCAAACTGGCAGCGACTAAGCAGGAAGTTCTGAACTTTGCTCGGGACTGCCGCGGAGACAACGAGAACCCACGCCTCGATCGAACGAGCAGATATGAAACGCGGAAGGCCTTCAAGAAATCAGGGCAGCCATATTTTAATGATTGCCCCTTTCCACTCGCTGAGGTGACCCATGATGACGAGCATCTTAGGGAGCGAGTGGAGCAGTACGTAAACGGCTATTCCAAGAATGTCGAACAGGTGCTGCGAAATTTGGAAGTGATTGGATTAGTCGAGAACCTCCAGGAGATGGGAACACTCTATGAGACTCTCGAGCATGTCGAAAACCTGACAAGAGACCTTTCGATAGACGCCGTCGAGGATATCGAAATGGCGCAGATCTTCGACGAACTCCTGCAGGTGTTAGCAGAAGAGACAGGGGGCTTGGCCGCTGAAACGATCACGCCGCGAGATATTGTTGACTTGTGTGTTCGCATCCTTTTTGCGCCGCATGAGCAGAAACTCAAGCAGACGAGTGGCACTATTCGTATCTACGATCCGGCAGCCGGTACCAACGGAATGTTGTTGGCTGCGCGCGACTACCTCAAGAACTTAGCGGAGAGCTACCCTCGCATCTTGATACGAGGTTTGGAGGTGCGCCAAAACATCCACGCACGCGGCCAGGGTAATCTCCTCATGCGTGGAATTGATGGAGCTTGGGACAGCGGAAAGGGAGTTCTTTATCAGGACACCATGCTTCCGGGCCCCCACGTCAGCGCTACGAAGGCCGACTACGCACTTTCTAATCCGCCCTATGGAGAGTCGTGGAGTGAAAATGAGGATAGGGTTCGCCAAGAGGGCCGCTTTTCTCCTGGGCTTCCATATGTTGGTGACGGTCAGATGCTCTTCATGTTGGAAGTACTGGCTAGGCTTGAAGAGGACGGGAGGGCGGTTGTTGTCTCGAACGCATCACCATTGTTTGTCGGCGGCGCTGAAAGTGGTCCAAGTGAAATACGGAGACACATATTCGAGAATGACTGGCTCGATACCATCGTCTCGCTCCCGAAGAACATTTTTTACAATACGGACATCACAACTTACCTGTGGGTGTTCGATAAGCAAAAGCCCAGCGATAGAGAAGGGCGTGTGCGGCTAATCAACGGTGGCGTACTCGATGCGAAAGACGAGCCAGTGTTGGCGTCAAAATTACCTTCGAGTCAGCAGAAGAAACGCTATCGGTTTAACGAAAAGCATCTCAGCGTCCTGACAGGGCTGGTATCCAAGCCGGAGTCAGAGATTGTCGAATTTACTGCGGGTACTGATCTTTCCTTAACAGCAGCTGAACTCGTGCAGTGCTTCGACACGGAAGACTTCGGTTATCGTCGCATTAAGGTACATCGCCCTCTTCGCCAAGTATTCAGTGTGGATTCTGAGCGTCTCGACGCGTTTACCGCTGATAGAAGTGTTAAGGGGTTTACCGATGTTAAGAGCGAAAAGGCGATCCGGGAGAAACGTCGCTACTTAGATATTGTTAAAGAGGAACTGTCTCGTCTTCAGAAAGAAGGTTGCAAACTCGATTATGATGAATTCTTCGATAGGCTCAGTTCGGCGGTGAAGTCTGAAGATGCTGTGAATCGCGAAACAAAGCCGCTTCGCACCGCTCTTATTGAGCACTTTGGCGAACGGCACTCCAGCGGGAAGCCCGTGTGGGCCAGCAAGAGTGACGAGCATCCTGTGGCGGATAGTGAGTTGGACGATGAAGAGAATTTGCCCATGACGGAGGATATAGATTCCTATGTCGAGAGAGAAGTTTTGCCTTTCGTACCGGACGCCTGGATTGATGAGAGCTGGACTCGCGTCGGCTATGAAATCCCGTTTACGCGGTACTTTTATGAATATGAGCCGCCAAGACGTTTCGAGGATATCAAGGAGGACGTTAAGTCTTTGGAAGATGAGATTCAGGGGATGCTAAGCGAGGTGCTGGGATGAACAAGACTGTGACACCAAAGGACCGTTTCGTACCGTGGCACAATGTACTGCCGGCAGACTGGGAAACTGTGCCTCTCAAGACAGTCGTCGACATTATTGAGTCCTGCGTAATTTCGTAAAGCTTTCTGCGGCGTCGAGATGTCGCGTCTATTTTTTCCTTGAGAGCGGTTTCGACGTTGGACAAGTCAATCGCATACGAGGAGACATCATGGCCGAGGGCAAATACGACTACGCCGACTGGCAAGAGTGGCGCCGCTTTCGCGCCTGGCAACTGTACCAAGATGGCATGCTTCAGCGCAAAATCGCCGAGGTGCTCGACGTCTCGGAGGGCGCGGTCAGTCAGTGGATCAACCGCGCCAAAAAAAGAGGCCCGGAAGCACTCAGGGCGAAGACCGGCGCCGGTCGGCCGCCCGAGTTGGACCGAGACAAGGTGCCCAAGCTCCTCGAGATGCTCGACCAGGGGGCTCAGGCCTACGGGTTCAAAGGCGAGGTGTGGACCACGCAACGAGTCGCTGAGGTTATCGAGCAAGAGTTTGGAGTGTCGTACCATCCCGATCACGTCGGCAAACTGTTGCACGAGTGGGGCTGGACGCCCCAAATGCCCGAAGGCAAGGCACGTCAGCAAGACGAAGAGCAAGTCAAACACTTCACCGACGAGGTGTGGCCTTTGGTCAAAAAAAACACCAGACCGAACAGGCGACCATTGTCTTCGTAGACGAGAGCGGGTTCTACCTGACGCCAATGGTCATCCGCAGCTGGGCGCCTCGAGGGCAGACGCCCACCCTGGAGCACACGCTCACCCGCGATCATCTCTCCTGGATGGGCGCGGTCACTCACACCGGGCGCCTGCTGACCATGACTCGTCCTCACAGCTTGTCGGGCACCGATTGCGCTCGGTTCCTACGCCACTTGCGAGACTGGATCGAACCGCCGATGATCGTGGTGTGGGATGGCTCGACCATTCATCGAGCCCGACCAGTGCGACAGTTCTTGAAGACCAACTACGGACGCGATATCCAGCTCATCCAACTGCCGGCCTATGCGCCGCAACTCAACCCCGTCGAACCACTGATCGGTGTGATGAAGAAGGGCCACCTGGGCAACGTCGCCTGTCACGACCTCGACGAGTTGAAGGGCTATCTGAACCGCGAGATTCGTTCGCTGCAGCGTAACCCCGAAAAGGTGCGCCGATTCTTTGAGCATGTGACATCACGCTTTAGCAACTTTTGCAGCTCTCAATAATAAGAATTCTCTCGCAGAGGCCACTGACCCTAATTTTACCTTTCGCTACTTAGACATCAGTGCTGTTGGCTCGCATGGTGATAAAGCTGAACCAGTAACGCATACATTCGACGAGGCCCCTTCGCGTGCGAGAAGGGTTGTACAGCCAGGAGACACGATTATTTCGACAGTGCGCACCTATTTGCGTGCGGTTGGATACGTGGAGCCAGATGAAGGCAAGCTGATAGTCTCGACCGGCTTCGCAGTTTTATCTCCGCGAGCGGCTGTCTTGCCACGTTTTCTCTATTACTGGGTTCGGTCAAACTGGTTTATCGACGAAGTTTGCGCGAGATCGGTCGGTGTGAGTTATCCTGCGACTAACGAATCTGAGATCGCAAACTTGCCGGTGCCCAAGATTCCTCTCTCCACCCAACGGGCGATCGCTAGTTTCCTTGACCAAAAGACAGGCGCCGTCGACGAACTTGTCGCAAAGAAAGAACGACTTATCGAGCTACTTGAGGAGCAGCGGGCCGCAGTAATCAATCGGATGGTGACCAGAGGACTGAGTTCCGATGTACAGACAACACGTATTCAGAACTCTTCCCAAATCGGTCCTTGGTATGAGGAGTTACCTGTTGGATGGAAGCTGCCTCAATTTCGACGGGTTGCAGATATTAGAAAGGGCCAAGCTGATCCAGAACAAACTGAATTTCGCGATTTGCCGTTGTTCGCCCCAAATCACGTAGAGTCTCGCACTGGAAAGTTGTTGGAAATAGAAACCGCAAGGGAGCAGGGTGCTGAAAGTGGCAAGTACCGTGTTCGAGCGGGAGAAATTGTTTACAGTAAGATCCGCCCGGAACTACGCAAGGTAATGATTGCCCCATGCGATGGATTATGTAGCGCCGACATGTACGCAATACAGACGCGCGCTCGTATGGATAACAGATACCTACTTTGGTGCATGCTCAGCGACGGCTTTAATGAAGCCGCCAGACTGGCTTCGGAACGTGTCGCGATGCCAAAGGTTAACCGCGAAACATTGGCGGAGTTTCGCGTGCCGCTTCCGCCGTTATCAGTACAGCGTGCAATTGCCGATGTGCTAGATGCTCAAACGGAAGAAATTGATCAGGTTCGCACAGCCCTTGCCGAACAGGTCGTGTGTATACGCGAATATCGCCAAGCCCTCATCACCGCCGCCGTCACAGGTCAGCTTAATATTGAAGGCAGCCATGGGGGAGTCACGCACAAGCAACGCCTCGTCGATTCAGGCGTCGTGTGAGACCCAGCAGGCCGAGGCGCTTATGATGCTTCGACAGGCGACCGGCGGGAGTATTGCGTTACCGTTGTTATGTTCTCGCGTTGCAGTGCTCCCACCGGTCGCTAGTCACGAGTGAGAGGTGGCTAAGCTCGCTGAAAATAAGGACTCGAAGGATGGCAAAAGCCCACCTCGAAAAAAACTTCGAAGACGCGATCGAAGCGCACCTGGTCGCCAACGGCTACCGGCGCGGGCACTCGTCCGACTACGACCGCGACCGCGCGCTCTTGCCCGAGGAAGTCATTGAGTTCGTTGAGGCGACGCAGCCCAAACGATGGGAGAAGCTGCGGGGGATTCACGGCGCGCAACTCCAAGAGAAGTTCTTGGGTGCGTTGTGCAAGGCGCTTCGGAAGCAGGGCGTGCTCGATGTGTTGCGCCGGGGCTTTCGGTTCTACGGGCAGCCCATCCGGCTCGCGTACTTTCGGCCGGCGCACGGGCTCAACCCGGACGTGCTCGAAAAGTATCGGAAGAATCGACTGACGGTTGTGCGGCAGCTTCGGTACGACCCGAAAAACGACAATAGCCTGGACCTGGTGCTGTTTCTCAACGGCATCCCGGTGGTGACGGCCGAGCTCAAGGCGGAGACGGCCGGGCAGACGGTCGAGAATGCGAAGTGGCAGTATCGGAAGGACCGGGACCCGCAGGCGCCAATTTTTCGGTTCAAGGAGCGGGCGATCGTCCACTTCGCGGTCGATGCGGACGAGGCGTGGATGACCACGCGGCTCGCCAATAAGAGCACGTACTTCTTACCGTTCAATAAGGGCTATCGCGGCGGTGGGGGCAATCCGCCTGGTCCTGTTGGTGAAGAGGGGGGCAAGCATCGGACGCATTATCTGTGGGAGGAGGTCTGGGAGCGGCATGGGCTCCTCGAGATCGTCGGCCGGTATGTGAACCTGCAGGTCGAGGAGCGGCGAGGGTCGGATGGTAAGATGCGGAGGAAGGAGACGATGATCTTTCCGCGCTACCACCAGCTCGACTGCGTGCGGAAGCTCGTCGGTGCGACCGAGGTGCACGGGCCGGGGAAGAACTACCTGGTGCAGCACTCGACCGGCTCGGGCAAGTCGATGTCGATCGCGTGGCTGACCCACCAGTTGCAGTCGCTGCACGACGAGCACGACAACAAGATATTCGACTCGGTCGTGGTGGTGACTGACCGGCTGGTGCTCGACAAGCAGTTGCAGGACACGATCTACCAACTCGAGCACAAAGAAGGCGTGGTCAAACGCATCGACCAAGACTCGACGCAGCTCGCCGAGGCCCTGGAATCGGGCGCGCCGATCATCATCACGACGCTGCATAAATTTCCGTACGTTTCCGAGAAGATAAGCGAGCTGCCGGGGCAGGCTTATGCGGTGGTCGTCGACGAGGCGCATAGCTCGCAATCGGGCGAGATGGCCACGGAGATGAAGAAGATCCTGTCGGGCGAGGTCGATGAGGGGGCGCTCGAGGAGTTCGAAGAGCTTATTGCTGAAAAGGGGGGCGACGCGGCCAACGCCGATGTGTACGCGGCCGCGTTCAAGGCGGCGCTATACCGCGGGCCGCGGCCGAACCTGAGCTTCTATGCGTTCACGGCGACGCCGAAGTATAAAACGCTCAAGATGTTCGGGCATACGGACGAGGAGGGCGCGCCGGCGCCGTTTCACCTGTACTCGATGAAGCAGGCCATCGAGGAGGAGTTCATCCTCGACACCCTCCAGAACTACACCACCTACGACACCTACTTCGGCCTGGTGAAGAAGGCCGAGGAGGACAAGCGCCTCGACAAGCGCAAGGGCTCGCGCGCGCTGGCCCGGTTCCTGTCGCTGCACCCGCATAATATCTCGCAGAAGACCGAGATCATGGTCGAGCACTTCCAGACCAGCACGCGCCACAAGATCAACGGCCGCGCCAAGGCGATGGTCGTGACCGGCTCTCGCGAGCACGCCGCGCGCTACAAGCTGGCGCTGGACGAGTATATCGAAAAGCGCGGCTACGACCTGGGCGTGCTGGTCGCGTTCTCCGACTCGGTCGACGTCGACGGGGTCAGCTTCACCGAAGAGGGCATGAACGGCGGCATCAAGCAGAGCGAGCTGCCCCGGAAGTTCGACACCGACCGGTATCAAGTGCTCATCGTCGCCAACAAATACCAGACCGGCTTCGACCAGCCCCTCCTGCACACCATGTACGTCGACAAGCGGCTCGCCGGCATCCAGGCCGTCCAGACGCTCAGCCGGCTCAACCGCACCACCAGCGGCAAGGACGACACCTTCGTGCTCGACTTCGTCAACAAGCGCGAGGAGATCCTCGAGGCCTTCAAGCCCTTCTACGAGCGCACCACCATCGACGAGGACCTCGACCCCCAAAAGCTCTACGACCTCCAATACGACCTGCAGGAGTACCGCATCTTCCGGCCCGAAGAGGTCGAAGCTTTTGCGAAAGTATTCTTTAAGGAGAAGGTCTCCAAGGCCGACAACGCGCGCCTGAACTCCCACCTCGATCCGGCCGTCGACCGATTCAAGAACCGACCGCCGGAGGAGCAAGACGACTTCCGCGCAATGCTCAACAACTACCTACGGCTGTACTCGTTCCTCGCCCAGGTCACGCAGTTTACGGATGAGCAGCTCGAGATGCTGTACGTATATGGGCGTTTGCTGTCGCGGAAGCTGCCGAGGCGGAACGAAGAGACGGAGGCCGTCGATATTTCGGAGGACGTCGCGCTCAAGTACTACAAGGTCCAGAAGAACGCCGAGGGCGCTATCCAGCTCGAAGGGGGCGGGGCGGTGTCGGGGCCGCATGAGGTAGGCACGGGTGGTAAGACTGAAGAGGAGCAGGTGGAGCTGAGCCGGTTGATCGATGTGATCAACGACCGGTTTGGGACGGAGTTTACGGAGGCCGACCAATTATTCTTCGACCAGGTTGCGGCGGCCATGAAAGCGGATGAGTCGGTGCAGCAGGCGGCGATGGCGAATAGTGAGGAGAACTTCCGGTATCCGGCGAAGAAGAAGCTGGAGAGTGTGTTGATTGACCGGCATCAGGATAATGCGCGGTTGGTTAACAAGATTATTGAGGAAGGGCGGTTTGGTGAGACGGTGGTGAAGTTGTTGTTGAATCGGGTTTATGAGGAAGTGAGGGAGGAGGCGGGGTGAGGGGGCTTGGGATGTCGCTGAGCGGCGGGACACTGCTTTTTGAAGGCTTCGAGTTTGTAATATGGCTGCTTTCTGCAGCCGCCTTTTTTGCGGCTTGGCTGCTGTCCGGGGCCCCCTCCGACGGCTTCGCCGCCACCTCCCCAGAATCTGGGGAGGGGTGGCAAGACGTGAAATCGTGGGCTGTTGCGGGTCGGCTAAAACGCCGCTTTTTGCCACTCCTCCCCGATGCGGGGAGGTGCCGAGCGTAGCGAGGCGGAGCACGGTCAGGCCGCATAAAGGGGCCTCGGTAAGCGGCGAGCCCCTTTTTGCAACCTCCCCACCAACGCCACCCCGACCACCGCTATGGGCTACGCATGGCTCGATTCCTCGCTCTGCTCACCCATAGCTACGAGTTCGCTCACGCCCCCGTGTGCTGGAACCTGGTCACTATCGAGGACGATGAGAATCGGTGGACGACGGAGTAGCGCAGTAATATATCGCTAATTGCGCACTATAACTTCTTTGTTTGCGAACTAATAGTTCGTAGGTTAGAGTTCCCTCCGACATGGGGCCGGAGATTGTGCCGGCACGAAGACGGAGGAGTAAGTGACGACGTTCGAAAACGCGGAGGTCATTCATCGACGGCTCGAGGACCTCGCCGACGCGTTGGAGTTGGAAGGATCCGAGCCGCTGGACCTGCTTGTGTGCGGGGGCGCCGCCTTGACCGTGATGGGATTGGTCACGCGCGCCACTGACGATATTGACGTTCTCGCTTTGGTGCTCGACGAGAAAGACGTGGCAGCGAAGCCCTTTCCGGAGGAGCTTGAGGCCGCGACGAGACGAGTGGCGAGGACGCGAGGGCTGCCAGAGAAGTGGCTGAATCCGGGACCGGCCGACATGCAGCAATTTGGGCTCCCGGAGGGAGTCGTCGGCCGCGCAACCAAGAAGGAGTACGGCGAGTTGCTCACGGTTCGTTTTCTCGACCGCTACGACCAAATTCACCTCAAGCTCTATGCAGCCGTCGATCTGTCGGGAGGCAAACACCTGTCCGATCTGAACCAACTCGCGCCGAGCTCCGAGGAGCTGGTTGATGCCGCTAGTTGGTGTGTCCAGCAAGATCCGTCGCCGGGCTTTCGGGGCTTGCTCGAGTGGTTTCTCAAACAAGAGGGCTACGATGATGTCGTGGAACGAATTTCGGAATGACCTGCTCGACAAAACCAGAGACGAGCTTTGGGCGCAATGGAGCGCGCTAGGGGTCGGGAGCACGGATAGCCTCGCGTCGATCAGGGTCGATCTGGAGGCTTTGCTGCTCGGCACCTGGAGCTTCGGCCGCACCGATGCGAGGCTCTTTGACGAAGCACTGAGCTGGTGTTGTCGGTTCGGTGCGCTGGTCAACCACAAGCGCCTCGAGAAGTTGCTCAGTGAACGCTCCGACGCCGCGACGAATCGTATCGCTCACGCCTGGAGCGACACCGTCGCCGAACACGGCAGCGCGAATTGGAAGCTAAAGCTCGCCGCGTCGAGCTGGTCCGGTCCTCCCGAGAGCGTATTCGTGACCGATGAGCTCGAACCCCAGCCTTCAGGACCTAAGCGCGACGCGATTTTCGAAAAATGGGGGCTTCATCGAGGGCCGTTTACGCCTCGAGATAATGCGAGATCTCCCGATTTCTCGGATCCCTGCGTGGCGCAGCTATTTGCCCGAAAATTCATCGGCGGTGGGTGTCGCGCCGAGATATTTACCCTGTTGCTCCACGGGGTAGAGGCGTCCACGACCGAGCTTGCGGATATGGCCGTCTATTCTCGCCGTCTGGTCCAAGAGGTATTGGGCGATTTGAATGACGCCGGTGTGCTCGACTGGAACCCTGGCCGTGGTCGCACGACGCGTCCGACGCTGCGCAGAGAGGCTCGAGATGGCTTTCAGATGGCGATGACTCGTCAAGGACCGCCGCTCGACTGGTACGGTCTATATCGGCAACGCGATTGGCCGGGATTCTTTCTCGGCCTGCACTCCCTTTGGCAAGCGGCCCTTCGAATCGAGCAGTCGGGCTTTGAGGGCTTCAAGGCGCAATCGCTGCTGCGCGACGCGCTGGAGGAGGCGACGAGTTATCACGGGCGAACGAGCCTGCATGCGGTTCGTATCCCGAAGCTTGCGGGCGACTCTTTCGAGGATTTGATCCGGCAGGCTCGGAGATATCTCGAGGATTTGCTTCGCGACGATTCTCATCCGACTGACGACCGGCCTCGACGCACCGGTCGAGCAGGCGATGTACCTGGATAAGCCCGCGCTGCGAAAGACGCTGCGCCAGAAGGTCCGGCATATGCTGCTCGAGGCCGACGTCAGCGACCCGAGGGCTTGTCTGATGCGGCGCGGCGCGCCCGGCTACGCCACGCGTTCCACGGCTGGCTGCGCGAGCGGGCGGTGCGGGATGCGCGGCGGTTTTGTGGGCGCTACGCCGAGCGGTTGGGCGTCGAGCCGGAGGGCGTGCGGCTGGGCGACCAGCAGCATATGTGGGGCAGCTGCGGCAAGGACGGCGTCGTGCGGATCAACTGGCGGCTCATCCAGGCGCCGAAGTTTGCGATGGAGTATGTGTGTGCGCATGAGGTGTGTCATCTGCTGCATCGGCATCATGATGATGCTTTTTGGGGGGCGTTGAGTGAGGTGATGGTGGATTGGCGGGAGGCGAAGGAGAGACTGGAAGAGTGGGAGAAGTCGCTCTTTTGATCATCGGCGGGATTTGTAGGGGGGCCGGGGAGGGGTTGCTGATCGGGGATGCGTTGCTTTTTGAGGGGTTCGAGTTGGTGGTTCGGCTGGCTTTTGAGGCCCCCCTCCGACGGCTACGCTACGCTTCGCCGCCACCTCCCCAACTTGGGGAGGGGACGTTGGGCGGTTTGTTGCGTGGTTGCTTCTCGGGGGTTGCGAATCGGCGAGGCGTTGCTTTTTGAGGGAAAAGGCAGCCGGCGGCGGTCTAGCTCGTCAAGCTTTACGTCCGGCGACTAGCTGCAAGCGCGTGAGTTATGTGATTCACGATTCGTCCGAGCTCGCCACAGGGTGTCCAGCACGTTGACGCCACCCCTGTCAATCTCGTTGACGCTTGTGGCCTCGACTCGGCGGCGACCCCACGCAGGCGCACTCCACAACGCAGCTATGCGACGCCTCGTTGGCCTGGATACGCTGCAGGCAAGTCAGCTCTTGAGGCGGCTCCGCGATCAGGGGTTGCTCGAGCTTCATGCGGCGGGGTCTGCGAGTTATTATACGCTCGGTGAGTCTTTGACTGATGAAGATGGCCGTCCGCCGCAGGATCGTCTTCCGCTCGAAGAGGTGTTGCAAAGAGCTGACCAAGACACTTCGGCCGGCCAACCGGACACTTCCCGGCAGGAGAAACTATTTCAAGACTTACCGACCGAGTTGCGACAGAGCGTCGAGTCGTTGGGATCACGTGCGCCATTGGCGGACGTACAAGCTGTGATTGGTGACCTGTGTGCTTGGCGAGCCTTTCGCCCTGGTGAACTTGCCAAGCTCCTCGACCGCAGTCGAAAGCACGTACTTTCGGCTTATATAAAACCGCTGGTCGACGCGGGTGAGCTCGAGCGCACACATCCTGAGACACCGCACCATCCCGATCAAGCATATGTCGCTGTGAATGAGAAGTCTGGGGGAGAGAAGTGAGCAAAGCCCCCGAGGACTGTAACGAGTAGGTTTTTGTGGGCGCCTCTTTGGAGATATAGCTGGTCAGTGACGGCCCCCCGGCGCCTACGCGCCGTCACCCCCGTGGGACGGGGGTGAGAATGGTTGCTTTCTCGGAAATGGTCGGCTCGCGACCGGCCGCCCATCGACCATTTCCGCCAAGGCTGCCATTCGCCCCCCAGCGCTTCGCGCGACCAGGCTCAAAATCCCGGCCGGCGAACCCCGGAGGGGTGGTAGAAGACCTTGTAGCTGCGGGTGAGCGCGTCGTTGTTTGACGCGCGTGGCCCGTAGCGGTGTGCGGGTTTGCAGCATCTGCGCTGCGGGCGGGTGAGGATGCCCCCTCCTTGATCCTCCCCATCCCTTCGCTGCGCTGCGGGCGGGGAGGGATACCGAGGAGATGACGCCATCGACCGTCACTCAACCCAGCGCATCCCACAATGCCCAGCTGGCGTCGACCAGCCCGGGCAGATCGTGCAGTTGGGCGTCGGCCGAGTCGGGCACATCGTCGGCGGTGACCGGGTCGAGCGGGCTGCCGATTTTGGGGAGTACGCAGCGGGCGGCCAGGATGGCGTGGGTGCGCTCGGCGGTGATCTGGGCTTCGGGCTCTTCGGGGTTTTGCCAGGCGGCCTCGGCCAGGAATTGCGAGAAGGCGTTTCGGGCCATCAGGGGGGCCAGCCGGGCGGCGATGACGGCGAGTTGTGTGGCGCTGTCGACTCCGGCGACGACCATCGCGAGGATGTTGGGGGCGAGTTCTGGTTGGAAGTCGAACAGGGCGACGGCTGCGGCGACGACGCGCTGGGCGGTCGAGCCGCGCTCGATGCCGCGGCGTAGCGTGACCTGGGAGATGTCGGGGTTGTCGCGCAACGCCTCGAGGGCCTCGCGGAGCCCGGCCGCGTGGGCGTCGAGGTCGAGCTGGGCCGGGTCGAGCTGGGTAGGATCAAGCAGAGCGTCGACGAGTTCGGCGTTTTGCTCGAGTACGACCAGGTCGGTGCCGGCGTCGTTTTGACGCTCCGCCTCGTCCACCCACTTGGTGTGAGCCTGGCGAAAGCGGGCGACGAATAGCGGCGCCGGCTCGGTCGACAGGTACCGTCGCAGCAGCCCGATGGCGTCTTCGTCGCTGTCTTGCTCGCCGAGGCGCTCACGCACCAACTCGTATTTGTTTCTCTCGGCCTCGAGCTGCCTGCGGATGCGCGGGGTCGACTGCGCCAGCGGCCCGAACGCGCGCATGCCCAATAGCGGCAGCACCGCCGAGAATGCCTCGATGATGGCCTTCTCGAGCGGCTCGGCCAGACGGTCGGCCTCCATGGCGGCTCGCACGACCGGATGCTCGGCGACGTGCAGCACGACCTCGATGTCCGGCCAGGTCTGCTCGTGGGCGTGCGGGGTGAGCACCTCGATGAGCGCTTGCTGCGCCTCCTCGTTCAACTCGCCGTCTTCGAGGGCCTGGTCGACCTCTTTCTCAAGTTGCGCAATGCGCTGCGGTTTCATCGGATGCGTCCTGGTAGTTGTCTGAAATAACGGTCCTCGATCGGCGAAAGAGTGGGGCAGGGCACCCCGTGCGTCAACTGCCGTCGACAGCGACACCTCGCTCTTTTGCCACCTCGAGCGTAACGAATCACCCGCCGCGCTCATCCAAGCTTTCGTAGCCGGGGCTTTGCGCCTATATGAGCAGGCATGAAAGAGACGCGTTCCACACAGGACGAAAGAGACCTCACTCGAGGCTCGCTCGCCAAGCATATCGTGCGCCTGTCCGGGCCGATGGCGGTGGGCATCCTGGCGATCATGGCGATGAATATCGTCGACACCTATTTCGTGGGTCAACTGGGAACCGACCAGCTCGCCGCGATGAGCTTTACGTTTCCGGTGGTCTTCTTTCTGAGCAGCTTGACCATGGGGATCGGGGTCGGCGTGACGTCGGTGGTGTCGCGGGCGGTGGGGCGACGCGACCACACAAAGGCGCGGCGAGTGACCACCGATGCGCTGGTGCTGGCGACGCTGGTCGTGGCGGTCATCTCGGTGGCGGGCTACCTGACGATCGAGCCCATCTTCGAGTTGCTGGGCGCCGCGCCCAAATTGATGCCGATGATCGAGGAGTATATGTCGATCTGGTATATCGGCGCGGCCTTTTTGGTCGTGCCGATGATCGGCAACGCCGCGATTCGCTCCACGGGCGATACGCGAACGCCCGCGTTGATCATGATCTGCGTGGCGGGGCTCAACGTCGCGCTCGACCCGCTGTTCATCTTCGGCGTCGGCGACTGGCAGGGTTGGGGTATCGGAGGGGCGGCGACCGCGTCGGTGGTCTCGCGGGCCGTGGCGCTGGTCGCAGCGCTGTGGATTCTCAGACGCCGAGAGGACCTCATCTCCTTCGACATGCCCGAGATGTCCTCGGTGCTCCAATCCTGGAGAGAGGTCATGCGCGTGGGCGCTCCGGCCGGAGCGACGCGCTCGGTCGTCCCACTCACCAACGCCTTGATCACCGCGCTCATTGCGGGCTTCGGCACCGAGGCGGTCGCAGGATACGGCGCGGCGACGCGGGTCGAGGCGTTCGCCCTGGTCATCTCGAACGGGCTGACCTCGTCGCTCGGGCCGCTCGTCGGCCAGAACTGGGGCGCCGGCAAGAAGGACCGCGTCTACAAAGCGATCATCTATACCTGCAGCGCCGTGGCCGCGATCAGCTTCGCGATCTGGGGGCTGCTATACGGCCTCGCCGAGCCCATCGGCCACCTCTTCACGGATTCCGACGAAGCGGTGCAGGTGCTCGTACTCTTCCTGGCGATTGTGCCGCTCGGCCACGCGCTTCAGGGGACCTTCCGCGCCATGAGCAATACCTGGAACGCCATCGATCGTCCGGTCCCTGCGGCGGGGCTGTCCCTGCTCCGAACCGTCGGCCTCATCGCGCCGCTCGCGTGGCTGGGCGGCGAGTTGTTCGGCGTGGTTGGAATCTTCTGGGGGATCATGATCGCGAACTCGACCGCCGGGATTGTCGCCATTATCGGGGCCAAGCCGGTCATCGAGTCCACCGACCGAGGTTGACGGGGCCAGCCACGCTGCTTGGAGGCGGTTGCGGCCCGTGCGCGTGAACCGCTGTACCTCCTGCACATTCGGTGGACTCAGCGAAAAGGTTCGAAACGGGCGATATAGCCCAATCGAAGCTGCCTCGAGAGGGTGGAGGTTCTGCAGGTTTAACTACGGTTCACGTGCACGTGCACGTTCACGGGCTGGCCCCCCAGAATCTGGGGAGGAGTGGCAAGACGCGAAGGCAGGCGCGCATCAGGGCGCGCTGGATTGGCCGTAGGAGTCGCTGCCCCAGCATTCGACCGAGCCGTCGGTGCGGATTCCGCAGGTGTGGTTGGTGCCGGCCGAGATCGTCGAAAACGAGCCCGACGGCGGGGTCGACCTTTGGTTCAAGTCGCTGTCCCAACAGTCGATTGTATCATCCGAGCGTAGCGCGCAGTTATGGTCGAGACCGGCGGTGACCATCGTATAGACGCCCGACGGGGGCGTCGTGCGTCCGTCGGGACCATCGCTTCCCCAGCACATAATGGAGCCGTCGGAGCGCACCCCGCAACTGTGCCACGTCGAAGACGAAACCTGCGTAAATGCAGTGTTGCAGTCATCGGTCGAGCGTTCGCACGACGACGTGCAGCCTAGTTGCCCGCCGGCGTAGCCGAGGCTGGTGCAGGTCTCGCCGTCCTGGGCCTGGCCGTCGCACTCCTCGGGGCCGTTGATGACGCCGTCGCCGCAGTGTTCGGCCTGGCCGTCGCATGCGAGGTTGCAGTGGCCGTAGGTGCCGTTGTCGGCGCCGTCGTCACAGACCTCTTCGCCGTTGACCTGCCCGTCGCCGCAGCCGTCACCGGGCCCCGAGCAGTCGGGCTTGCACCCGCCGTAGCTGCCGTCGTTGACCCCGTCGTCGCACTGCTCGGGACCGTTGACCGTACCGTCGCCGCATTCACCGCCCGGACCCATGCAGTCGAGCGCGCAGCCGTCGTAGCTGCCGTCGTTGACGCCGTCGTCACAGGTCTCCGGGCCGTTGACGACGCCGTCGCCACAGAATTCGTCGGGGAGGGTGCAGTCCGCGTTGCAACTGCCGTAGCTTCCGTCGTTATAGCCATCGTCGCAGGTCTCCGGGCCGTTGACGATGGCATCGTGGATTCATCGTCCGTTCCACGGGCCTGAGAAAAAGGTGATACGATCCGAAACCGCTCAGGGCGCGCACGTCTCACTGGGGCGTGCACCGAGGCCGCCGAACGAGTCGGCGGAGACTTCTTCGTAATAGTCGATATAGTCGAAGGCCGACATGCCGTCGAAGGGGTTGAAGTTGCAGCGTCGAAGAGTGGTGTCTCTCCAGAGAGCCGGATCAGAGGGCTGATGGCCCAGGCGGCCGAAGACGTCGAGGATGGTGTCGGTGCCATGCTCGTAGGACGCGTCTCCGTCCTCGTCGAAATAGATCACGGCTCTGTCGTCACCGTTGAACGTCAGTTGGTTATACATCTGGTCACACAGGGCCGACGAGCCGAAGTCGGAGTGGCAGATGACGTAGACGTCGGTGGGCGCCAGATTGCCCGAGAAGACCGTGTCGCCCGTGCATCCATCGACGCTGATATCCGTGGCGTTGGACTCGCCGCAGTAGCCGACCTCGCCGAGATTCAGGACCGAGCTGCCACAATTATAGATCTCGATGGCCTTGTCGTTGCCGGAGCCCTCGACGTATTCGGAGATGATCACGCACGGCCCGTCGTCGACGGTGATTCTGGCCGTGTCGGTGTCGGTATTGCCGGCGGTGTCAGTGACGGTCAGCTCGAGCTCGTAGGTGCCTTCAACCGAGGGCGTGAAGCTCGCCGTGTAGCTCGACGGGTTGTTGATCGAGTCGGCGCCGCCGCTGGGGTCGCTCACGAACGACCACGCGAAGTCCAACTCGGCGAGTGAGTCGTCGGGGTCGGAGCTGGCCGAGCCGTCGAGGTTGACGGTGTCGCCCACGCTGGCGCTGCTATCGGCGGTGGCGACCGCCGTCGGAGGCTCGTCGGTTTGGGCATCTGGCGTGTCGTCGGCATCCGGCGTGTCATCTGCATCCGGAGTATCGTCGGCGTCCGGAGTATCGTCTGCATCCGGAGTATCGTCTGCATCCGGCGTGTCATCTGCGTCAGTCTCGTCTGCGTCGGATGCGTCTTGGCCGACATCTTCAGGCGAGTCGGCGTCGGGCACGGAGGCGTCGGGAGGCTGCGTGGCATTGCAATCGGCCGTCCCGCCGTTGCGACAGGACGCCAAGGCGGCTTCGATTGCGTCCGAGCGAAGGTTGTTGCAGTCAGACAGGCTGTTCTCCAGCGTCTGGCGACAGCTCTCGGGGTCGGCGGGACACCCTTCAATACAGGCCTGGAAGACGTCCTGAGCGGTCTCTTTGCAAGACATCACCGATTGGTAATTCCCCGAATCGCAGCGAGCGGCATCTTCCTCACAGGAGCTCAACACCACCGGCGTGAACCGGTCGCTCACACAGGCGTCCGCGCTGCCAAAACCGAGGTCTTCGGCGTAGCACGAGCAGTCTTCTTCGACAGACGTCTTGGCCGTCGAGTTGTAGCTGTTGACCGCATCGCCCACGCTCTCGCTGCTGCCGGTATTGCCATCATCGCTGCAGGCAACGCTGGAGAGGGTCAGGAAGGTACAACTCAGAATCAAAACGTACTTTTTCATGGCTACGGCTCTGCTCACGATACGGTAAAACCATCGAACGAACTTTAGGGCGCGATGCTAGAGCAAACGTGGATGGGGAACAAGTCAGCGGGGGGCTTCCCCGGAGGCGAGTCCGTTCGGCGAAAGGCCCGATTTGGAGACCGCATCTTCATTTGCGCCTCGCGTGCCCTCCGGCGTAGAATCGGTGCTTATTCAATGTCCGCCACAATATCGGGGACTCCTCCGGAGCAGCGATGCAGGACTTCCGACCATTCCGAAGCCGACCGTTCGTCCGCACTCTCTTGCTCACCGCGCTATTGTGCGTGCTCTCCGCCGATCAACCGCGTTCGGCCCAGGCGCTTCCGGCGCTGCGGGCGAGCGAGCCGGCGCCTGTGGGCACCCAGCAAATCGTGCCGAGGACTTACGATGTTGTGGAGAGCAATATGGCGTGTGACGAGACGGGTCGCTGCGCCTATGCCATCGGAGGAAGTCTGTTCATCTTCGATCAGGACGTCGATGCCGAGCCCGTCGTGAACGTCCGGCTCGGCGGGGCGATCTCGGCCATCAGTTATTACGACGGCCGGCTCGCGCTCGCCTGGTGCGACGGGAATTATGATGTCTACGCTCGCGTGGTCGATATAGCCGCAGAAGAGCCCGTCAGCGATCCGGTGCTCGTTGGCCCCGCGCCTGCGGATCTGAGCATGCCCGTGTGTGATTATTTTCACATGACCGGCTCGCCCGACGGCTTCTTGCTGACATGGAATCGATATCCGAGCACTTCGGAGCCTTCCGTCGTGGGTTACGCGCGTTGGCTGGACCGAGACGGGTCTCCCGATGGCGAAGTTCTCGAACCTCTTGGCCACGCGAGCGACCAGGCGCTCGTAGACGTCGCCTACGACGGCACACAGATGCATCTGATCGCCGCACATTACGCCTCGACAGTCGAGCTCAGCGAATACTCTGCATTCGTCACCGACCCCGTGACCCGGAAGTTTGTCCAGGCGCCTTATACATTGCCTCAATCGGTGCCGCTCGACGCGAACTCCAGGAGCTTGCACCAAGAGTGCCGGCCAGACGGCCATTGTGCGCTCACCTGGAAACAGAGAACTGATGAAGGCACCGAGGTGTGGGCCGCATGGCGCAGACAGGGAGGAGGCGGTTACTCGACACCGGCGCGCGCCTTTGTGCTCGACGCCGAGGGAGCTGCTGTGCGGACAACGGCCGTCGACAACGGAGTTCTGGTCATGGCGGTTGGTTCGGTCGGCTCGACCACCGCAGCGTCGGCGTGGGGCATCGAGGGCTTCGCACGCCGTCTGGACTCCGACGGCACCTTCGGCGAGGCCGTCGAATTTGATTTTCCCGACTTGAACCGCCCGCGCATCCATCACGTGGAGTTCGACGGCAGCCGCTTTCGCGTCTTCGTCAGCGAGGCCGTCGAAGAGTCCGAACCTTCCGGCGTATCGTCGCTCTCATGGACAGACCACTCCGTGCTGCACTTTTCACCCAGCGGGAGCCTCGAAGCACAACGTGACCCGGTCACTTACGGACCCAACTCGATGCTTCGTGGACGGGTCGTCCTGCTCCACGAGGAGGGCTCTAGCGACACATTATTGGCCTGGAGCGAAGCCTACCGCGCCGGCGGGCGACTGCTTGCCACGCCCGTTGACCCAGACGGCAAGCCGATTGCCGAGCAGGGTGTGGTGGTGGCCGATGATCTAAAAGAGCAGCACGGCCGATAGCCGGGCCCTTGCGACTCGATGACGACTGGCAACCGTTGGACAGTGAGCCGCTGGAGGCCGTCGCGAGCGGTATCGAGCCCGCGATTCGGGCCATCTCGGTACAGCCCGACGGCGGCCTGCTCGTCGCCTTTTCAGCCGCTGGCAGCGAATTTGCCGAAGGCGCGCCCCAGCTGTATCTGCAGATGTTGGCCACACCTGCAGCAAACGGCGAGTCGTGCCGCAATGGGGCCGATTGTACGTCCGGCATCTGCACGGACTCGACGTGTAGCGCGACCGCGCCGCCTGCTCCGGACGCCGGCGATGCCGGCTCCTCGCCGGGCGCGGTTGATGCCGCGCCGGACGTGGCCGGTGCCGAGCCCGACGCGGCCGGTGGGCAACAAAGCGGACAAGGTAGTGGATGCGCGACTTCGGCGACGCTGCCGACCCACCACAGCCCACTCGCCGCCCTCATCGCGCTGCTCGGCGTCTGGCTCTTCCTCAATCCACGAACTCCTGGCCGGGTCGGCGAGGCCGCGGGGCGTCGCGAAGGCTAGGGCGGTCGGGCTCGGGCGCCGACTCGGGGCGAGGACGGTCGAAGATGGGCTCTTGGAGCCTGAGGTTGCCCTCCGGGTCGCGGTAGACCTCGCCGCGGTAGATGCCGTAGGGATAGTAGGGCACGGGCGTGTCGAAGAGTTGGCCGCCGGTGGTGTCATCCTCCTCCTCGCGGAATGGCAGCGTCTCGTCGAAGGCTTCCTCGCCCTCGGCCGGTTCACCCTCGTCGAAGGCCTCCTCGTCCTCGGCCGGCTCACCCTCGTCGAATGCTTCGTCGCCCTCGGCCGGTTCACCCTCGTCGAAGGCCTCCTCGCCCTCGGCCGGTTCACCCTCGTCGAAGGCTTCGTCGCCCTCGGCCGGCTCTCCGGCCTCGAACGGGTCTTCGCTGGGCTCACCGGCCTCGAACGGATCCACGCCGGGCTCTCCGGCCTCGAAGGCATCGTCGGCAGGCTCTCCAGCTTCAAACGCGTCGTCTCCGGGTTCGCCGGCGCCGAAAGGATCGTCGCCCAAGGGCTCGTCGGCCTGGATTTGCTGCAGGTATTCGGCGGGAAGCTCGTCGTCCGGCACATCCGCATCGGGCTCGTTGCGCTGCCCCTCACGCGGATCCACCTCCGGCGGCCCACCGCCGACCGCCTCGTCCTCCGAAGGTGCCCGCTCGCCGATCGGCTCGTCGGGCTCGTGTTCCGGGTCGTGACCCATCGTCACGAAGTTGACCACTCCGACCACCACCAGCGCCAAGACGGCTACTATGATGGCCACCGCACCCACTTTGATAAATCGATCCATCGCCGTGCCTCCCGTCGGGTAGAGTACCCCAGTGAGAATATCGGCACGGGTGTGTGAGGTTCAGCGGGTGGTGGTTTCTTGGTTGAGGGTTTCTTGGTTGGGGGTTTCTTGGTTGGGGCGCGCGCCGTCCCTGGCCGCCCGGGGGGCTCCGTCCCCCCGCCCCGCGTGTTGGTCTGCGAGCGGCCCGGACGGGCATCACGGCACGCAAGCCGCGGCACGGAGGCCGCGGGGCGAGGACAGAGCCTCGCGCCCCATGGCTCTTGCAGCGATTCGCTCAGTCGGCGTCGGGCTTCTCGGCCTCATCAGTCTCACCCGCCTCATCAGCCTCACCCGCCTCATCACCCTCTTCAGTCCCGGTAACGTCGACGTCACCGGTGCCAAAGGTGCCGAACATGTCCCCGGCGCTGTCGGCGATGAAGTCGCGGAACATGATGATGAAGATCAGGAGCCCGACCAAGAAGACGACCTGGACGGCCGTCAGCCATCGGCTGGAGCGTTTGCGGCGGGTTCTACGTCGGCGTCGTGCCATGGTGCCCGAGGGATTAGCTGCTTGGGGAACTTCGTGTCGGCGGAGTGTCTTCTGACTTACCGCTGCAGTGAAGTTACTCAGCGGACCCATCAGTATCGACAATTCGATCTAATACATCATTCGACGCGCGCCGGATATCCTTCACATGCATCTCCAGGCGGCCTCGGCCTCGGAAGACCGAATAGCGCGGCGCGAAGGTGATCGCAACCGGATCCTCGAGCAGCGGTTCGAGTTCGGCCAGCGAGAAGCCGATGCCGTCGAGCACGCCGGTGCTGTCGCGGAACCGGGCGCGCAGGTGGTTTTTGCCGACCACGCGCACTCGCGAGGCGCGGCTCTGGGGCGCCATGAAGATCGGCTCGTCGTTGCCCATGCCGAAGGGCTCGAGTCGCTTTAAGTCGCGCACGAAGCGGTCGTCGAGCGTGCCCAATTCGATGCTGCAGTCGATGGAGACCGACGGGCTGGGAATCGGCTTTTGTCTGAGCTGCGTCGTCGCAGCTTCGTCGAGCCGGTCGCGCAGCGCGTCGAGGTGCTCGGCGTCAAATGACAGGCCCGCCGCCGAGGTGTGGCCTCCGTAGGTGTTCAACAGGTCCGCGGCGGCGTCGAGCACGCCCAGAATATCGACACCGTCGATGCTGCGCGCGCTGCCCTTGGCCACGCCGTCCTCGATACCGGCCATGATCGTCGGCCGGTGGAAGCGATCCATCAGCCGGCTGGCCACGATGCCGAGGACGCCCCTGGGCCAATCAACGCCCGCGACCACCAAAACCTTCCGGGCGTCGTCGATCTGCTGCTCGGCCTGGGGCATCGCCGCCTCGACGATGCCGCGCTCGACCTCCTGTCGCTCGGTATTCATCGACTCCAGGCGACCGGCGAGCTCGAGCGCTTTGCTATAGCTTCGGGTGGTCAGAAGCTCCACACAGATCGAGGCGTCGCCGAGTCGGCCGGCGGCGTTGAGCCGAGGCGCCACGCCGAAGCTGACCGTCTGCGTGTTCACGCCGCCCTCGGACCGAGAGACACGGTCCAGAAGCGCCGCCGCGCCGGCGCGCTTTCGCTGGGCCAAGATCTCGAGGCCGTGGCGCACGTAGATGCGGTTCTGGCCGACCAGCGGCACGACGTCGGCGATGGTCCCCAGCGCGACCAGGTCGAGCAGGTTGCGCACGTCGGGCTCTTTGACGTGGCGGAACACTCCGCGAGTTCGCAGCTCCTTTCGGATCGCGACCACGAAGTTGAAGGCCACGCCGACCGCGGCCATCTCGGTGAAGCCGTAGTCGCAGTCTTCTTGTAAGGGGTTGAGGATGGCGTGAGCCGGCGGCAGCGTGTCGGGCACGCTGTGGTGGTCGACCACGACCACGCGCATGCCGAGCTTATTGGCGAGCGTGATCTCCTCGACGTTGGAGACGCCGCAGTCGGTGGTGACCAGCAGGTCGCAGCCGCTGTCTGCGAGCCGGCGCACCGTCGCGGCGTTGACGCCGTAGCCGTCCTGGTCGCGGTTGGGGATATAATAATCGACGTTGGCGCCCAGCGCGCGCAAAAAACTATAGAGCACCGACACGCTGCACACCCCGTCGACGTCGTAGTCGCCGTGGATGACGATATGCTCGCCGCCGTCGAGCGCGACGAGAATCTCGCGCACCGCGCGCTTCATTCCCTTCATCTTGAAGGGGTCGATCATCTGGCCGAGCGAGGGATTTAAAAAGTCGTGGGCTGCCTCCAGGTCGCCCAGGCCGCGCTGATACAACAGCCGGGCGGTCAGCGGGTGGAGCTCGAATTCGTCACGCAGATCATCCCATTGTGCAGACCGGCTCCGCGTGAGCACCCACTCGCGCGAATTTTTGGTCGCTTCGAAGCTCAAAATAAGCCGCCAATCGAGTTGAAGTCATCTTCTGTTGCCGAAATGCAATAAAGAAGATTAGCACAACGCCCGGGCGTAGTCACCAGCGAGCGTCCCGTCCAATTTGCGCGGCCCCACATAAAAAAGCGGCCTCCGGGTGAGGGAGGCCGCTTCGAGTCGTTCAGTGAGACAAGCCAGTCCGCCAATTAGCTGACCATGCTGCTCTTGGACTTTTGTGTCTCGAGAATCTCGTCGGCCTCGCGACGCGCTTCCAGGAAGGCGTCCATGCGCAGCATGATGGGCGAGGCGACAAAGACCGAGCTGTACGTACCGACGATGACGCCGACGATGAGCGCGATCGAGAAGTCCTGAATGAGACCGCCGCCGATGACCGCGATGGCGGTCACCGCGATGAGCGTGGTCAAACTGGTGATGATCGTACGGCTGAGCGTCTCGTTGAGGCTTCGGTTGACCAGCTGGTCGATCTTCTCGCCGGTGGATTGCTCCATATTCTCGCGGATACGGTCGAAGACGACGATGGTGTCGTTGAGACTGTAGCCGACGATGGTCAACAGGGCGGCGACAATGGGCAGCGAAATCTCGACACCGAAGACCGTAAAGAAGCCGACCGCGATGATGACGTCGTGTGTCAGCGCCGTAACCGCGCCAGGTGCGTAGCGGATGTCGAAGCGGAAGCCGATATAGATGAGAATGAAGAGCAGGGCGACGATGATTGACAGAATGCCCGCGTTTCGGAATTGCTCACCGACACGCGCACCGACCGTCTCCATCCGCTCCAGGCCGGTGGCCGGATGGAAGCTCTCCGGGAATTTTTCGACGAAAGAGTGCACGATATAGTTTTTGAGGTCCTCGAAGCGAATCTCATAGCGGTGGATGTCGCCGCGGCCCAGCGAGTTGACCTCGATATCCTCGAGTCCGGTTCCCACAACAGCCTCCCGGATGCTGTCGGTGTCGACCGCTGCGTCGTATGTAACCTCGGCGCGGTTGGGCTGCTCGATGGACCACTCCCATCGCTGGAGGTTACCGAGACCGGCGAGTTGCGACTCGACCTGTTCGCTCTTCTTCTCGTCGACCACCGAAACGGCACGAGTTTGGATCAAAAAGCGATGCTCCTCCGGGGTGCCGTATTCCTGGACGACCACGTCGGGCAGGCCGGCGTCGCCGGCGGCTTCACGCACGTCCTTGGCTTCGACCGGGCCGTCAAACTTCAAGATGAGATCACTGCCACCCTTGAAGTCGATGCCGTAGGTCGGCCCGATGAAGATGACCGCCAGGATGCTGGCCAGCACCAGCAAGCCTGAGAGCCATAGGAACTTGGTCTGTTTGCCGACCAGTTCTAGCTTAGTGTCTGATTTAATAATCTCGAACATCTGTGTTTCCTCGAAAGCTGTCGTCTTCAGTCAGTCTTCACCAGCCGATGCAGCTACGTAACGAGCGCATCTACTTCGTAAGCGCGTCGCTTAGATGCTGATCTTCGTGGTTTGCTTGGAGCGGCTCGCGCCCCAGGTGTCGAAGAGCAGCCGTGTTACGAAGACGGCCGTGAAGATGGTGCTGACAATTCCGATCAGCAACGTAATGGCAAAGCCTTTGATGGGACCGGTGCCGTATTGCATCAGCACGAGCGCGGCGATCGCGGTGGTGATATTGGCGTCGAGAACCGCCGACAAAGCCTTGTCGAAGCCCTCGGCGACGGCGTCGAAGGGTGTTCGCCCCGCGCGTACTTCCTCGCGTATTCGCTCGTAGATGATGACGTTGGCGTCGACGGCCATACCGACCGTCAGGATGATGCCGGCGATGCCCGGAAGCGTCAGTGTCGCTCCAAGCGAGGCCAGCCCGGCCATGATGAGCAAGAGGTTGAACATCAGCGCGACGACCGAGAAGAAGCCCGAGCCGCGGTAGTAGATGAGCATAAACAGAATGACCAAGATGGAGCCGACCAACAGCGCGTCGGTGCTCGAGTCGATGGACTCGGCGCCCAGCGTCGGGCCGACGACCGTCTCGAATTGCATCTCGATGGGCGCGGGCAGCGCGCCGTGGCGCAGCACGATGACCAGGTCCTGGGCGTCTTGCTGCAGCTCGGCGAACGATTGCATCGAGCCCAGCGTAATTTGGGCTCGTCCGCCCATGATCGCCTCGTTGAAGACCGGGGCGCTCTGGACGTTGTCGTCGAGCATGATCGCCATGCGCTTGCCGACGTTATTCGAGCTGAGCTCACCGAAGAGCTCGGCGCCCTTGGAGTCGAAGGTCAGCGCGACATAGGGTCGGTTGAATTGCTGGTCGACCGAGACGCGCGCGTCCTGGATATAATCGCCGGTCAGCTTGGTCTCGTCGAAGACGTAGTAGCTCTTCCAATAGGAGCGCTCCTCGTCGATGATCTCTTCTTCGCGATTCTCGTAGATGGGATGGTGCTGGTAGCCAATCTCGTGGTTCTCATCGACCTTGGCCTCCAGAAACTCCTTGAGCTTCTGCTTGCTATTGTGGGTGACCGACAGATAACCGCCGTCGATGCGGCGCACGTTGTAGCCCTCGGGGAGTTGGCCGACGAATTGCTCGAAGAACCGGTTGGTTCCGTCGTCGTCGACCATCTTGAATTCGAGCTGCGCGGTCTGACCGATGAGGTCTTTGGCGCGGTCGACGTCGTCTTCTTTGAGGCCGGGCAGCTGCACGACGATGTCGCTCTCGCCACTTCGCGTGATGCTCGGCTCGGAGACACCCAGCGCGTCGATGCGCTGACGGATGGTCTCGATGGCCTGCTGGACCGCGAAACCCTTGGTCTCCTCGACGTAATCATCAGTCATCAGCAGGCGCATTTGCCCGCCGCCCAACTGATTGGCCTCCATGCTCGTAAAGAACGACATGAAGTCTTCGTCGATCAACTCGGTGTTGGCCGGGTCGGCGAATTGCACGTCGATATAAAACTCACCTTGCGGGTGGTCTACCTCGACGTCCACATTGTCACCTCGATCCTCGAGGCGGGTGCCGACATCTCGCGCGGTGCGCTCCAATTTATCTTGGACCGCCTTATCGACGAGCACCTTGTACTGGAGCAGCAGGCCACCCTGCAGGTCCAGCCCGAGCGTCAGCGGCTTTCCTGTCTCCATCAGCCACTCGACGGCAGGGCCCTCGAAGTTATTGCTCTCGCGGTCGAGCTCGCCATCGGCGCCGTCCAACAGCGTCGGTAACAGGCCAAATACGCCCGCCAGCAGCGCGATCAGCACTACGGTCCACTTAAACGTCTTCCCACTCATAAGTCCGAAACTCCGTTCGGAAGGCTCTTCAAAGGCAGCCAGCCGAGCGCGGATCCGCTCGGCGGGCCATCTTCAATATATTCGTTGAATCGGTTCTTTAACTTGCTTCTTCTTCTTTCTCGTCTTCGTCTTCTTCTTGCTCGTCGCTCAACAGAGCGCTCTGCGAGCCTTCAATCTGTTGGCGCAGCACCTTGATTCGCGTGTCCCGCGAGATGCGCAGCGTGATCACCTGGTCACCGACCTTCTCGACGGTGCCAAAGATGCCTCCACCGGTGACGACCTGGTCGCCTTTTTTAAGCGCGCCCAGAAACGACTGGTGCTCCTTATGCCGCTTTTGTTGCGGCCGAATCACGAGCAGCCAAAAGATCCCGAAAATCAGGATAAAAGGCAGAAGCTGAACGATCAGACTTCCGCCGGGCTCTGCCTGGGCGATGATGACGTGCTGCCACATGCTATCTCCGAAATTCGATGCTTGTATCGGGGAGCGACCGTAGGGCCGGTATAACCTACAGCTTCAGGCTGAACAATTCCTCCGGCTTCAAGGTCGGTAGGAAATAGCAGCCGAGCCGATCAAGGTCAAGCCCACGCCCTTAGCAACGGACCGCGGGGCGCTAAGTATTTCTAAGTGCTCGGTTTTCTCTCGATTCATTTTCGCCAGGCGAACGTCTTTCTGCTCCCAGCGCTCGACTTTATTGGTCTCAACGGTCCTCTGGGGCGCGTTTTGTCGCATAATACTGGCGGCGAAACTCTTCGAAGCGTCCCTCGAGAATGGCCTGGCGCGCCTGGCGGGTGATGTGCAGGAAGTAGTGCAGGTTGTGCAGCGTGCACAGCCGGGCCGACAGGATCTCTTTTGATTTATAGAGGTGCCGAAGATATGCGCGAGTATAATTGGTACAAGTATGGCAATCGCAGTTGGGGTCCAGCGGACCCATGTCCTCGGCGTAGGGGGCGTTGCGGATCTTGACCACGCCCACGCTCGTAAAGCATTGGCCGTTTCGGGCGTTGCGCGTCGGGATGACGCAGTCGAACATGTCGATGCCGCGCGCGATACTCTCGATGATATCGTCGGGCTTGCCCACACCCATCAGGTATTTGGGCTTGTCGTCGGGCATCAGCGGCGTGGTGAACTCGACGGTCTCGTACATCTTGTCCTTGGCCTCACCGACGCTCAGCCCGCCGATGGCGAAGCCGTCGAAGGGCAGGTCGCACAGCTGCTCGGCGTGCTCTTTGCGAAATACCTGGCTGACGCCGCCCTGGACGATGCCGAATAGCGCGCAATCCGGCCGGGTCCGGGCCTCCAGGCATCGCTTGGCCCAGCGGGTGGTGCGGGCCAGGCTCTCGCGCATATAGCTGTCCTCGCAGGGCAGGGCGGGACATTCGTCGAAGGCCATCATGATGTCGCTGCCCAGGGTCTCCTGAATCTCGATGACCTTCTCGGGGGTGAACATATGCCGCGAACCCTCGATATGGTCGCGAAACTCGACCCCGTCCTCCTTGATATCGCGAAGGTCCTCGAGGCTGAACACCTGGTAGCCCCCCGAGTCGGTCAGGATCGGGCCGTCCCAATTCATGAACTCGTGCAATCCGCCGTGCTTGCGGATGATCTCGAGGCCCGGGCGCAGATACAGATGGTAGGTATTCCCCAGTATGATCTGGGCGCCGATCTTGTCGGTCAGGTCCTCGGGCGTCATCGCCTTGACCGTCCCCTTGGTGCCGACCGGCATAAAGATCGGCGTCTGCACGCTGCCGTGGGCCGTCTCGACCACGCCGGCACGCGCAGCGCCGTCCTGGGCCTGGAGATCGAATGAGAATGCTTCGCTTTGAACTGTCATGGGTGGTTCTCGAGGTCATGCGCTAGTTGGGTACTCGCCAGCTAGCCCAGGGCTTACGATGATCGCTGAAGTTCTTGGTTCTTGGTTCTTGGTTCTTGGTTCTTGGTACAGCGTTAGTGCGCGGCTCTATAGAATCAAAGTGCCGTCGCCGTAGCTGTAGAAGCGGTATTCTTCTCGGACCGCCTCCTTATATATGTCGCGCATAAAGTCGTAGCCGGCGAAACCGGCGACCAGCGCGAGCAGGGTGGAGCGCGGCAGGTGGAAGTTGGTGACCAGGGCGTCGCAGACGTTGAAGTCGACGCCCGGCGCCAAAAAGATGTCGGTGCGGCGCACGCCGGGCTCGAAGGGCCGCTCGCGGCGGCCTTCGGCCTCCAGCGCGCGCATGCTGGTCGTACCCACCGGGATGATGCGCCCGCCGGCGCTTCGGGTGCGCTCGATGGCCTCGGCGAGCTCTGTGGAGATCTGATACTCCTCGGAGTGCATCTCGTGGTCGGAGAGTCGATCCGCCGAGATCGGCCGGAACGTGCCCGCCCCCACCTGCAGGGTCACAAAGGCGCGTCCGACGCCCATCTCGTCGAGCTCACCGAAGAGCTCCTCGCTAAAGTGCAGACCCGCCGTCGGCGCGGCGACCGCGCCGGGCTTCGAGGCGTAGATAGTCTGATAGCGCCTCTTGTCGGCCGGCGTCGCCTCGTCTTGTTCCCCGAGGTGTTTGCGGCGCTTGAGGATATACGGCGGCAGGGGCATCTGCCCGATTTGCTCGAGCAGATCGGTTGCCGAGCCATCCCAGTCGACGGTGACTCGGGCGTGTCCGGCCTCCGCCTGGAGCACGACCAGCGGGGGGACATCGGCGTCGTCGGCGGTGAGCTCCATCTGGGCGCGGACCGGGTTGGAGCTGCGCGTCATGCACCGGAACACCAGCTCGCCGTCGGCCGGCTGCGTCCAGCGATCGGCGCCGGCGGGCGCGACCACGTCCAGGACGAGCAACTCCACCGCACCGCCGGTTTCCTTATGCGCCATGATGCGCGCGGGGATGACCCGGGTGTCGTTGAACACCAGAAGATCACCCTCCCGAAGATACTCGGTGATGTCCGAGAATTGACGGTGCTCGATGGTGTGCTCGGAGCGATCCGCGACCAGAAGACGCGACTGCCCGCGTCGATCGGCGGGGTGCGCGGCGACGAGTTCATCGGCGAGTTCATAGTCGTAGGCGTCGACCGCGTCCAGGTCCGGTGGAGTCTGGTTGGGGGTGTCTTTTTTGCCGTTCATCTGCTCGACATCTCTGTGCGAAGGTCTCGATAATTCCGCGCCACGCCTATCATGTAGGCTGCCGGCTGTCATGATGGGCTCGTCGACGCCAGGGACGGTGTCGCTCCAATGGTGCCGAGGATTTCTCCGGTTGCCCGCACTTCACAAACTGATAGACTGGGCTCGCGACCCATTCTCCTCCCAGAAGTAATCCATGGCGACGCCCAAAGACCAAACCGGCGAACAAGATCGCGCCGAAAAGATCCGCTCGATGATCGCTGACGACTACGAGCGCATCTCGGCCACCGAAGATCCGTTCATCATTCTCAACTTGGACCGAGATATCACGCTCGACGAGGTGCGCTCGCGTTACGAGCGCTACGAGAAGTTTTATCGCGCCGAGAACTTCCAGCGCTTCGGAGATATGGATCTGACGCGCAAGGCGCTCGATATTCGGCGGGCCATCGGACGCGCCATGGTCGCCATCCAGGCGAGCATGCAGGAGTCGGCCGACCGAGAAGCTGCCGCCTCCGAGGAGCAGGCGCCGGTTTTGCCGACCGTCGACGACGACTGCGCCGCGATGGGCGACATCTATTTTCGCGACGGCCTGACCTACCTGAAGCTCGGCGATCTCAACTCCGCCGAAGAATGCCTGCAGCGCGCGGTCGACTACGACCCCAGCCGCGGCATCGTCCTCGCCTATCTGGGCTATACCGAGTTCAAGCTTCGCGGCACCGAGCCGGGCGTGGCCGATGACGCACAGGGCCGGCTCGAGCGCGCCGCGCGGATGGACCCCGACAACGCCGAGATCTATGTGCTCACCGCGCGCTTTGCCATCAACACCAAAAACGTCGAATTAGCCCGTGAGGCCCTCGACGTGGTCGAAGAGTTGCGCGAGAACCACCCCAAGCTGCGAAAGCTGCGAAAGCGTTTGGCCAAGATTTCCTGACTCACGGCAATAACTTGACTCACGGCAATAAGCTGGTGGCAATAAGCTAACGGCGATGTGTCAGGCCGACGAGCAGGCCCCAATCATCGCGCCGGCTCCGGTTTCGCTGCTCGCGGTTCGTCCACCCCGCCTCGACACCCACCGTCCAACCTAACTCCTCGAAGGCATAGGTATTCCCGACGCTGAGCCCGACCTCGTCGTGCTCACCGCCGTCTTCTGCGTCCCAGAAGACGCGCCCGCTCAGCGCGTAGCGGCCTCGTCGCCATCGCGCCTCGCCGAGCTGCGCCAGGCTGCGGCCGCGATCGGAGGCATCCAGCCCCTGAAACCCCTCGATGAGCGACCACCCGTCGCGCAGCGACGAGCGCCACAAAAGCGGCCGATGCGCCTCGTTTTGAACATCCCCCGCCGCGTAAGATAGCTCGATTGTGTCCCACTCCAGATATGCACCGGTCGACCACAGGAGCGTCTCGCAGAGCTGCTCACAAGCTGCATGTGCGCTCAACTCGAGGTGGGTTTCGCCCGGCGACAAGCCGGCCGATCTAAGACTGGCGAGCCCCCACGGACGGCGCTCGACAGCCTCCCGGAAGCCGTCGCCCTCGTACAAAATAGCCAGCGGCAGATCGACGCTCCAGGGCCCCCCGAACTCCAGACTCTGGTCGAGCCTGACGCCGGCGAGCGTCCAGGCGGGCTCTCGGCGCATCTGGCCCGGAGACGGCTGCGACGCCGACGACCTCCTCGAGAACCCGGCGATCTCACGGACGAGCACCACCGCCGGCTCGAGGCGATGTTCAAAACCTGAAAACCGGCCGCGCAGCCCGAGCCCGGCGTCGATCGAGCCGAGCAATTGAGCCGTCGTCTGGACGCCCAGACCGGGCCCCTCGGAGCCGAGTCCGGTCTGCAGCAAGCCGCGAAGAGCAGGGCGCGCGAAGACGGCGCCTCGCGAGCCAAACGTCCGCTCGGCGCCGGTGCGCAGCGTCGTCACGTGCTGGCCGTCGTCGGCATCGAAGAAGCTTACGTGCCCCACGCCGAGGTCGGCGCGTACCGAATAGGCCAATTCGTGAGTCGTCGCCAGCTCGAGCCGCGCGCCCACAAGACTCTCCGGGCCGTCGACAGGCTCGCCTCGATTGCGGGCCTCGAAGCTCTCCGAGTGTACGACCCCGAGCCGCAGATAATGGTCGGAGCCAGACAGTGAGACGCCGAGCCGGCTGAGGCGCCACGGCCGAAAAAGCGCCCCGCGGGCCAGGCGTTCGGTCTCCCAGAACGCCTCGTCGCCCATCGCCTCGGCCGAGGCCGACGCATGAGTATACGGCTCGCCCCACACCGCATCGCCCACTGCGACCGGGCTCACCCGGCCGGCGTCGGGCGACCAACGAAGCTGCAAATCGAGCGTGGCGGGCTCATCCGGGCTGCTGAGATTGCGCTGCCCCAACAAGCCCAGGCCGAGGCCATACCAGCGGCCGGGCGCGACCACGGCTAGCGGCGCGACGCGCCACGGCGCGATCAGATACGAGGTCTGCAGATCGACCGTATCGTGGCTCCACAAGGCCCTCGGCGGCAAAAAGCCGCTGACCGGGCCGGCCGTGTCGGCCTCGAAGTCGGCCAAATACGGCGGGAGCCCGACCACGTCGAAGCCGTCCACCCGCCAACGTTTTCCGTCGAAGGAAGCGCGCTCGGCGGTGATCACCGGCGGGCCCGTGGGCTCATCGAGCCAGCGAAGCACCGTAAATTCGAGGGCTCCGGTGGCCACCCACAGCGTGGCACTGGTCCCACGGAAGGTCTGCAGGCGCGCGTCCTGTCGGCGCACGGTCGCCCCCTGCAGCGAGTACCCTTCATCGGACGCGCGCCACTCTTCGACTCGGTATGCCTCGGAACCGACCTGGGCTCGAACACCTGTCGCACGGACCACACCGCGCCCACGTTCGATATGTCGAGCCCGGAGCGTCACGTCGGCGAAGGAAAGCTCGACGCCCTCACACGAGAACGTGTCGCCTTCGAGCGCGCAGCTACGAGCACCCGCCTCACCTCGCTCGCTTTGTCGCGCGAAGCTCTCGGCCGAAAATGAAGCGATGCGGCTGCCGAGTTCCTCTAGATTGTCGGGGTCGGGAAGCCAGCCGCCCGGAACGGGCGGCTCGGATGCATGGGCTTGCGCCGGCGCCCAGACGGCACCGGCGGCGGCCAGCCAGAAGACGGCCGCAGCCAAAAACAGGGAGCGATACAGCGAACTCATGGCCCGGATTATTCACCAGAGCCCGGCGCGAAGCAAACCGCGCCGTGAATCGACGTTATTGCGAGTCAGTACTGCCGGCCACCTTCGCGTCGCTGCCTTCGCCACCGGCGGCTTTGTGGGGAAAGTCCAGATAGACATACGTGCCGTCGCGGCGCACCGTGGGCTGCTCGAAGGAGTTGAGCTCGATGGTAATCTCGACGCTATTCGAGCCGGACTTCTTCGCCTCGACGCGTTTGACGTTGCGGTTGAAATAGCTCGTGTCGATGAACCGCGCGAAGTTGCTCGCGGCGATCTTGGTCTCGTCGAGGTTGATCACAATCTTTTTGGCCTGCTTGTCGCGCTCGATTCGGTAGTCGGCGTCGCGGGCTGTCTGGAAGAAGACCTGGGTCTTCTTGTCATCGGGCCGGAAGCCAAGCCAGGTGAGCTGATTGGAGCCCGAGTTGCTCGATTCCCGGGCGCGCGACAGATGCGCGACTTCATCGCGGGTTCCGGGGATGACGCCGCGGTAGAGCTGGTCGATCGCCAGGTCCAAGGTGGTGCGAGGCGCGTTCGGGTCGGACTTTTTGCCCGAAAATACCGTGATGCGGTGAGACGGGCCGATGGAGTCCTCGCCTTCTCCTTCTCCTTCCTCGCCGCCTTCTCCTTCGCCTTCGGGCTGAGCTTGCTGCTGATCGCCGGAGGATTGCTTCGGTTGGGCCATTCCCGGGTACCATGGCTGGGCCGAACTCGAACCCGAACCCGAACTCGACCCCGAAGAGCTGTCTCCGCCCGAATCCGTATCACCATAGGTGCGAATGGTTTGGGCGTCGGCCGGCGAGGCAAACGCAGTGGTCAACAGGGCCAGGGCGGCCACGGATGCGCAATGACGGATGAGCCTCATGGTGTACCTCGGGAAAATACCCGCTACGGAAAACTTCATGGATGTCTTTGTATCGCTCGCACGACACAGTATCACCCGTTTTGCAGACAGGGCAAGTAAATGGCCGGAAATGCTGCTTTCTGGCCGATTACGCCGGCCCCCTGTGGTTTGACAGCGCGCGAGCGCGACTGGTACCGTCCCGCCGATTCGAGTAACTTCGAGCTGTCCGCGCGCCTCCACGGTGTGCGAACCAACTGAATTGATTGGATTCTCAGAAGTATTACCCCATTTAAATAGAGGTCAGATTATGGCGGATATCACAGTGCGACGCACCCACGGCATGGAACTCGACGAGGCCAAAGGCAAGGTCCGCGACATCGTCTCCGATCTGGAGAAAGACGCCGACTACATCGACAAGGTCAAGTGGAACTCCGACGGGACCGCCGCCGACGTCAAAGGCAAGGGCTTCAAGGGCAACTTCCGAGTCGACGACCAGGAAGTCGTGGTCGACATCGACCTCAAGCTTCTCGCCAAGCCGTTTAAGGGCAAGATCAAGGAAAAGGTCGCCAGCCGAATGGATAATTACTTCGGCTGAGCATGCGAC
Source organism: uncultured Bradymonadales bacterium (assembly GCA_964386725.1). Classification (GTDB taxonomy): domain Bacteria; phylum Myxococcota_A; class Bradymonadia; order Bradymonadales; family Bradymonadaceae; genus CAYLTX01. Next base: position 14,150 of record CAYLTX010000034.1, on the reverse strand, counting down.
AAGAAACCATTTCTAAAGAAGTTCTAGAGAAGTCGAGGCGAGCGCCATGAGCATCAAGCAGCAGACAAGGCGAGCTGGACTCGCTGCATTGGTCGTTACATCACTGGTCGCGTGGGCAGCTGTGCCGACTCCGGCTGAGGCAGCCGTTCCCAAGGACCTTAAAGCAGAGCTCGAGGGACACGTCGAGAAGGCCGGCGAGGTCGAGGACATCCAGGCCACTCAGGCGCTGCTGATGCTCCAAGGCCGTATCGGCGGCAAGAGCATACGCGGCGTGCTGTCCGAGAAGGCCGAAGCCGAGCAGGCGCGCGAGCGCCTCGGGGCGACCATCGGATTGTGGTTTAGCGGTGATCGCGGCGCGTCCAATACCCTGGTCGAACAGCTCGGGGATGACAAGAAGCTATATCTGACGCTTCGCGAAGTCATCACGGTGCTGCCCGACGACAAGGAAAAGGTGCTCTTGAAGCGGCTGGTCAAGTCCGCCGAAGACCGCCAGAAGGGCGACGTCTTCCGCTATATCGGCCAGCAGCACGGAGAGCTCTATGGGCTCTTGGAGGGCTACCTGACCGGCCAGGACAAGGCGCTGCGCAAGGCCGCCGTCCAGGCCGCCAAGTCGACCACGCGCGACGAGGCCGACGACTACGCTGCCAAGATGCTGTCGAGCCGCACCGAGGAGGTTCGCGCCGACGGACTCGACTTGGCCATCGCCATGAACGAGCGCCCGGACGGCTCGAAGCAGGCCGAAAAAAACCTCGAAGACGCGATGGACGACCGATCGGAGGCCGTCGCCGAGAAAGCCGCCCTCTATCTTGTGACGCAGGGCCACTCCGAGGCTGCCAAGAAGATTGAAGCCAAATTGGCTGCGGCTGAAGACGATGACCGCAAAAAGGAGCTCGCCCGCCATCTGCTCGAGCACGGCGCATCCGTTTCACTCGACACCGCCCAGCCGCTCATCGACTCGGAGGACGACGGCCTCACCGACCTCGGCTGGCAGCTCGCGGCGACCACGGGCGACGAGGAGATCTTCGCCGAACTCCGCAAGATGTTCGGCGGCACCCACTTCGACCAGCGCATCATCGCCGCCAAGGCGCTCGGCCGCACCGACAATAAAGCGGCCGTCGGCATGCTCAGCAAGGGCCTCTTCGAGGGCAACGCCAATCTTCGCCGCCACTCCGCCGTAGGCCTCGGACGCCTCGGCGAGCCGCGCGGGCTCAACGCCCTCAAAAAGGCGCTGACCGGCGAGCGTGACCGCGAGGTCAAGATGGCCGTGGTCGAGGCCGTCTCTCATATCGACAGCGACGAGTCACTCAGGCTGCTTCGTTTCCAGGCCACCGCGCGCGACCCCAAGATCAAGCTCGCCGTGGTCCGCGCCATCCGCCGCCTGGGCCAAAAGGACGGCGCACGCGCCCTCAAAGTGGTCCGAAACGACCGCGATGCCGCCGTCAAATGGGAGACCTTCTTGACGACCCTCGAGCTCGACGAAGACGAAGGCGTCCAGATGTTCCGCAGCGCGCTGCGCAACCCGCCCGATGGCTTCATGAGCGATATCGAGAAGCTCGACAGCTCGACTCGCACGAAGGTGCTCACCTACATTCTCAAAGAAGGCAAAGCCGAGCACCGCGCCCAGGCGCTGGGCACCGCTCGTCGCATCGGTGAGCCGCTGTTCGATGTCTTCCGCGAACTCGTCCAAGATGCCGACACGCCGGAAAACACCAGGCGTGAGCTGCTCATCATGCTCTCCGAGCGCCGCCACGCCGACGACGTCGGCCTCTTCGAGCGGCTCGTGCGCGACGCCGACTCCAAATCCATCAAGCATATGGCGGCGTGGACGCTGGTCGAATATGCCACCAAAGACCTCGAAGCGACCTTCCGAGGCATGCTCGGCCACGACGACCCCGCGCTGAGCGCGCTCGCCGGCTACGGCCTCGCAGCCATTCACGACAAGTGAGTACTGCAGAGAGTAAGAAAGTGAGAAAGTAAGAGAGTCAGATAAAAACAGAAAAGGCGGCCGGTTCGGCCGCCTTTTCCTTTTCTAACTCTCTTACTTTCTTACTATCTCACTCTCTCATCAGAACCCGACCGTGACGCCGAAGGACGCGCCGTCGGAGCGCGGAGCGATGCCGAAGCTGACCTCCGGGGAGGGCTCGATGTCATCTTCGCCCGAGTCGGCCGGTGCGCTCTCGGTGCTGCCGCCGAAGTAACCCTCGTAGAGCAGGTAGCCGCCGGCTGCCAAGCCCACCGCGGCGACCGAATAACCAATCATGCTCATCGTATAGGCCGAGTCCATATCGTCCTGCAGCTTATTTGCACGTGTCGGCGAGGCCGCCGAGCAAAGCGCGTCGCCGCAGACCATCGAAGAGGCCTCCGACTCGAAGCTGCCGACCTGGACGGTGCCGATGGCGCCCGCCACAAGGCCGATGGTGCCGATGCCGACCGACGCCCAGCCGGGCACGATATAGGCCTTGGAGCCCACCGGCGTCGAATCGCTGCCGCCGGGCGCCTCGTCGAATTTGAAGTGTACTTTGGAGGCCGATCCGCGCTTGAGAACGACTTTCTTGGACTGTTCGCGGCCGTCAGACGTTTTGAGAGTGACGGCATGCTCTCCCAGGGGGAGTTCCTCGGCCCTCAGCGGTGCGCGGCCGAGTTCCTCGCCGTCGAAACTGACCGTCGGCGCCTCGGCGCCGGTGACCAAGACCTCCAGTTCGCCGATATCCCCGTAGAGGAAGCCCTGAATGACCGCCTCGATGCCGCGCCGGACTTGTTCTTCGTCGCCCTCGACGGTCTCGTCGGTGACCTCGCGGATGAAATCACCCGTGGCGAAGTCGAACATCTGCAGGCTCAGCAGGTAGACGCCCTCAGAGTGTTGGACCGAGCCGAAGACGATGCGATCTCCCTCGACAAATTGGTCCAGCCCGCGCAGGCACTCGGCGTTGGCCTCTTCGCAGCCCAGCGTCAAAATAAGATCATTGATACCGACGTCGCCGCCCGGGGCCACGTGCATCTTTTCGTGCGCGTCGACATTTTCATGCAGCGTGACATAGAATTCATCCATGACCTTCTGATCGACATTGAAGGTCTCGAATTGCAGGAGGACGACGCTGGCGCCGGAGCTATCGGCATCCTGCTTGCCATCCTGTGCGAAGGCGGGTAGGGCGAACAGAGCGAGCAAGGCCGCTAGCCCCGTGGCGATCAGACGCTTCAACATCATGACTCCATGGTTCGACAGTCGTCGCCACGCCGCTGACGGAGAGCCTTGCGATGAGGCACTGACGTCGACTGCGGCGCGCGCGATCTATGCATATTTAGTTATTTCGAAGGTACCAGCGGTCCAGCAATGATTCAACTCGACTCCATCTCGAAAGCATACGGCGGCGACCGTCTTTTTGAATCCCTCGATTGGCGACTGCCCGAGCGCTCCCTGGTGGGCCTTGTCGGCGCCAACGGGGTGGGCAAGTCGACGCTCTTCCGCATCATCGCCGGCGAAGAGGAGCCCGATCGCGGCCGGGTGGTCATCCCGCGCGAGGCGCGCGTGGGCTACCTGCCTCAGGAAGTCACCGAGATTCACCCGGGCAGCGTCGTCGACGTCATCATCGAAGGCGCGCGCGAGGTGCTCGATCTCGAGCAGCGCCTCGAAGAACTCGAGGGCCAACTCGAGGAGGCCACAGGTGAGCAATCCGAGAAGCTAAGCGGCGTGTACGGCGAGTTGCAGGAGCGCTTCCGCCGCGGCGGCGGCTACTCGCTGCGCGGCAGGGCGCGCCAGATCGCCGCCGGCCTGGGTTTCGCCGAGGAGGACTTCGATCGGCCGATTCGCGAGTTCTCCGGTGGCTGGCGCATGCGCGCGTTGGTCGGCCAACTGCTGCTCGCCAGCCCGGACGTGCTGCTCCTCGACGAGCCGACCAACCACCTCGACCTGGAGAGCCTCGAGTGGCTCGAGGGCTATCTATCCAATTACGATGGTACCATCGTGGTCATCAGCCACGATCGCTACTTTCTGAACCGCTTGGCCGACGAGATCGTCGAGATCGCCCACGGTCGCGCGCGTACTTATAAGGGCAATTACGACGAGTATATCGAGCAGCGCGAGGTGCTCCGAGAGCAACTGCAGGCGGAGCGCGACGAGCAGGAAAAAGAGATCGAGCGCATCGAGGAGTTCATCTCCCGCTTTCGCTACCAGGCCTCCAAGGCCGCGCAGGTCCAGAGCCGCGTCAAGATGCTCGAGAAGATGGAGCTCGTCGACGTCCCGCCGGACCCGACGCCGAATATCAACTTCGAGTTTCCCCAGCCTCCCCGAGTGGGCAAGCGCGTCGTCGATATGGAGGACGTGCGCATGGCTTACGGCGACAATGTCGTCTTCGACGGGCTCGACTTCCGGGTCTACCGCGGCGATAAAATCGCGCTCGTGGGCCCCAACGGAGCCGGCAAATCCACGCTGCTCAAGCTCATTCGCGGCAACCTCGAGCCGCAGCGCGGCCACGTCGAGCTCGGCCACCGCGTCGAAATCGCATACTTCGCCCAGCACTCGGTCGACTCGCTCGACACCAGCCGCACCGTCCTCGAAGAGATGGAGGCCACCGCCTCAATCGATGCGTTTCCGAATATTCGATCGGTGCTCGGGGCGTTTAACTTCTCCGACGACTCGGTCGACAAGTCGATCAACGTGCTGTCAGGCGGCGAGAAGAGCCGCCTGGCGCTGGCCAAAATGCTGCTCGAGCCGGCCGGACTGCTGCTGCTCGACGAGCCGACCAACCACCTCGACATCGCCTCCAGGCAGATGCTCGAGCAGGCGCTTCAGAAGTTTGGCGGCGCCTTCTGCGTGGTCTCTCACGACCGCTACTTCCTCAATGAGATTGTCGAAAAGGTCGTGCATATCGAGCGCGGCGACATCATCGAGTACGATGGTGACTTCGACTACTATAATTGGAAGCACGGAGAGCACGAGCAGGCCCAAGAGGCCGAACGCGCCGGCGGCCAACCCGACAAGGATTCAGGGCGCCAGCTGAGCAAGAAGGAGATCCGCCAGCGCTCCGCCGAGATTCGCAAGGAGCGAGACGCCCAGACCGGCCAGCTCAGGAAATCGCTCGAGAAGCTCGAGGCGCAGATCGAGAAGACCGAGGCGCGCCACGACGAGCTGCAAACAGAGCTGGCCCGGCCGGAGACCTACGAGGACTCCGACCGGTTGGCCGAGCTCAACAAGAAATTTGGGAAGGTCGGTGCGAAGCTCGAGCAGTTGATGCTCGAGTGGGAAGAGGTCGCCGCCGAGCTCGAGGAGATCGAGAGTCGGTTCAACGAGCGCGAAGAGGCGCTACGCGGCTGACCGCTTGTCTTAGGCAACAAGCTTGGTTAATCAGGGATTAGCGGCGACGGTCTCGGCTGCCTTGCTGCGCTCGGCGGTGACGGCGAAGTATTTACGCAGCGCCTCACTGGCCGCATACGTGCCCTTGATGCGCCAGCGCGGCGTGTTGCAGGCCAACCCGCCCACGCCGACCGACTGGCCGTCTGCGTTGCGTCCAAAGCCGACAAACCACGTAAATCCGAGGTAGGGGTCTTTATTGGACAGCGTGCCCGTCTTGCCGCCGACCTCGAGGTGGTTCGGGAATCTGCGGCTGCGCGAGAAGTATTTGCGCGCCGTACCGTACTCGGTGGTGCCTTGTAGCAGCTCCGCCAGGGTGCGCGCGGTCGACTTGGCCATCACGCGCCGGAACACCTTGGGCTCGAATTCGTAGAGCGTGTCTCCGGAGGGGCCGACATAGGCGTCGATGAGGGTAGGGCGCATCATGACGCCGTCGTTGGCCACCGTGGCGCCGATCATCGCCCCGTGAAGCGGGCTCAGATAGGTATGCCAGAAGCCGGCGGCGGTGCGAGCTCGCTCGAAGGGCTCGTCGACGATGTCGGCGGTGCTCATCTCGACCGGAAGCTCGAAGGGGATCTCGGTATTATAGCCGAACCGCTCGGTCCACACCTCGAGATCCTCGCGCTCGAGCTTATGATAGCTGAGCTTGGCCATGATCGAGTTGATCGACCACGCCAGGGCGTCCTTGAGGTTGGCGCATTTTGAATCGCGCGCGGCGCTGCCCTTGATATTGGTCTCGCTCAGCCGGCTGCGCCCGCCGTGATAGCAGACGTTCTCGTAGGGGTCGACGCCCTCGCTCTCGATGAGCGCGGCCGCGGTGATGATCTTGAAGACCGACGCCGACGGCGCGTTGCTCTTGCGCGCGATGGCCGGTATCGCCGGCTCCTGTTGGGTGTGGCTGACCATCGCCAACACGCGTCCGGTCGCCGGCTCGACGAGCGTGACGCCGCCGTGGGGGACTTGGTTGTTGGCGAAGACCTTCTCGAGGTGGTCCTGGACGTCGGGATCGATCGTCAGATAGACCTCGCCGCCGTTGGGCAACGTCTGGACGAGCTTGTCGCCGACTCGCTTCGCCTTGCTGATATCGAGGCCCGCCGCGGCCCAATCGGCCGGGATCATCGTATCGACGACCGGCTCGAAGGCTCGAGCGGCCGTGGCGACCGAACGCGCGCTATAACGGGCTGCTCGCTGCGCACCGGCGCTTCCGTCGGGATCGAGTTGTCGGAGGGCGCCTTCGGTGGCCGCGGCGCGCTCGGCGGCGCTCACGGCCACGTCGACCTGCGACTGCGGCGGCTCGTCGGCGCCGGCGCTAAACGTGGTCAGCGCGACCGCCAAAGCCGAGAGGCCGGCGGCGCAAAGGGCGAAGCGAAAAAAATCCGGTTTTGATTGTTCTTCTATATCATTCATTGTCTATTGATTTTCGTCACATCGGCGTGGACGGTCAAGGCCCTTTGTCACTTCAGCGCTCTTCCAGGCGGCTAATTAGGGGCCTGGGATGAGAGGCTCTACGTGGTACACGTTGTTCCACAGTGTTTGTACGACATCCACCGACGTTGTCAATTTTTTGGCTCGGAAATGTTCGTCGATTTCGGTCTGTTTTCCCTTGACGAGCGGGCAACCTTTGACTATCCATCTCGCTCCCGCGGGCAGGGACAAACTCGAGTCCCCGCATATCGCCCGTTTTGTGGCTACGTAGCTCAGTCGGTTAGAGCGAGCGGCTCATATCCGCTAGGTCGGGGGTTCGAATCCCTCCGTAGCTACTGAAAACCCCGACTGCCGATGGGCAGTCGGGGTTTTCTTTTGGGCGCGTATAGAGAGAGGGGAGCCGACAGCAGCGAGATCCACGCTGGCTTGCAGCCACAACGAGTGCATACTAATGTAATGCACAGCATGGCTTCCACGTCACGTCTTCATCCCACAGGGCGCACCAACTATGTCCGAGAACATCGAGGAAGTTCGCCAGAAGATCGACCAGAAATATGCCGGTCTCGAAGAGCAAAATCATTACGAGCTGCTCGACCTCGACCCGGAAGAGCCGATCGACGACAAGAGCGTGCTCAAGCAGTTTCGGCTCCTGGCCAAAGACTGGCACGCCGACCGGTTCAGCGGCTACGATCTCGACGACGACTACCGTCAGAAGATCCAAGAGATCTTCGCGGCGCTCAACACCGCCCAACAAGTGCTGTCCGATGAAGAGAAGCGGGCCGACTACGACTTCGGCCTCCAGGCCGGCGACCAGAATATCGAGGCGATCATCGACGCGGAGGGCGCGTTTCGTCGCGGCAAGAATATGCTGCAGACCGGCAGCCACCACGGCGCTCACGAGCAATTTCAGCGCGCCTACGAGCTCAATCCCGAAGAAGACGAGTACCGAGCGCACGTCTTTTATACCGAGTACCTCCAGATCCCCAAAAACGAAGACGGCACGCCGCTGAAACGAACGCGCGCGCTCGAGATCTACGAGGAGCTCGACGAGATCACCGAGAAGCGTCCCGAGGACGACGCCGTCCTGACGTTTTTGGGCGTGGTCGCTCAAGGGCTGGGCAAGACCGCCCAGGCCAAGAAACTCTTCAACGAGGCGCTTCGCCACAATCGACAGAATGTGGTCGCCAAGCGCCAAAAGCGGCTGATCAACATGCGCGAGGAGCGCGAGAACAACAAAGGCTTCTTCGAGAAGATCATGGAGAAGTTTCGCTCCTAAGCGAGCCGCCCGGTATCTTCTCCAGATCCCATCCGAATATTATCCGTAACATCCCACAAAGCATCTGATCCCCCCAGCGCGGTGCTTCTACGGGCGTTGAGTCCGATAATATATATTATGTAAACTCACGACAACGAGCCCAGACACTGAAAAACCCGGCCGCTTTCGCGACCGGGTCTCCCAATTCCCTCTTCAGCTTTTAGCAGGTGCTTCTAAAGCAGTTGCCGTTAAGCAGTTGCCTTTCCTAAACCCTCAACCTCCAACCTCCAACCCTCAATACCCGTCGTACATCTCGAGGCGGTCGCCGACGACGAGCTCTCGCTTGGAGTCGATGACCACGGCCGTCGAGTAATTCTCCCGCACGTCGAGCACGAGCACCTGGCCGACGCGCGTCCACGGCACCTTGGGGTCGAGTTCACCGTCGACTCCTTTATGCAGCCCTTCATAGCGCTGATAGACAAAGAAGCGGTTGCCGGTGCGCACGCCGTCTTGCGCCCCTTTGTTCAAAAATACGTAGGAGTGCTCACCGAACATGCTGCCCGGATTGAGCGTATCGACGATGGTGGCCACGTTGTCGTTATTCGCCTTGGACTGCTTGACGACCTTGAGCTGGCGTTCGTAGGGGATCAACAGGTCGCCGCGATACATCTCGTGCCAACTCTGGATGATTTTGATTTCGTCGTAGGCATCGTCTTCGGTCTTGGTGACCACGACCTCTCCGAGCACACGATATTTGCGGGCGATGACCTTCTCTTCTTCGTCGTCTTTCAGCTCGCCGATTTCGCGGACCACCGCAAATCGGTCGCCCTTGGCGACGTCTTCGGCCTCACGCATCTCGGTGCGGTCTTCCTTTTCAATCTCTTCCTTTTCTTTGTCGCTATAGGCGTCCTCACCCCAGCCGACCCAGGCGGTGTCGTGCTCGGCGAGCATGCTCGCTTCCTTGCGCGAGGCGATGATCCGGCCGACATATTGCGGCTCTTCGGTGGTGATATAGCCGCCCAAGGGCAGGAACATGCCTCGGTTGATATCATCGCTGGCCCGGGATTTGCCGCCACTTTCGGAGCTGGTGTCCTGGTTTCGGCCTGCACTGGCGCCCGCGGCGCCGGAGTCCTCACGCAGGTAGACGATGTCCCCCGGATAAATCCAGTGCGGGTTGGTGATGTGGGCGTTGTGGCTCCACATACGCGGCCATTCGTAGCTATCCCCGTAGTAACGCCCGGAGAGATCCCACATCGTGTCGCCATCGTTGACGACGTGATAGTCGGAATCACCGCTATCGCGCTGATTGACCTGGGCGTCGGCCGTGGAGACGCCGCTGACGAGCAGTGTCGCCGCTGCAGCGGCACCGACGAGGGCCTTTTTGAGATGGAAAACCGTCGACATCGAAGCCATTTGCCGCCTCTGGGACTTCCGTGAGTGACCACTATTAAACATAAACCGAATCCTTACCGTGGGTGACGCTAGCCAGCGGGCGTGCGCCTGACTGAGTCTGATTGCGCGTTCAGTTTTCCATCTCCGCGAGCTTCTGAGCTCCGAGCCGCCCGGCGTTGGTCGTCGGGTAGCGCTCGGTCAGCTTTTCGAGGAGTTCGCGAGAGCGCTCGGGGGTGCCGAGCCGCTCGAATGCCAACGACATCTTGAGCATCGAGTCGGGCACTTTGTTGCCGTCGGGCTGCTCGCGCAACACGCGCTTGAAATAATTGGTCGCCTCATCGTAGTCGCCGAGGCCGAAGTGGCACTCGCCGATCCAGTATAAGGCATTGTCGATATAATTGGGGTTGGGACCGGAGCCCAAAAAGGCGCGAAAACCCTCGAGCGCGTCAGCATAATCGCCACTTCGATAATCCGCGAGCGCCTGCTTATAGACGTCGAGCGGCTTGTCGAGCTTTTTGCCGGCGTTCTCGGAGTCACTCTTCTTGGTGTCGGAGGCCTCATCCGAGGTGGAGAGCTTTTCGTTGGTCACCGGCGCCTGGGCTTTGCCGTTCGAGCTCTTCTTGGAGCGCGATGACTTGCGCGACTTCGAGGGAGACTCTCCCGAGAAACGCCGAAACTCATCTTCGCTGATCACGACGTGCTCGCCGTCATCATCACCGCCGGCTGCCTGTCGCTCGGCCGGCTGTCTCTCCGCAGCTTCATTGCTCCGCTCCTCGCGCTGGCGTCGGTCGTCATCCGCCCCGCCCTGTGCGGCCGATAGCGGGATACGCGTGACGTCGCGGTTCGAGCGTCGCCGAGAATCGCGTTGGTCTCGGTCACCATAAGCGTTGCCGTCACCGTAATAGGATTCGGGCGCGGGCGCGGGCGCCTCGGCGCGCGCTTCGGGCCGCTGCAAATAGCCGCCCCGCCTCTTCATATAACCCCTTCGCTTGAGCGCGATGCGATTCGACTCGGTCATATCCTGCAATAGGAATAGCTGATCTTCGAGCTCCTCGATGCGCACGTTGAGCCGACCGTTGGTCCGCTCGACCTCTTCGAGGCGCGACTCGAGACGCTCCACATGCTGCTGCTGCTCGACCCCCGCGTCCTTTTGATCGGACTGCTGATGCGCGCACCCGACTCCGAGCGTCAGGCCGAAGATGGCCGGCACGACGATCGCCCGAAGCGGTGCTCCAACGAGGAGCGACTTCTGTAACTTCAACTCCAAAAAGTCCTCCTCATCGACGGCGCCACCACAGGGGCCGAGCCGCGACCGGTATTCAAAGGCTGATCTAAAGGCTGATCTAGGTGCATGATACGACCGACAACATCGCCAGAGTTCAGCGGTTTCTGAGTATTCTGCTTCGCTGAGCCGATGCTAACATGGGAGTTGGGGGTGTCAAGAAAGTGCATGTAATCGCCTGACTCTCTCGTGGACCTGCTCATATGATTTACAATAAAGCTTTGAAATCGCATCGATGTTTCGCATAGTATAAGGCGTCTGTGGCAAATTACGCCAGAAAATTATAGATTTTCACCCGTCTGCGCGCCGATTGCGCCTTGACCAGCCGCGGGTTGTCGATAGAGGCTGTCATTCAGATGAGACCAAATACGAACCAAAAGCGCCTGCGGCCCGTAAAGTGCAGCTTTTGGCCAAACGATGCTGAGACTCGAGGAGTCCCTAGAATGCTGAATTTTCGACGTTTAATTACTGTGGTGATGCTCGCCCTGCTCGGTGTGGGCGTCGGTGTCGGATGTACCGACGACCCGGCCCAAGCCAATAATGCCAATAATGATGAGCGTATCGACGGCGACCCGGTCGAGCCGCCCGATAATGGATCGTTGATGCATGTCGATCCATGCACCTCCGACCAGTCCAGTTGCCTGGTGTCGATGACGTTCGCCGGCGCGCGAGATGTCCAGGCAAAGTTGGTCGACCCCGACGGCGAGCCCGTCGAAAACGCCCTGGTCACCTTCGAGTCCGACTTCACCGGCACAGAGCTGTCGTTGACCGCAAGTAGCGCCTATACCGATGAGAACGGCATCGCCACGGTCAACGTGGCTGCCGGCGGAGTCGTCGGCTCCGGTGAACTCGTCGCCAAGACTGACTCGGAGAGCATCGAGCCGATCAGTTGGGTGTTGAGCGTCTCTTCGAAGGATAAGGCCAGCTTTACCGTCGCTCCCGACCACCGGGGCTCCGCAGAAATCAAAGACCTCAACGTCTTTATCTTCCCCGAGGACGTCACCTGTGACGACCTGGCGGCCAACCCGGCTCAAACGGCGGTGGCTCAAAAGCCCGGACGCGTCGAAGCCAACGGCAATATCCCGCCGGTCCCCTTCCCGGATCGCGCCAACGGCGAGACCTACACGGCCGTGGTTCGCGCCATGGCGCTCGACAATGACAGCGTCGAGGCCGCCTACGGCTGCAAAGACGACAACCCCACGATTGAAAACGGCCAACCGGTCGAGGTCACCGTTCCGCTCATCGACCATCTGCCCGAAATCGGGCCGATGGGCGACAACACCCTGGCCGAATATCAGGTCACCCACGACTTCGACCTGACCGGCGCCCTGCCCGACAACGTGCGCAATATCGTCGAGCTGATCGGCCGATTGGCCACCGACCCGGGAAGCTTCGTGGTGGGTTGCCCGGACAACAGCAACGACCCCGATTGTCCGGCCGGAAGCCCGGGTCTCACCCAGATCCTCGTCGACTTTCTGCCCGACGGTGAACTCAAGGACGCCATCGAGAGCTTCCTGGAGTCGAGCATTGGCAACTCGCTTGTGCGTGATGCCATCAACGACATCGCCCAGGGCTGGCTCGACAATAACGCCCCGGACTGGCTCAACGACACCGTCGACATCACCGCTGATATCTACAAGTCGATTCGTCGCTTCCGCGTCGAAGGCGTCATTCGCATCAGCGATTCGCCCGAAATTACCATCGACGAGGACACCGGCGAGGTCATCGGCGTCCTTCCCGAGGCCGCCGGCACCCAGGTCTGGAACGACTTCATCTTCTTCTGGAGCCGTGGCTGCGAGAACGCCACCGACTTCGACAGCTGCGCGCAGCGCTCCTTTGGTGCCTCACAGCTCGACATGGGCGCGGTCGAAGGCGAATTCGACGGCACTCAATTCGGCGCCGACGAGTTGAGGATCAACCAGCATACCCTGTCGCTGAACTACGGCGCCCTTCTGGTCGCCATCGTCGAAAGGGTCGTGCTGCCCGAAATCTTCGGGAACTCCTGCGGCAGCAGCGACAACCTCCCCTGTGATAGCCTCGAACTCGCCCTCAAGGAGATGATCGACTGTGATGCCGTGGCGAGCTCCGTAAACAGTGACTCGGGCAGCAGCACGTACCAGATCACCTACGATCTGTGTGACAATTTGATCGACCAAGCCGGCGCGCAATTGCGCGACTACGCCTCGGAGAACTTGGTCGCGGACGGCGACGAGGTCTTCCGCATCGGCACGGGCGACAACTGCACCATCTCGCAGCCCGAGCAGTATCCGCCCAACTGGCCCAACGAGCCGCTTCCCTACATCCAGCACCTGGGTGGAGAGGACGAGGAGATGCAATGCGACTGGGACGTACGCATCCAGTTCACCAGCGACTACACCGCCGAAGTCGACGGAAGCTTCTGGGGCGAGCGTAACCAGTAGATGCTAGCTCACCGATCACAAAAAGCCCGGCTCCCTTTCGAGGGAGCCGGGCTTTTTGCTCTCTATGCAACTCAGTATGCAGCGTGTGGTGTCAGCGCGACCCGGTGATCTCGATGCCCATATTCTTACAGGTGAATACCAGCACCTCGAGCTCGGTATTGCTCATATGCTCTTCGGGCAGCGCCTTCCGAATATCGTTCCAGCTGAGTTCGCCCTGCTCGAGGCCGAGTTTGAGCAACTCTCGCTTCCGGCCGTGAAAGTCGGTCGATTTCGGATCTTCAAACTCTTCTTCTTCTTCGCTCATAACCTACTCCGCTCTTCAGACCTCTTAGGTGACATCGAAGGTCAAGCTAAGCACCGCGACGCCCTTTGCAATCGTCGGCCATCACGGGCGGACTTGGGCGCATTCTCAGCGGTTTGTCACGAGGCTATCCGGCTCGAGGCCGAGCGCTCCGAAGCACTCGCCGAGCAAGTAGATGGAGCCAAAGACCAGAATATGAGACCCCTCGTCGGCCGCGCCGGCCACCGACTGCGCGCGCTCGAGCATCTCGGCGGTCGTCCCGGTCGCGCGGTGATCTTTCGAGGCCAGCGCATCGGCGAGTTGCTCGGCAGACGCGCTTCGCTCGGACTCGAGCACACACGCAAAGACCGGCCAGGTGGCCGAAAGACGCGCAAAGATGCCGGGCACGTCTTTATTCTTCATCGCGCCACAGACCACCGCTCCGATCTGGAGGCCACGCTCCTCGAGAAAGTCGAAGAGGACCGCTGCGCCGTCGGGATTATGAGCTGCATCGAAGAAGTACGCGTGCGCGCGGGAGGCATCGCCGGCTCGGGGCTCCTCGATGACGCGTCTGTCCAGCCTGCCCGGCCAGCGACTCGCCCGCAGGCCTCGGATAGCTGTGTCGGGCTCGAATGAATCGCCCAGAAACCGCCGCGCGGCCTCGGTGGCGCAGGCCGCGTTCCAAAGTCGGGTCGGCGGCTGGGATGGCCCCGTACATTCGTCTGTCGCCGAGTCACCTCTCGCCCACG
>CAYLTX010000033.1:0-50191 GCA_964386725.1 uncultured Bradymonadales bacterium | reverse complement strand
AAGAAACCCTCAACCAAGAAACCCTCAACCAAGAAACCCTCAACCAAGAAACCCTCAACCAAGAAACCCTCAACCAAGAAACCCTCAACCAAGAAACCCTCAACCCAACCAACGGATCCGATGAAAATTTCTGCCGTCTCCACAGTGGCACGAGTTCTAATCGCGGCGATCGCTCTGGCCGCCATCAGTTGTGCGAGCGCGCCCAACGTCGGCGTGCGCCCGGCCTTCGAGAAGAAGCAGATCCCGCGCATCGCGGTGGTGCCGTTTTATGCGCTGGGAAGCTTCAGCCTCTCCGACGAGCAGATCGACGAGGTGATCGAGGCCAGCGAGCAGAGCGCGGTCGACGCGCTTCGTGAAGACGGATTCGAGGTGGTCGAGCCGCGAGCGTTTCGCCAGCATTTGACCGAGCACGATATCGCCAAAGAATTCGACGACGGCGTCTTACTGCGCTCTCCGCTGTCACGCTATTTCGAGCCCGCCGACGCCTCCGGCGGCCAGGACGCGCTGGAGGTCGAGACCATTCGACGCCTCTACGAACAAGGCGATCTCCCCGCCCAGGCCCTGCTCTTCGGCGAAGTCGTCTACCACACCGAGACCAATTGCCGGGTCGATCCGACCGAGTACAACCCGCAGGCCGACGTGGATCGCCGGGGCTCGGCCGCCGACGCCGCTACCTCCGACAAAGCCTCGCCATGCGTGGTCAGCCACTTCCAGGCCAAGCTCGTCTACGCCCCCACCGGTGAGACGATGTGGTTCAACCAGAAGCTCCTGCAGACCCATCTCGACGAGCCGGCTGCCGACGTCGACCGCGACCGCGAAAACCTCGCGCTCACCATCCAGCGCACCCTGGGCGGCGCGCACGGCATCGCCGCCTTCCGAGGCCCGTCCCGTCAGGCGCGCACCGCCGACAACGACCAGGCGCAGCTGGACGACGACGAAGGCGACGACGATTAATCGGTGCCAGGCCATCTGGAAGTTTAAGAAAATAACCGCCGCGATGGATGAGGTTGGGGCGCGCAGCCTCCGTGCTCGCCGCGAAGGCTCCGTCCTTCGCCGTAGCGTGTCCATGAGGTCGCAGCATGGACCACGTTCGGCGCCGACGGAGCGGGCGCCGGCGTCGACGGAGCGAACGCGCCCCAACTTTCGCTGCGCGCCCCAACCCGACGCTTAAATCCTTAAAGCTCCACCAGCCCTGGATCCAGGCCAAGATGACCTGGCACCGATGGAGGACAATCAAAGCTCGATCCGCCCGATCGGCTGGATGCGCAGCGCCGGGTCGAGCTCCTGGTAGGACAAGACCACCGCGTTGGGGATCTCCAGGGACACCAACTTGCGCACATAGCGACGCACCCGCTGGTCGGTCAGGATGATCGGCTCGCGGCCGGACTCGAGGTCGTTGGCAACCTGCTCGCGGACCGCAGCCATCAGCTTTTGGGTGACGTCGGGCGGCAGCGCCAGGAAGTTGCCCTCGTCGGTCTGGCGGATCGCGCCGCTGACGGTCTCCTCGACCTCCCGGTCGACCACGTAGACCACCACGCTTCCGTCGGCGCCGGCGTATTTGTGAGTGATATAGCGGCTCAACCCGCTGCGCACCTCCTCGGTGAGCGCGACCGGGTCTTTGACCTGTTGGGCGCGGTCGGCGAGCACCTCGAGGATGCGCGGCAAATTCCTCAGCGAGATGCCCTCCTCGGCCAGTCGGCGCAGAATGTCGGTCAACTCGGGCAGCGCAATGAGCTTGGGGACGACCTCCTGGACGGTCGCCGGGTACGGCCCCTCGAGCTGGTCGAGCATCTGCTGGACCTGCTGGAGCCCCACGAATTCGCGCGCGTTGTCCTTGAGGGCGCCGGTGACCCGCAGCAAGATATAGCCGGCCACGTCCCAGGTGGTATAGCCCGCCGACTCGACGGTGTCGCAATCGGCGGCGTCGATCCAACTGGCCGGCTGGCCAGTCACCGGGTGTGTGGCCGGCTGGGCGGCGATCTCGAAGACGCTCAGGCTATCGGGCTCCTCATTGCACAATACACGCCCCTGGGGAATCTCGGCGGTCTGTACGGGCACCTCGTCGATGCTGACGACGAATTGGCGCGCGTGGCAGCGGCCCGAGCCGGCTCGCACGCGCACGCCCGGGACTTTGACGCCGAGTTCATGAAAGACGCCCTCTCGCATCGAGGGGATCATATTGCGCAGCCACTTCTCGCGCTCCTCGCTCATCTCGGCGGCCAGCGCCTTGCCGATCTCGAGGCTCAACGGGGTGACCGCCGGGATCATCGCCCTGGCCTGGCGCGCGCCGGATTTGGCCTCCTGCTCGACCTCCTCGACCTGCTCGGCCTCCTCCTGGGTCAGCGCCCCGGCCTCGACATGCTCCGAGCGCATCAGCCCCCAGGCGGCCAGCCCCACGCAGCTGCCCATCACCACGAACGGCAGCGTCGGGAGTCCGGGCACCACGGCCAGCACCCACAACAGACCGCCGGCGATGGCGATCGCTTTGGGCTGGGCGATGATCTGCGAGAAGATGTCGCCGCCCAGGTGGTCGGCGTCCTCGTCGTCGGAGGCCACACGCGTGACGATGATGCCGGCGGTCGTCGAGATGAGCAGCGCGGGGATCTGGCTGACCAGGCCGTCGCCGATGGTCAGCAGCGTGTAGATGGAGGCGGCCTCCCCGGCGGACATGCCGTTTTGCATGATCCCGATGATCATCCCGGCGATGATGTTGATGGAGGTGATGATCACGCTGGCGATGGCGTCGCCCTTGACGAACTTCATGGCGCCGTCCATCGCGCCGTACAGTTGGCTCTCACGCTGGACCAGCGAGCGCCTGCGCCGCGCCTCGTCCAGGTCGAAGGCGCCGGCGCGCAGGTCGGCGTCGATGGACATCTGCTTGCCGGGCATCGCGTCGAGGGTAAAGCGCGCGGCGACCTCCGAGACGCGCTCACTACCCTTGGCGATGACGATGAATTGGATCAGCGTCAGGATCAAAAAGATCACCGCGCCGACCACGAAGTTGCCCGACACCACGAACTCCCCGAACGACTCGATCACCTCACCGGCGTCGGCGTCCAACAAGATCAGCCGCGTCGACGAGACGTTCAGCGCCAGCCGAAACAAGGTCGTAATCAGCAACAACGCCGGAAACGCGCTGATCTTGAGCGCGCTGGGGATATACAGACTCACCATCAGCAGCGTCACCGCCATGGTGATATTCAAGGTCAAAAGCAGGTCGAGCAGGAAGGTCGGCAGCGGCACGATCATCATCCCGATGATCCCCACCACCAAAAACGCCAATCCCAAGTCACTATACTTGGTCAAAAACCGCTTGATTCCGCCGTCTCCAAACGATGCCATTTCGTCTCCATAGTCCGCGAAGCATCCAAAGCTTCCCCTACTATGGTTTTCGGCAGAGACGGCCGAATCGTTGCGTACTTTTTTCAAGAAAGGCTAAAAACCGGCCTCAGAAGGTACTCAGACGGGGCTTTCTCCAGTCGAGTCTCTGTTTCCCAATCGCCACCCGTACCGGCTTTCACCACGAACCAAGAACCAAGAACCAAAAACCAAGAACACCACGAGAGGGCAACTGACCTCGACCCGTCAGGAGCTCCCAACGAAGCCCACCACCATGGGCCCCCACACACAAAAAAAGCCGCCGGGCGAAAATCGCCCGGCGGCTTTGCTCAATCAAGCTTCAGCTATTGCTGTCGCTCAACCGGCGTCGAGTCCGGCGTCGGAATCGGTTCCGGCGTCGGAGTCCGTTCCGGCGTCGGAGTCCGTTCCGGCGTCGGAGTCCGTTCCGGCGTCCGAACCAGCGTCGGCTCCGGCATCCGGACCGGCGTCGTCGCCGCCACCGTTGCCACCGTCGTCTTGGAAGACGCAGTAGTCGTCATCGTCACAAGTTCCTCCGATCTCTTCGCAAGTGGGATCCTGCATGTCCGAGCAGGAAGTCTCGCAGTAGCCCAAGTTATTGCAACGACCGCTACCGTCACAATCAGAGTCGGCCGAGCATGCCGGTTCGCAAAGGCCGAACAATTCGTCACCGAAGGTCTGGTAGACGGTACAGGCATACTCCTCGTCGTCGGAGCGCGGGCAATCAGCATTGCTGGTGCACATGGCCTGGCACATGGTGTTACCTTGCCCGTCTCCTAGGCAAGCGGCGTCGGTGCCACAGCCAGTCTGCGGACCCACGTCGAATCCGTAAGAGCCAGCCTCGCAGCCGGCGCCGAGGCACATGCCGCCGGGAAAACCATCATCTTCGCCAGCGCAGATTCCAGCGCCAACCGAACCTTCAGGCGCCGGGCAATCGTCGTCCTCCGCGCAGGCGTCTCCGTAAGCGCTGCGATCGTAGGTGCATACGCTCGCGCCGCTCGCTTCGAGATAAAGCTCGTCGCAGAACTCCTCGCCGCTGCAGTCGTCGTCAGAGTCACAGAATGTCTGACAGCTAAAGCCGACATTAAATGCGACGGATTCACCGTCTGCGCAATCGAAGCAGCCGGTGTACTCGTCTGCGCACTGCTCGTTCAAGCAAGCAAGCGAATCGTCGGCATTCTGGCAGTTGTCGGCGAAGCACTGATTAATGGCTTCAACCCCTGCCACCCCTTCTTCACTGCCGTCAGCCATACAATCGTCGAGGCAAGTTTGGTCCTCACAGTAAATCGTGCATTCGAAGACCTCTCCGCAGCTCTGACTACCGAATTGCGGTCCTGCATCCTCTTCGCCACCGTCCGGCTCGCCACCGTCGGGACCGGCGTCCGTGTCGTTATTGGCGTCTTCGTCGACCACACAGATATTGACGTCGTCACCGGCAGGATCGCAGCTAGCGCCGGCCTCGTCGCAGTCGTCGGCGGTCTCACAGGTTTGGTAGCAGCCGTCGTCGATTCCAGGGCCCGAGGCGAAGACCTCGCCGCTGGCGCAATCGGATCCGCCGCCGTCATCGTCACCACAAGCAACCGCAAAAGCCGACAGGCCCGCGATCAAACAAAGCGAGGCCAGGAGCCTCAGGAACGTCGTCGTCTTCTTCATGTTCAATACCTTTTTAAGCAAATCTCAGAAATGGAGCCACTACGAGCGCCCGACTTGGCAGGCGCATACAAAATGTCATGTGGCGCGGACCTTGGACTTTCCCCACCGAATGACGAGCCCCAGAAGCTGAACCCCTCGAAAATATGGAGTTTTGACGCTTTTCGGGCGCATATTTCTGCTGCTCGTCTAACGTGCCAACTCTATCGAAACGCACTTCAGAGTCAAGCGAACGCGGGTTTGCGCCCCAAAACCGCCTCTGAGACCCTCCACGAGCCGATCAGCGCGGCCTCCGGAATTGGTCGCTCAAAAATTGGTTTCGGGTTTCTTGGATCCTCGCCGTCCGCGGTTCTGCGCATAACCACACTCAGACGCTTTTTGAGAGTCCCGCAGGGAGGTTGAACTGCGTTGGTTTCGGGTTTCTTGGATCCTCGCCGTCCGGGGTTCTCCTCAAAACCACACTCATACGCTTTTTGAGAGTCACCGCAGGGAGGGTTGAACAGCGTTGGTTTCGGGTTTCTTGGATCCTTGCCGTCCGCGGGTCTGCGCACAACCACACTCACACGCTTTTTGAGAGTCCCGCAGGGGGGTTGAACTGCGTTGGTTTCGGGTTTCTTGGATCCTTGCCGTCCGGGGTTCTCCTCAAAACCACACTCATACGCTTTTTGAGAGTCACCGCAGGGAGGGTTGAACAGCAAAGGCCCACAACCCAAGAAACCCTAAACCAAGAAACCCTAAACCAAGAAACCCTAAACCAAGAAACCCACCTGCTGCCACTCCCAGCAACCGTACCAGTGCGATCGCGCAGCAATCCCCAACAACCAAGAATTCAAGAAACCAAGAAACCTCACGGCATCGGAAAGATCCCGCTCTGATCGGGAGTGCGGTTGAGGTGGTGGGGATCGCTCGCGTCGCCGTTGGGCTTGGCGCCGGTGGAGGCCATCACCGAGAACATCGCGCGCATGCACATCATCAGGTAGAGCATCATGGCGCTGCGGCGTTTGGCGGCGTCGCCGGCCTCGCTGCGCGTCCACTCGGTGGTCGCCGCGCTCTCCAGGGCGACCTGCTCCATCTCGGCGCGCATCGCCTTTTGAATGGCGGTCTCGAGCGCCTGGATCATCTGCGGGGCCGAGTCGAAGCGCCGGTCCGGGCGCTTGCTCAGGGTGCGCATGATGACCTCCTCGAACTCCGGCGAGACGTTCGGGTTGACGTCGCTGGGGCGGGCGGGCTCACTGTGGGCGTGCGCCTCGAGTAAGTCGCGGGCGCTGTCCCCGTCGAATGGCCGCTTGCCGCAGGCCGCCTCGTAGAGCATCACGCCCAGGCTATAGAGATCGCTGGAGTGGCCCACGCTGTCCGGGTCGGTGACCTCCTCGGGCGAGATATACGCGGCCGTCCCGGCGATCTTGGAGCGCTCCTGCTGGCTGATGGGCTGGTCGGCGAAGCGGGCCAGGCCGAAGTCGATGATCTTGGCGACATAGCGGCCTTGATCCTGCGTAATCAGCACGTTGGCCGGCTTCATATCCCGGTGGACCACGCCGTGGCGGTGGGCGTGGGTCAACCCGCGCAGGATATCGCAGAACAGACACGCCAGCTCGAGCTGGTCGGCTTGCTGCGCCTCGGTCGCCATCCATTCCTCCAGGGTGACCCCATCGATATACTCCATGACGTAGGCCACGTGCCGGTCGATCTCGACGATCTCCTTGAAGCGCACGATATTCTGGTGGCGCATACGCATCATGATGCGCGCCTCCTGGTAGAATTTGCGGCGCTTGGAGGGATCGGCCAGCAGGTGCGGGTGGAGCACCTTGACGGCGACGCGCTCGAAGCTGTCTCGCGGGCGCGCCTCGTACACGAAACTCGTGGCGCCCTTGCCGGCGAAGCCGTTGATGACGTAATTGCCAAAGGTGTCCCCGTAACGAAGCGTGGGCTCCGGTCCGGTCTTCGGCGGGCGTGGATTTCGGTGGATCGAGCTTGGCATGGAACCTTCCTTGGTGTCCTGCGAATCGCGTCCGTGCGATATTTAAGTATATGGTGCCGGATAAATCGGAAGTGTCAAAAAAAGAGAAGATCGATGAGCGGCGACCCTTACCGGGGGTGCGTCTCGGCAAAAAGCGCCGAGTCTTACCCCCGGGTATGGTTTGGTCTCGTGAAGGTCGCGCGTCCGGGATAGACCAGAGGCCCGCATGCCCGCCCCGCGAAACGAGCCGCCCGTACGACAGCCCCGCGAAACGAGCCGCCCGTACGACAGCCCCGCGAAACGAGCCGCCCATACGACCGCCACGCTGCCAACCAAACCATAGCCGTGGGTAAGCATAACCGGGTGCGCCGAAGGCGCGACCGGTGAAGCGCACCCACGGACAGCCTCACGAACCCCGAACGCCCCAAAGAAACCATGAACCTAAACATAAAATATTTCGCCGGCCTCAGAGAAAAGATCGGCCGCTCCGAAGAGACCATCGAGCTCCCTAGCGAGGCCACCGTCGCAGATCTATGGGACGCCCTCACCACCCGCCACCCGGAGCTGTCCAAAATGCGCAGCTTCGTGCGCGTGGCGGTCAACCGTGACTTCGTGGACGACTCGACGCGGCTGGCTGCCGACGACGAGGTGGCGTTGATTCCGCCGGTCTCGGGAGGTTCGGGAGATGGGGAAAACGAGCCGACCGAGCTCGAGGATGTCTCGGGGGCGTTTCGCATCACGCGGGGGGCGCTGGACACCGACCGGGTGCGCGACCACGTCAGTCGCTCGGAGGCCGGCGCCATCGTGCTCTTCGAGGGCGTGGTGCGCGACCACACCGGTGACCGCTCGGTGTCCTTTTTGGAGTACGAGACCTACCTGGAGATGGCCCTCGACAAGCTCGTCGAGACCGGCGAGGAGGTCGCCTCGCGCTGGGAAGACGCCCAGATCGCCATCCACCACCGCTACGGCAAGCTCGACATCGGCGAGAAGGCGGTGGTCATCGCCGTGTCCAGCCCACACCGCGCCACGGCGTTCGAGGCGTGCCAGTGGGCCATCGATCGGCTTAAAGAGGTCGTGCCTATCTGGAAGAAGGAGGTCGGGCCGGATGGGTCGGAGTGGGTGGGGATGGGGCCGTAGAAGGAGAAATGTACGTGTGTGAGCGGTGACCCTCTCTGGGGGTGCGCCACACCGGTCGCGCCGGGGGCGCGTCCGGTGTCGGCTTACCCCCAGTTATGGTTTGGATTTGAGTCGAATGAGCATGTGGAGGGGTTTTAGTTTTCGTAGAAGATCTTCAATTCGTTGGCCCGGTCGGGCTGGCGCAGCTTTTGGAGGGCTTTGGCCTCGATCTGGCGGATGCGCTCGCGGGTCAGGTTGAAGTCCTGGCCGACCTCTTCGAGGGTGTGGTCGGTCTTCTCGCCGATGCCGAAGCGCATGCGCAAGATCTTCTCCTCGCGCGGGGTCAACGAGGCCAGCAGGCCGATGGTCTCGTCCTTGAGGTTCTGGGTGAACGCCTCTTCGGCCGGGTCGGGGGCGGACTCGTCTTCGATGAAGTCGCCCAGTTGGCTGTCGTCCTCGTCGCCGACCGGCGTCTCCAGGCTAATCGGGTGGCGCGAGATGCGCAGCGCGCGGCGCACCGAGTCGACCTCCATCTCGAGCTTCTCGGCGATCTCCTCGGGGTTGGGCTCGCGGCCGAGCTCCTGCTCGAGCTCGCGGCCGGTGCGCGAGATACGGTTGATGGTCTCGATCATATGCACCGGGATACGAATGGTGCGCGCCTGGTCGGCGATCGCGCGGGTGATCGCCTGGCGAATCCACCAGGTCGCGTAGGTCGAGAATTTGTGGCCGCGGTGGTATTCGAATTTTTCGACCGCGCGCATCAGCCCGAGGTTGCCCTCCTGGATCAGATCCAGAAAGTGCATGCCGCGGTTGACGTATTTTTTGGCGATGGAGACGACCAGGCGCAGGTTCGCGCGGATCATCTCGGCCTTGCCGCGATCGGCACGGCGCTCGCCGGCCTTGATGCGACCGACCACCTCGGAGAGCTCGTCGCACTCGAGGTGAAATTGCTCTTCGATGCTGCGGATGATGCCGCGCGACGACTCGATGACCTGCATGGTCTGCTCGAGGTACCGCTCGTCGAAGGGCAGCTTCGAGTAGTCGATATCGCGGCCTTCCTTGCGGCTCAAGATCAACTCTTCGAGCTCGTCGCGGCGCACGTAGGCCTTGCGGAATCGCTCCGAGATGCGCCGCTGGCAGCGGTGGACGTTGTTCATCGCCTCCTTGAAGCGGTTGGCGATCTCGTTGAAGAAGCGCTGCGACAAAAGGCAGCCGTCGATGACCTCTTCGAGCTTGGCCTGAGCCTTGTCGAGCTTTTTCTGGGCTTTCTCCAGCGCCTTTTGATCGGCGTCTTCGTCGTGCAGAGCAGCCAGCTTGGCCTTTTCACGCTGGACCTTCTTCCAGGCGCGCTCGACGGGAGGAAAGCGGTCGAAGACCTTGGGTGCGACAGGAAGATCACTGTCGTCGGCGCTGGGCGTATACTCGTCGAAGACCTCCCGTGCCCGTGCGCTGCCGTCTTTGAGGCGCTCGGGCAGCTCCAGGATCATCTCGATGCCCGCGCGGCTGCGTACGATGATGTCATAGACCTCTTCGCGGCCGGCTTCGATCTCCTTGGCCACGGAGACCTCGCCTGCGCGATTGAGCAGCCCGACCTCTCCGATGCCCTTGAGGTACATCTTGACGGGGTCGAGATCTCGCCACGACTCGACGCGCGTATTCTTGAGGCGGGCTTCCCTGCGCCGCTTGGTTCGCTCGGCGATGAGATCCTTACGCTCTTGCGCGCTCTTCTTCGAATCTGAATCGGCCACTTCCGCCACCTGTGATCGTTGGGTCATATCGTCTGCCCTGCCCTTCGAGGAACCTGCACTCGGCCTTCGAGCGTCGACGCCCGCTCAACCGCAGTACGTCGGCATTAGCTCGATTTCTCGACACGCGCTTCAAAACTAACTAGAGTACTCATGACTCGAGTTATATTCGTGCTCGGTATGGACCGAGAGCTGAGCTCTTCGGAGGCTCAACGGTCGATACCATGACAGCGATGTCATGCACTGTGAAAAACTTGCACCACTTTCGCTCGTCTCGCCGCCGGATCCGTGACGACCACGGCCGCGTTATGTGACGAGCTCTCGGGCCGTCTGATTGACTCAGCTCGACCCTCGAGCACACTGTCAGGCGCTGTCTACCCGAGGAACGTGCGGCAGGAGCATCTTCTTCCCACCGGTTGCCGCTCGGACCGAAAGCCTTGTCTGCAGCCTGCGTTCTTCGAGCCGCGCACCTCGCGTCGACTTAGAAACGTGCAAGATGCGTGACAGGGCATCCGATATAAAATAATGAGCGATCAAAAAAGGGCCGCGACGAGACGCCGCGGCCCAAATACTTCTCGCTCTATGGTCGACCAACGTTGTGCTTATCCGCTCGTATCATACCGGTCGCTGACCCAGACGGGCGAGTCCTTCGATTTGCTGGCGCAGTCCCTGCAATAGTTGAGGATCGACCGACGTGCCCGGCGCGTCGCTGTTGGCATTGGCCTCGAGCTGGGCGATGGTCTCACGGGCGGCGGCGAGCTCTCGCTCCAATGCCTCGATCTCGTCGCGCTGCGACTCCAGGCGAGCCTCCCACATATCGGTCTGCTGGTCGTCCTTGTCTTCGAGGCGCGCCGCCAGCGTCTCGATTTGCTCGCGCAGCTCGCCATTTTCGGCCTCGAGTTGCTCGACCTGCTCGATCTGCTCGCGATCTTCGCTCGAGGCGCCCTCCTCGGCGGCCTCGCTGTTGAAGTAACAAGGCTTGCCCTCGCGCTCCAACTCGAGCTGGCGCCGAGCGCCGGCGATGGTGAACATCTCGTTGTATAGGAGGTTGCGGATCTGGAAGATCAGCTCGATATCGTCGCGCTGGTAGGTGCGCTGGCCGCTGTCGGTCTTGTCCGGGTCGAGCACGTCGAACTCGCTCTCCCAATAACGAAGAACATACGGCTCCAGGTCCAATAGCTTGGCGACCTCCCCAATCTTGAAGTAGGTCTTGTCGGGAATCTCGACGGCGTCCAGGTGGCTCATCCGGCTGGCTCCTATTACTGCGCAAACAATTGCGGGCTGGTTAGACGGACGGCTCAGCTCATTCTTCGAGTTCGCCGTTCAACTCGTCTTTGAGCACCTGGCTTACCTTGAAGCGAAGCACTTTGCGCTCCGGGATCATGATCTCGACCCCGGTGCGCGGGTTGCGTCCGACGCGCTCGCCTTTGTGGCGAACCTCGAACTTGCCGAACCCGCTGATTTTGAGCTCGTCGCCCTCTTCCAGCGTTTCTTTGATCGTCTCGAGCACAGTGTCCACGTAGTCGGAAGCTTCCTTCTTCGTGACGCCTACACTCTCATAGACAGTGTCCACAAGACCGGCCTTTGTCATCGTCATGGACTACTTCTCCCGTCCTCGAAAAATTCGAAACTTACAACAGAATTTTTGCAATTCATCGAGGACGATCGATGGTTTCATCGCTCCTCAATTCACCACACATTTTGTAGACGCTGCTATCGCTTTATTCAAGGAGCAACATTGTAAATGCGCCAGAAACACAGATAAATGAGTCGGTTAAGGCGCCTTACGCGAAGCTTGTGGTTGCCGAGATCCTTGCGCCTGCGCTGCGCTTGGCTGCATGACGTTTAGGTTCTTGGTTCTTGGTTCTTGGTTCTTGGTTCTTGGTACGTATCGTCGATCGCTTTTACCAAGAACCAAGAACCAAGAACATTTGCGTTAGCCGGCCACGCAACTTCAGGGCGCAAACTTGGCGTAAAGCAAGAACTTCGCGTCACTGCACTCAACGAAGCGTCGCGTCGACTTGCTCCTCGAGCCACTCGACCAGGGTGCGGTCGGCCTGCTCGATATCGCTGTCCGTGAGGGTCTGCTCGGGGGAGCGATACACCACGGTCAGCGCCAGCGAGCGCATCTCGTCGGCGACCTGCTCGCCGGTGTACACGTCGAAGAGATCGTAGGACTCCAGCAGCTCTCCGAACGCCTCATTCTGGACGGCCAACTCCTCGATGGCCTCCTCGATCTGCGAGTAGGCCTCGTCGGTTCCGTAGATGAGCGCGAAGTCGCGGGTGACCGCCGGGAAGCGCGACATCGGCGCGAAGCGCTGGGTCGGCCGGCCCAGCCCGAAGAGGCTGTCCAGGTGCACCTCGGCCAGGTAGACGTCCTGGTCGATCTCCATCTCGGCCGCGACCGCCGGGTGCAATTGTCCGGCACAGGCGATGGTCTTGTCGAGGCTCGACCAGGAGGCCTGCACGCCCGGATGCATATACGGCTCGAGGGTCTCGGGCACATCCCAGCGCAGACTGGCGGTGTCGAAGGGGCCCGCGATCGCCTCGATGAGTCCTTTGAGGTCGAAGAAGTCCCACTCCTTGTCGCCGCTCCAGTGGCGCAACTGGCGTCCGCTCAGAAGCAACGCGAGCGTGGGCCGCTCGCGATCGGGGAAGTAGCGCCTGCCGGTCTCGAAGAGCGCCACGTCGCTGGAGCGCTGGGCGAGGTTGGTGGCCAGATTGTCGAGCAGGCCGGGCAGCAAGGTGGTCTGCATGAAACGGTCGGCGGCGATGAGCGGATTCGCCAGGACCACCGTCTCGCGGCGCCGGTCATCGTCGGCGATGTTCAGCGCGTCGAGGTCGTCGTCGGACATAAAGCCGTAGTTGACGACCTCGTACAGCCCGTAGGACAGCAATTGGGTGCGCATCTTGCCCAGAAGGTCGCGCTCGGCGCGGTCGACGATCGTCGGCGGGTATTCGGTGCCCTCTTTGAGCGAATGGCTAAAGCCCATCGGCGCGCGCGGCAGCGTGGCCTCGATGGCATCGTAGCCGTAAAGCCGCGCGACTTCCTCGACCAGGTCGATGGGGCGCGTCAGGTCGGGCCTGAACGTGGGCAACTCGCAGATCCAGGCGTCGCCGTCATCTTCGAGATTCACGCCGATGGAGCTGAGGTAGTCGACGACTTGCTCGTCGCTGACGTCCGTGCCCAGGACGCGCCTGGAGTGATCTCGGTCGAGCCGAGTCGTCGCCGGCTGATCGATGCCGGCTTTGGCCTGCTCAGCCACTCCCAGGCGCACTGTAGGCTCCGCGTCGGTGCCCTCGTGCACATCGAGCAATAGGTGCACCGCGTGGGCGAGCGCTTCGGGCAGCGCTGCCGGATCGATGCCACGCTCGAAGCGGTGGCTCGAGTCGGTGTGCAGCGCGTGGCGCCGCGCGCTCTTTCGCACGGTGGTGGGGTCGAAATAGGCGCATTCGAGCAGGATGCGCGAGGTCGTCTCGCTGACCTCGGTGTCCACGCCGCCCATCACACCGGCGATCGCCACCGGCCGCTCGGCGTCGGCGATCACCAGGTCCTCGGGGTCGAGCTCGTATTCGTTGTGATCGATGCCGGTCATCTTCTCGCCGGCCTCGGCGCGGCGCACGCGGATCTCGGGGCCCTGGAGCTTGTCGAGATCGAAGGCGTGCAGCGGCTGATTGACGTCCATCAGCACGTAGTTGGTCACGTCGACGATATTGTTGACGCTGCGAAGGCCCAGCGCCGCCAGGCGCGTCTTCAGCCAGGTCGGGCTCGGCCCGACTTCGACGCCCTCGATGACCGCGAAGAGATAGCGCGGACAACCCTCGGCGTCCTCGACGTGCAGGCCCGCGGCCTCGGCGGCCTGTTTCGTATCATCGGTCGACTCCCAGGCCGGCTGCTCACCGAAGTGGGCCGGCCGGCGACGCTCACGGTCGTAGAGCGCGGCCAGATCGCGGGCGACGCCCCTGTGGCCCAGGCAGTCGGGCCGGTTGGGGGTCAGGTCGATCTCGATGACCGCGTCTTTGAGATCGAGCGCCTCGAAGACCGGCCGGCCGATCTCGAAGTCCGCGGGCAGGATCATCAGCCCGGCGGACTCCTCGGCCAAGTCGAGCTCCTCGGCGCTGCACAGCATGCCGCTGGACATCTCCCCGCGCACCTTGCGCGAGACGATCTCGAAGTCGACACCCGGAGGTTGGCTGCCCGGAAGCGCCAGGGGCACCAGGTCGCCCTCGCCCATATTCTTGGCCCCGCACACCACCTGCGTGAGCTCGTCGCCGCCATACTCGACGTCACAGAGCACGAGTTTGTCGGCGTTGGGGTGCTCGCGGATGCGCTCGATGCGCGCTACGACGATATCGTCGGAGCCCTCACCGAGCCGCTCGACGCCGTCGACCTCCAGGCCGGCCATCGTCAGGCGATCGACGACCTCGTCGATGTCGAGGCCGTCGAGATCTACCCATTGTTGGAGCCATTTCCAGGTGATTTTCATTGTGTCTGCCTAATTATTTGGTTCTCGTAAATCTAGCTTGTGGTGTGTTGTGTTTGGGGCGTTTAGAGCGGCGCCCCTAACCGAGGGTGCGCTTCATCGAGGGCGCCTAGCGGCGCCTCGATTGTGCTTACCCCCGGCTACGGTTTGGTTCCACGAGAAGCGATCGTCCGGGTTGATCGAGCGTGTGTGTTGTCAGAATTGGCGGAGGAAGCGCACGTCATTCTCGAAGAACATCCGGATGTCGCTGACGCCCAGCTTGAGCATCGCGATCCGCTCGACGCCCATGCCGAAGGCGTAGCCGGTGTAGCGCTCGGGGTCGATGCCGACCGCCTCGAAGACGTTGGGGTCGACCATGCCGGCGCCCATAATCTCGAGCCAGCCGGTGTGGCTGCAGATTCGGCAGCCGGCGCCCTCGCAGAAGATGCAGCCGATGTCGATCTCGGCGCTGGGCTCGGTGAACGGGAAGTAGCTGGGCCGAAACCGCAGCGGGGTGCCCTCGCCGAAGACGCGGCCGACGAAGTGGTGCAGCGTGCCCTTCAGGTCGGCAAAAGTGACGTCTTCGTCGACCAGCAGCCCCTCGATCTGGTGGAAGACCGGGCTGTGGGTGACGTCGGCGTCGCAGCGGTACACCCTGCCCGGCGAGATGACGCGCACCGGCGGCTCGTAGGCCATCATGGTGCGGATCTGGACCGGCGAGGTGTGGGTGCGCAGCAGCCGGCCGTCCTCGAGCACGAAGGTATCCTGCATGTCGCGCGCGGGGTGGTCCGGCGGGAAGTTGAGCGCCTCGAAGTTGAAGAAGTCCTCTTCGACCTCCGGGCCCTCGGCGACCTCGAAGCCCATCTCGCCGAGGATCGCGACCAGCTCGTCGTTCATCTCCTCGAGCGGGTGGCCGCCGCGCACCGCCGGGGTGCGCGCGGGCAGCGTGACGTCGATGCGCTCGCTGCGCAGCCGCTCGGCGAGCTCTTCCTGCTCGAGCTGGTCGACGCGCTCCTCGTAGGCCTCTTGGATGAGCGTCTTGGCGCGGTTGGACGCCTGACCGGCGGCCGGCTTGTCCTCGTTGGGCAGCTGGCCGATGAGCTTCATCAGCTCCTGGACGCTGCCCTTTCGGCCCAGATACCGGTTCTTGATCTGGATGGCGTCCTCGTTGTGCTCGGCGCCCTCGAGCTCCCCGACAGCTTGCTCGGCGAGTTGCTGGAGTTGTTCTTCGAGTTCTGAAACATTCATTATGATCTCGTGTGACTTATTGGCGCTAGCTTGGGGGCCCGTGCGTCTGTGCTTTCACGACATTGACAGTAAAGAAAGTTAGAAAGTCAGAAAGTGAGAGAGTTAGATACTGCAACTGCTTTTATCTCACTCTCTTACTTTCTCACTCTCTTACTCTCTGCAGTTACAAGAAATAGCGACGCCCCGCAACGGAATCCGTGCGGGGCGACGCAGCTCTTCGATGAGACTCGGGGCTAGCCCAGGGCCTCTCGCGCCGTCTCCACGACCTTGGTAAATCCTTCGGGGTCGAAGACGGCCATGTCGGCCAGGACCTTGCGGTCGAGTTCGACGTTGGCTTTGCCCAGTCCGCCCATAAACTTGCTGTAGCTCATGTCGTTCTGGCGTGCGGCCGCATTGATGCGGGTGATCCAAAGCCGGCGAAACTGACGCTTGCGCTGGCGGCGGTCACGGTAGGCATATTGCCAAGCCCGGTGCACCGTTTCTTTGGCGTTTTTGAAAAGGCGGCGCCGGCCTCCGTAATAGCCTTTTGCGGCTTTTAGGATCTTCTTTCGGCGGCGGCGAGCCTTGGCTCCTCGTTTAACGCGCGGCATGTGAACACCTCTCTAATTACGAATACGGAAGCAGCTGCTTGATTCGCTTGGCGTCGGTCTTGTTGAGATAACCGTCCTTGCGAAGCTGGCGCTTACGTTTTTGTGATTTCTTGGTCAGAATATGACTGCGATAGCCACGGCGATACTTAACCTTACCACTCTTGGTAATTTTAAATCGCTTAGCGGCGCCGCGATGGGTTTTCATTTTTGGCATAGCTTCCTCGGGTGCCGGACGGCCTGAGCCGTCCATCTATCGTGATCAAGCGTATCAACGTCTTTCTTAGCCCAATCGTTCCCGGATGTACCGGAAACGGGTGAGAGTGACTACCCGATCGTTTCCGAAACATCAAACGCTTTTTTCGTATTGTCCTGTCCGAACGCTTTGAGGGTGCGGTAATGGGAGCGCACCGCGTCCCAAAAGGTGTCGTGATCGTTGTAGGGAACCCCGAATTCCTCGGCGGTCTCCTCGACGATGGGCGCGATCGCCGGATAGTGCACGCTGCACACGCGCGGAAAGAGGTGATGCTCGATCTGGAAGTTCAGCCCGCCGATATACCAGCTCAGCACCTTATTATCGCGCGCGAAATTGGCGGTGGTGCGCATCTGGTGGATCAGCCAATGCTCCTCGATTTTGGACTCGGCGTCCGGCTCGGGATGCTCGGTGCCCTCGACGACGTGGGCGAGTTGGAAGATGATCCCCAGGATCAGCCCGCCGGTCAGGTGGACGGTGAAGAAGCCGATCAAAAATTGCCACCAGGCCAGGTCGAGCACGAGCAGCGGCACCGCGATGGTATAGCCGTAGTAGACCGCCTTGGTCGCGAATAAAATGGCCCATTCCTTCAGCGGGTGCTTTTTGTCCTTGTAGGGGCCGAGGTCGCTGGCCAAAAAGTAGCGGTAGTCCTTGATGAACACCCAGAAGAAGGTGGCAAAGCTATAGGCCGCAAACGCCAAAAAGTGCTGGACGCGGTGGATCCAATGGTGGTCGGTATGCGGCGACAGCCGGATGAACGGGGCGACCTCCAGGTCCTCGTCGTGGCCCTGAATATTGGTGTAGGTGTGGTGGATGACGTTGTGGGTAATCTTCCACATATAGCCGTTCGCGCCGAGCAGATCGAAGCTCAGCCCGAGCAGGCGGTTGACCGTCTTATTGGACGAATACGCCCCGTGGAGTGCGTCGTGGGACACCGAAAAGCCGATGCCGGCCATGCCCACGCCCATGACCACGCACATCGCCCACATCGCCCACAGCGGCAGTATCCCGCTGATAATCAGCGCATACGAGCCGAAGTACAATGTGAACAACACGACCGTCTTGGTGACCATCGACGCGTTGGCGTGTTTGGAGAGGCCGCGCTCGTCGAAGAACGCGTTGACCCGACGGTTGACGGTCTTGGCAAAGTCGCGGTTCTGCCGATTATTAAACGTAACTTTTTGGTGGCTAGAGCTCATGTCACTCTTCGATTGGATACGATATTGACGCGAGACGAGGCCACATGCAGCTTGGACTTCGTACGCTCTGATACCATATAATGGAGCCTGAGCAAATCACGCCAAGCTCTAGAGACAGCACATGCTTTCAAAAACCCTGCGCACGATTCTGGAGACCAGCGCCGAGGCGTCGAAGACGACCGGACCTTCGTTGGAGCTTTTGCGCGAGGTGTGGCCTACCCTGCTCGGCGAGCCGCTATGCCACCGCACACGGCCGTCTCGTTGGGACAACGGCACCCTGGTGGTCGGCGTGGCCACCGACGCGTGGCGCACCGAGATGCGGCGCAATCGACGCAAAATCCTGCGGCGTATCCGCTCGCGTCTGCCCTGGCAGGTCGACGCGCTCGACTTTGTCATCGAAGATCTGCCCGCCTCGCCTGCACGCAGCACGCGTCAGGAAGGCGAAGACGACGCCTACGAGCCGCTCTTGCGGGCTTCAGACGCTGATTTTGGCGAAGACAGCAGCATCGGTGAGGACCTCGAGCGTCTCGACGCGCAGACTCAGGACCTCGTTCTCAGAATCAAACGCCATATCGATGAGGGCGACTAGAGCCGGCGGCTAGAGCGCTGACCAAATAAAACTCAGATCGCCTGAGCTGGCTGATTTTGGCGTCTTTTCGCCCGCGAATGCTCGATGATGCTAAGGCATCGCCTGCGCTTCTCGAGCGAAAATCCGACACAAAATCATCTCAGCCAGACTTGCCTCGTTTACTTGGTCAGCGCTCTAGCAGCTTGTCGTGGGTATGGAACACTTGCGTCAGGTCGTTAGTTGCTATATTGAATGCGTGAACCTGCCCGGCATCGGCCAACCCGCCGGTCGTGCAGCTTTGTTCGCCAGAGACCAACAGAGGCTCGCGCCTCCGTACACCGCCTGCCGAATCCCGACCTGCGCATCGTGCACCGGCGCTTCCGTTTAGTCCGTTTGTATCCCGCAGTTCAATCCTTATACGCCGGCGTCGGATATCGTCCTAATCGGTGTGGGGCAACGCCTCCCGCAATGTCGAAGAACCGTTCAAGAACAGTCGAGAAAGTAATAGTATGGTAAAAAACTCCGAGAAATCCTTCGATGACTTTTATTTGAGCGACGAAATGCTCAAGGCCCTGGACACCATCGGCTACAAGAAGCCGACTCCGGTGCAGGTCGAGTCCATCCCCCTGATTTTGGCCGGTATCGACCTTATCGTCCAATCGCAGACCGGCTCGGGTAAGACCGCCGCCTTCGCCATCCCCACCACCGAGATGCTCGAGCCGCACCCCGGCCGCGTCGAGGTGCTGGTGCTGGCCCCGACTCGCGAGCTGGCCAAGCAGGTCTGCCAAGAGTTCGAAAACCTCAGCCAATACAAAGAGCTATCGGCGACCGCCATCTACGGTGGCGCCTCCTACGAGAAGCAGTTCGAGGCCCTGGAGACCGCCCAGATCGTGTCGGCCACTCCCGGCCGCCTGCTCGACCTGGCCAAGCGCGGCGCCATCGACCTGAGCAACCTGCGCATCCTGTGCCTCGACGAGGCCGACGAGATGCTGTCGATGGGCTTTCGCGAAGAGCTCAACGCCATCGTCGACTTCCTGCCCGAGGAGCGCCAGTCGCTGCTGTTCTCGGCCACGGTCAACGAGGAGATCAAGGCCCTGGCCAAGGGCATCCTGTACTACCCGGAGTATATCTCGCTGTCGGGCGACCAAGTCGCCGCCGAGAAGGTCGAGCACATCTACTACCGCATCCGCGGTGTGGGTCGTAAGCGCGACCTGCTGCGCGTGCTCGAATACGAGAACCCGGAGAGCGCGCTGATCTTCTGCAATACGCGCAACGACACCTTCCAAGTCACCGAGTTTTTGAAGCGCCACGATTACCGAGCCGAGGTGCTCAACGGAGATCTGCCTCAAAAGCAGCGCGAGGCGACCCTCGGCGCGCTTCGCGAGGGCAAGGTCGACTTCATCGTGGCCACCGACGTCGCTGCGCGCGGCATCGACATCACCGACCTGAGCCACGTGTTCAACTACACGCTGCCCAGCTCGGCCGAGATCTACATCCACCGCACCGGCCGCACCGGCCGCGCCGGCAAGTCCGGTCGCGCCGTCAGCCTGGTGTCGCCCGCCGAGATGGCCACCCACTTCGACATCGTTCGAATGTACGACATCGAGATCGACAGCCGTGAGCTGCCCGAGGCCAAAGAGATCATCAAGGCCCAGGAGGGCACGCGCCTCGAGCGTCTGACCAAGCAGGTCAACAGCCTCGAGCACATCCCTTACGGCGGCAAGATGGACCTGGCCAAAGAGCTGCTGGAAGACGAGGACGTCAGCGAAGACCGCCTCAAGATGCTCGCCAGACTGCTGGCTCTCGGCGAGACGGTCATCGAGGACTCCGCCAAGCTCGACGTCCTCACCGGGAAGGCCACGCTGAAGTCGACGCCGGCTTCGGCCCCCACTCCCGAAGCGCGCCGCAAGCCGGCCGCCGAGCGAGAAGAGGCCAAAAAGGAAGCCCCGCAAAAGGAAGCCCCCAAAAAGCCCGAGCCCAAAAAAGCCGAAAAACGGGAAACCGCCCAGGCGACCGCCGATACCGGTGGCGGGTCCTCGCGCCGACGCCGCCGCTCACGCGGAGCGTCCAAGCGCAAGACCGGAGCGTCCAAGCGCACCAGCCGAGGCAATAAGAAGTCCAGCCGTGGCAACAAGAAGTCCAGCCGTGGCAACAAGAAGTCCAGCCGAAGCAGCAAGTCGGGCTCCAAGCGCCGCTCGCGCAGTAAAAGCAAATCCGCCAAGCGCCGACGCAGCGGAAAGTCCAAGGGCGGCCAGAAATCCCAGGGCGGCCAGAAGTCCCAGGGCGGCCAACAGACCAACGGCCGCCAGGCCCAGCCGGACTTCTCCACCCAGAAGATGTATATGAACGTGGGGCGCGATCACTTCGACAGCGAAAAAGAGCTGCTCGAAATGATTTGCTTTATGTCCGGCTTTGCGCCCGAAGACTTCGGCGAGATCTCGGTACAGAGCAGCTATAGCTTCGTACACGTGCGCGAAGACTATTTTTATGACATCATCAAAGCGCTCAACAATCAGGAATGGAATGATGTCAGCCTGACCGCCGAGGTCGCTCGTAAGTAGGTCGCTCTTCTGAGAGGACCCATGCGGACCCGGCGCCGGCTGATGCGCCAGCCACGGAGACTGTTCCCTATGCCGAATGCCAGCACGCGTATTGCCAGCTTGCCGGGTCTTGCCCGCCTTTCCACGCGCCTCACAGCGCTTCTTGCCCTGCTTGTCATCATGGGCCTCGCCGTCGGATGTGACGACGCCGAAGCCGATGCTGACCAAGGGGAGTCCACCGAAAATATGGAGCCGGCCCAGGTCGACCTTCCGTCGCCGCCGCCGGCCTCCGCATTCGATATCCCCGAGAAGAACGACGATGGCACTCTGCGCGTCGAAGGGCTTATTCAATACCAGGACAAGCACCTCGGCAAGTCGGTGAAGGTCACCGGCTTCATCAGCGAGATTCTGGGCGACTGCGACCCCAAGAAGGCCAAGAAGCGCGACGAGTCCTGCCCCGCGCCCCATTACATCATCACCGATGAAGAAGGCGACGAAAAAGAGTTGATGGTCGTCGGCTTCGATCGCGAGTACTTCGAGAAGGCCGGCGCCGAAGAGGGTGAGACGCACGTCTTCGAGGGCACCTACAAAAAGATCGCCCAGCAATTCGTCAACTCCGAGAACGGCTTGCTATTGCTCGACCGACTCGACGACGTCGAGGCAGTCGAGACCGCCGAGAAGTAGAGAAGAAAACCCATCGCATCATGCAAAAAAGGCGGCCATCACTGGCCGCCTTTTTTGCGTTCTAGCCGACGTTTTAGATGGGTCTCAGGAGCGCGAGCCTTTGGGCGGCCGCTTCTCGGCCAAGATGATGACTCGGGAGCTGGCCGGGCCGAGGAAGTGGCCGCGGTGGTGTAACTCTCCGCTGACCTCACGCACCGCGAAGCCTGCGGCCTTGAGCAACTGCGCGAGCTCGTGGAGCGAGTACAGTCGAAGGTAGGTATTTTGCTCGAGCGGCGGCGAGCCGTCCTCGTAGATGAACGAGCGCTTGGTGTGAAGCACGCTGCTTCGGTGGTCGAGGTCGACCTCTTCGAGGAAGACGCAGTCTACGCCCTCCCACCAGAGCCGATGGGGCATCTTCGGGGCGATATGGTCGCGGTTGAGCACGTCGATGAGCAGCTTGCCGCCGGGACGAAGCGAGCGGTAAATGCCGCGCAGCACCCTGAAGTTGGTCTGGTCGTCGAAAAAGCCAAACGAGGTCTGCCACAAAAAGCAGGCGCTGAAGATCGCGTCGAAGCTCATCTCACGCATATCACCGTGGATGAATTTGATCGAAAGCGACTGTTTTTTGGCCTCGTTGAGGGCCTTTTGCAACAGCGGCATCGATAGGTCGAGTCCGGCGACCTCATAGCCTCGCTTGGTCAACTCGATGGAGTGACGACCGAAGCCGCACGCCAGATCGAGGACGCGATCATCCTCGCCGAGCTGGAAGCTCTTCTCGATGAAGTCGACCTCGCGCTTGGTCTGCCGGTGAATGCCACGCGGCAGCGTGCGAAGATACTCTTCGGTAAAGACATTCTTGAACCAGGTATCGCGCGGCGAGCTCGGCTTTCGGGCCTTCTTCTTGGGCTTCTTTTTATTCTCGTCGAGCAACTCCTGGACAAGCCCGCTGAGCTCCTCGTCCTCGGGCTTGGCCGGGGCCTGCGCGGCTTCTTTGGGGCCGGCGGGCTTGTTGGACTTGTTGGACTTGCTGGACTTATTGGGTCGATTGGCCGGCGCAGCCCTGGGCTTCGGCGGCGGTTTGCTCTTGGCGTCCTCGATCTCCTCACTGTCGAGCTCGAGTTCGACGGCGTCGGGATCGATTTCGGGTAGATCGTCGTCATCGAGCTCGGCTTGGTCGACCTGTGGTTCGGTCTGTTGATCCGCAGGTTCGATGTCGCTCGGCTCTAGCTCTTCGGGCTCTAGCTCTTCGGGCTCTAGCTCTTCGGGCTCTAGCTCTTCGGGCTCGACGTCGGCCGGCGCCTCCGGCTCGCTAGCCGCGCCCTGCTCGGGCGCGTCGACCGTGTCGCTCACACCGGCCGGTTCTTCTTCGACCTGCAGCGCCTCGACCTCCTCGACGGCCTCCTCGGTGGGGGGATCGACGACACCTGCGCGCAGCAGCGGCCCGCCCTCTTTCCAGCGGGTGGTCAGCACGCGCGGAGGAACCACCAGCACATCCGGTGCGTGGCTGTGGTCGTTCAACACCACCGATTCACCGATCTCCTCGGCTTTTACCTGCCGCTCGAACTCCCGGCGGTCAATGGCGCTCATCTGGATGGTCTTGACCATCGCCTGGCGGTCATAGCCGACATCTTCCTCGATGGGCTCGTCGTCGAGGGTCTGGTCGACGGCCGGCTCTTCGTCGATCGGATCGTCCAGATCGATGGGTTGGTCCTCATCGGCCTCGGCGTCCTGCTCGGTCTGGGGGGTGTGCGCGTCCTCGGGCTGAAGACCGGCGTCGCCGGCGAGATTCTGGCCGCCGTCGTTTTGACTCGAGGATCCGTCGCGGCGCTTGAAGATCGCCGCCGACGGCACGCTCGGCTCCAAATCGGCTGCGTGATCGGTCTCGACCGTCTCACGCAGCTCGATGATCTCCTCGCTCTCCTCGTCGAGCGTCCGCGTGACGCCTTCGGGAGCATCCTGATCGCTGACACGAACCTCGCGGGTCACCGGATCGGACTCTTCGTCGGGAGACGATTCCTGGGCCTCGGGGCTGGAATCAGCGGCAGGAACCTCCTCGGTGAGATCGATAACATCGCTCTCCTCCTTCAGATCGTTCCCCTTCTCTGCGGTTTCATCGGCAGACTGTGGCACAGACTCAGGCTCCTCGCGCAGCGGTGTCCACGTGCTTCATTGTCGGTCGGACAATGGTAGAAAGGACGTTGCAAATCACGGGTTGAATGCGGTTTGAAGTGTAGCGCACCCCCGCCAGCGCCACAAGTCCGAGAGGAGGCCGTTTTCACCCCCCCGAGAGCCTATTGGACCCGCCCGAGCAACTGGCCCACCTTGAGGTGCTGGCCGGCGGCCAAGGTCTGGTCGAAGACAAAATCGGGGTGCTCGATGAGAATGATCACCGTCGATCCGAGGTTGAAGATCCCCAACTCGTCGCCGTGGTGGACGCCGACCGGCTCGTCGAGCTCGAATTCACGTCGGCGGCGAAAGCGATGGTTGGTCTCGATGTCGTGGAAGGACACTCCGATGCGCCCCACACAGGTCGCGCCGACTTTGACCACGCCGAGGCGGCCGAGTTTGGGGTTGTCGATATAGGAGATCAGACGTTCGTTGACCGCGAATAACTCGTCGATATTGCGAACGGCGAAGGGATTGACCGGAAAGAGGTGGCCCGGGATGTAGCTGATATGAGAGACGTCGCCCGACGAGGGGCTGTGGATGCGGTGGTAGTCGCGCGGCGACAGATACATCGTGGCGAAGTGACCACCGTCGAAGACGTGGCGCTCGCGGCCGCTGTCGACCAGATCGACGAGGCGATACTCGCGGCCCTTGGCCTGAATCAGCGTGTTGTCGACGATCGGGCCAAAGTGGCTGAGCACGCCGTCGACCGGCGAGACGACCTCGGCGGCGTCGTCGGTGGCGACCGGACGGCTGCCCGCGCGCAGCTTGCGCGTAAAGAAGGCGTTGAGACTGGCGTAGGCGTCCGGATCTTGTTCGGACTCGTCCAGATCGACCCCGGTAAAGTCGGCGAAGACCCGGTTGACGGTCGACTGCAGCGGCGGCGGAAACTCGACCTCCGAGACGCTGCCGAAGGCACGGCTGACCAGATTCTTGGGCAAAAGCTTGAGCGCCTGCACGGCGATGCGTTCCATGACCATAATGCTCTTCCTCGATAACGGATATCCCACGAGACGCCGGCGAACTTGCAACGCCCATTCGGGCTTGTCAATCGCTACGATGACCTGATCATCGGCGCTTGACCTGCGGATTATGGGACTGAAAATGCACAGTGAGGTGTTAGGGGAGTGTGGAGTATCGAGCACACCCTATTTTGAGAGGTCGACGGAGGCTGTATATGAAACGCACCGAACTTACCAAGCAAACCGCTCGCCAAAAAGCCTATGCCGCTGCGGGCTCGGCGTCGCTGACCATGCTGTTCATCTTCATGGTCTCACCCTGGTTCATCCTCGCCGGCGGCCCCGCCACCGCCTGGCTGACCTACCGCTGGCTGCGCTACCGCGCGGAGTGGGGCATGAGGTTCTAAGCGAGGCCAGATATCCCTCCCTGTGCAGGCGATTGGAATTGACCGTTGCCCGGGCCC
Source organism: uncultured Bradymonadales bacterium (assembly GCA_964386725.1). Classification (GTDB taxonomy): domain Bacteria; phylum Myxococcota_A; class Bradymonadia; order Bradymonadales; family Bradymonadaceae; genus CAYLTX01. The sequence goes on along the minus strand of CAYLTX010000033.1, from coordinate 25,256 downwards.
GTTGAAATTAGTAGAGTCAAGAATGTCTTACGCTCATGTAAGAGCCCGGTAGACCTCATGAAACGAACCACCAAATTGTCCTCGAAAGGTCAAGTCGTCATTCCCGCCGACATCCGTCACGAGCTCGCTCTCGAGCGAGATGCTCGCTTCGAGGTCGAGGTCGACGGCGAGACCATCATGCTCAAAGTGATCCGCAAAAGCGACTGGCGAGACTATCGAGGCGCCCTGAGAGCCGGGCCTTCGCTGACTGAGGCCCTCGAAGAAGAGCGTCGCCAGGAGCGCCGACGCCAACGGTCCAAACTCGATAACTTCTGAGCTACCGTCATAATGTACGTTTTTGATTCTTGGGCGTTGCTAGCGTGGCTTCAAGACGAGCGCCCCGCCTCCCTCGCCGTCGAACAGATCCTCGACAATTCAGCCCCGGGCGACTTGATGATGAGTCTCATCCATGCCGGTGAGATCTATTATATCGTCGCCAAGAGCCGCTCACGCGACCGGGCCGACGAAATCCGCAACGTCTTGGCCAAGATGCCCATTGAGTTGGTCTCGGTCACCGACGCGTTGATCTGGCAGGCGGCCGCCCTGAAATCTCGCCACCCGCTGTCCTATGCCGATGCGTTCGCGGCGGCGTTGGCTCTCGACAAGCAACGCACGTTGGTCACCGGTGATCGCGAATTCGAGTCCGTCGAGGCCGCGGAAGGCCTTTCAATAAAGTGGCTGACGCGACAGTAACGCGGCGCAGCAGAGCGCATTTCTTTGAGACGTTGCACGATTTCACGGCTTCTGCCTATAATCCCCGCGGAACGTAACATGAATTGCGACTGCGCGAATCCGTTGGGGTAATCAGGGCTCTGTGGGTTGTATCCGTAGGGTCCGACATAGACGTAGAGGCCAATGAACCGCTATTTCGGAACGCATACTCTCGAAGGTGAATGGCACTCTTTGTTGCCCCGCTACCTTCTTCTTGGCGAACGCATCGCGGGTAGCCGCGTGCTCGATGTGGGTTGCGGCACGGGCATCGGCTCGTCGCTTCTGCTCGAATTGGGCGCCGAATCGGTCGATGGGATCGACCATCGCCCCGAGGTGCTCGAGCTCGCCCGAATGAAACACGACAAGCAGGGGCTGGATTTCCACGTCATGTTTTGGGAGGAGCTCGACTTCCCCGACGACAGCTTCGACGCGGTCGTCTGCCTCGATCCGGCCTCCCCGACCACCGATCCAAATCTGCTCACCGAGGTTCGACGCGTGCTGCGCGAGGGCGGCGAGTATATCTGCGCGCTCGAGCGGACCACGGTCGCCGGTCTGGAGTCGCTGCTGCCGCGCTACGGCTACACCAGCTCGGCCGACGAGGTCTCCATCGCCCAGGACTCCGAGCGAGTCCCTCAGATCGGCGAGCTGGCCACGTACTTCGACACCCTGATCAGCCTCGTCCAACGCCCTCATGTCAGCTACGTCTTCGAGCCGGAGGCGAACCCCGCCGAGGCCAACGAGGCCGACGAAGTGCGCCGCGTTCCGGACGCAGACGGCGGCCTGTGGGCCGCGGGCGCCGACGACGATACGGCGGATCAGGCCGGCTCGGGCAAGTGGATCCCGGTCGACCGCCACCTCAGCTCGCAAGACGCCGAGACGGCCGCCGTCGAGATCTTCTTTTGCGGCGACGCCCACCTGCCCCCTCCGCCGCTTCGCGAGATCCGGCTGCCCTATTATCATATCGTCGAACGCCTCGAGCAGCTCATCAACGACCTGCAGATGCGCCAGAATATCGGCGGCGAACCCTCCTCCTTCGAGGAGGTGCTCGACGAGCCGGCCGGTGATGTCGCCGACGAGGTGACCGACGAGTCCAGCGAGTGGGACCATGCCCCGACCAAGGTCCTGACCCGTTCGACGTCGAGCTCCCGCACCGCTCAGCCACCGGCGCGAGTCCGGGAACTCGAGTCGCAAATGACCCATCTGGCCGAGCTTCACCAACAGGTGCGCCGCGACTTCGACAATATCCTGCGCCAGACCGAGGCGGCGCTCGGTGAGCGTGACGAATATATCGACCACCTGGTTCAGACCGTCCACGAGTGGGAGAGCCGCTTTGCCGACGAGCCGATCGAGGACGTCTCCGAGACCGCCAAGACCGGCGTCTTCGAGATGCCCGACGCCGACTCCGACGGCGATCCCGAGGAGTCGCTTCTCGACGAATTGGCTGAGCTCGATGACGACGCGGGCGCGGCAGATATCGAAGAACAGATCGCCTCGCTCCAAAAGGAGCGCGAGCGTATCGAGCAGACGCTCGCCGCTCGCGAGGCCCGCCTCGAAGCGCTCGAGGCGCGCTCGTCGGGCAGCGACGAAGATGTCCCCGTGCAGGCCGACGGAGGCGCTCAGATGGCCGACGAGGACGCCGACGCAAATGCCGACGCCAATGCCTCCGAAGCAAATGCCGCTGAAGCAAATGCCTCCGAAGCAAATGCCGCTGAAGCAAATGAGCCGGAGGAGTCCTCCGAGGCTGAAGACGACGCCGACGAAGGCGCCGAGCAGGACGAAACCACCAAGCAGTAGACAGGTTGGCACGTGAATCGAGTCTTGAAGTTGTCCCCTTTGTCGATCCGACGCCCTTTTTTGCGTCGACGGTCCGTGCGTCGATGCTCGGTGCTCATCGCCGCGCTCGTCGCGCTCGCGTGGGTGTGCACGAGCGCCGATGATGCCTTCGCCGGAGGCTTCGAGGTCCCCGAGAATACGACCAAGTCGGTCGCCCGCGGCGGCACCGGTGCGGTCAACAAGCGCGACCCCAGCGCCCTTTATTTTAACCCCGCGTTGCTGCCTCGAGCCCGAGGCGCCCAGGTCTTATTCAACGTCAACTTCGTCAACTTGAACCTCGAATTCGACCGCGATCCGCTGGTCGTCGACGAGGGCACCTCGCGCGAGGAGACGCGCACCTTCGAGACCGTGCGCAACAAAGACGGCTTTTTTCCGGCGCCATTTCTCACGGCGAGTTGGGACCTCGGGATCGACAATTTGACCATCGGCGCGGGCATCTTCGGGCCGAGCGCCTACGGAGAGCGTTGCTACGGAGAGCGCACCGACGTGGGCTGCGAGCCCGACCGGGACGGCGCGGCGCGTTATATGTTGATCAGGTCATCGCTGATCGAATTCTACGCCTCACTGGGCGCGGGCTACCGCATCGAGCTGCCCGCGGGCGCGCTCAGCCTGGGGGTGACCGGCATGGCCACGCGTTTGGACACCAACTTTACGCTCGCCGTCCACGGCAGCTTGGACGAGGAAAAGGAAGAAGATCCGGACAACGACGCGATCTTCCACGGCCGCTCGATGAGCGATTGGGCGCTGACCGGGCTATTCGGCCTGGCGTACGAACTCGACGGCTTTCGGGTCGCAGCGAGCTACCGACCGCCGATCTCGTGGGAGGCCACCGGCACCGCCGAGATGGAACCGGCCGAATCGACCGGCCTCGGCGAGTTGACCGAGGATGGCCTGACTCTCGAGACCGAACAGGCCGGCTCGCTTCGCGCCGGCCTCGGCTACGAGGGCGGAATTCACCCCGGCGACCCGCGGCTGCCGCGCTACGACGTCGAGTTCAACTTCGTGTGGGAGGATTGGTCGCGGGTCGAAAATTTTCGCATCACGCCCCACGGTGACATCCGATTGGCGGGCACGGCCATCCAACCGCTCGGCACGATCTATCAGACCAAAGGATATGAGGATACGTTTAGCTACCGGCTCGGCAGCAGCTACGCGATCAACGAGTGGTTGACCGGCCACGCCGGCGGCTACTATGAAACGGGCGCACAGCCCGACGAGGTGACCTCCGTGGACTTCGTCAGCTGGGATCGCTTCTCGGGAGGGTTGGGGGCGACTTTTCACCTGCTCGATCATTGGGAACTCGACGTCGCCTATATGCACGTCTTCTCCCCGGAGCGCACGGTGACAGACGGCCAGATCTACAACCCGGTGCCCATGGACCAGTGCAAAGGGCCCGATTATGACCACGAGAGTTGTGATCCGCAGGGCACGCCGCCGGGCAACCCGCAGAATAACGGCACCTGGCGCTCGAGCTTCCAAATCGCCAGCATTGGCTTTACGTATCGTTACGAGTAAGTTTGCAACGACCTATTCTGCCCGCCTACCAGCTTTGAGGCGGCCGCAACCGCTGCATGCAACCAAGTGAAACGGTGACTTCTAAACCGCGTAATCCATTTCCCGGGGGGCTGCTCGTATTGGGGCCCGACGGCACCATTTTGGAGGCTCCCGGCTTCTTCTACGATATCCTCGAGGTCGACAGCCGCCATGCGCCGTCGATCTACCACCTCTTCGATCCCGACGACCCGCCGTATATGAGCTTCTCGCGGGTGGTGCGCCGCACCAACGGCGTCGTCGAGTATCACGTGGCGGTCAACGGCAGCCTGGGCGGCAATAAGGGGTTTCGTTATTGGAGCCTGCCGGCGGTCGAAGGCAAGGTGAGCGGGCACGCCTGCACGTTTTATATCACCGACGAGAGCGCGGTCATTCAGGGCTACGAGTGGGAGAGGCGCCGGGTGCGCCGTGAGATCCTGCGCGACGTGCAGATGACCGTCTCCGACTTCCTGAGCCAGAAGCTCACCGGCATTCGCGCGCTCGCCGAAGTGCTGCGCGACGTCCCCGAGGCCGCCGAAGAGACCGGCAGCCGCATCGTCTCGGCGCTCGACGAGCTGCGCGCGGCGGTCACCGAGATGGGCAATACCTCGATGGTCAACCTCTTCGGATCGGCCAACGACCAGCCGCTTCGCCTGCTCGAATTGGGTGACGTGCTCTCGGCGTGGAGCCAACGCCAGATCCCGGTGGATTGTCGTATCGTCGAGGCCGACGATGAGGCGTTCATCGCCAGCAGCGTGCTCGAGGGAGTCCTGCTACCCATCGTCATCAACGCCCTGGAGGCCAGCTACGGCAACGAGGCGGTCGAGATCGCCGTCGAACAGATCGACGACGCACACGTCGAGCTTCGAGTGCGCGATCGCGGCGACGGTATGCCGCAGAGCGCGTTGGAGCGCTGTCAGGATCCGTTCTTCTCCACCAAGGCGGGCCACCTCGGCCTGGGACTGACCAACGCCAGCGAGTTCCTCCAGCGCATCGGTGGCCAGTGGTCCTTCGACTCCTCGCCGTCGCGCGGCACGGTCGTCACGGTGCACCTACCGCTGACCGCCGGCGACGAATTCCTCGAAACAGCAGAAAGTGAGATAGTGAGAGAGTGAGAAAGTAAGAAAAACCAAAAAGGCCGGCCGCATTTGTAGATGCGGTCGGCCTTTCGCCGTTGCAGTCTCTTACTCTCTCACTTTCTCACTATCTTACTCTCTGCAGTCTCTAACCGAGCAATTCACGGACGCCGTCGAGCACTCGGCTGCGATTCTTGCGCATGATCGCCTGGGTGAAGCCGAGCGTGGTGTCGGCGTCGGTGGCGACATGCCAGAAATAGCCGGAGTCGCCGATGGGCTCGGCGACGAAGGTGGTGCCATCGGATTCGAGCACGACCGTCTCGACCGGGCCGTCACTGTGGACGAGCGGCAGAAGCTCGGCCGCGTTGCGGTATAGCTCGCTCTGGAAGGCGTCGGCGCCGGCGGTCGCCGCCGAATCCTCATCGGCCACGCACGCCAGTTGCATGCCTGACTCCATCTCTACGATGCTCGCCATTCTGCAGCCGGGAAGCTGTTCGGAGATATTTGTGAGCAAGCTAAATAGATCTGGCATGGCGTTGTCAGGGGTTCGGGGGTCCAGGGGGTCCAGGGACTGCTTAACTGCTTTACTGCTTAACTGTTGCGTGCTTCGAGGGCTTCGGCCAGTTGGTCGGCGTATTGGCGCATCAGCACCAGGATGACCCCGAGGCTGGCGTTTCGCTCGACGACTGCGAAATGGAACCTGCCGGTCTGCTCGATGCCACGCATAATGATATAGGCGTCGGGCAAGATCAGCTGGATCTCGTCGGCGCCGGTTCCTGCGTTCATGGCGCCGGCGACTCTCTCGGCGCAGCCGACGATATCGACGACCTTCTTCGAGATCGCGTTCGCATCGTGGCTTCCGGCCTTGGCGGCCTCGACGAACGTGGCATCGGCGTCGATGCCCTCCCCGGCCAAACCGGTGATGCGAAGCTGGGCGCAGTCGCTGACGAATTGCTCCAGAACGGCGACCACGGAGCCCGAGGGCTGTTCGTGGTGCTCGTGGTCCCCGCCGGTGCCGTCAAACTCGTCGACCTGGTTGACCTGGTCGTCCTCGTCTTCGACGGCCTCAAAGCCGCTGGACTCGTCGGCCAGCCGCTGGCCGCCATCGGCTGCCACGGCGTCGCCAAAACTACTCTCTTCGACTTCTTCTGGCTCGCTCACGGAGCTCTCTTCGAGCCCGGCCTCGCTCGCAGAGCTCTCTTCGAGCCCGGCCTCGCTCGCAGAGCTCTCTTCGAGCCCGGCCTCGCTCACAGAGCTCTCTTCGAGCCCGGCCTCGCTGACGGAACTTTCTTCGAGTTGGGGCTCGCTGTCCGGCCTCGGCTCGAGCTCGGCGTCGCTGTCGGGCCCGCTCTCGTCGGCGATCTCGTCGGCCTCGGAGTTGACGTCGGCGTTGAAGACGTCGGACTTCTCGATGGCCTCGGAGCTGGCCATACCGATCTCCTCGAGTTCCTCGTCGGTGAAGAACGAGTCTCCCGTCAGACGGTCGGTATGCTCCTCTTCTTCTCCGTAGGAATCGGAGTCGGCGTCTTCGCCCTCTTGGCTGGCCTCGCTGCCCTCGTCGGCGACCTTCTCCAGGTCAATCTCGGCGGACTCGCTGGGCCGGAAACTCGCAAAGGGTGTGCCGTCGCCTTCTTGGCCCTCGTCGGCATTGCTCTGCTCGTGGAGGCGGTGCTCGTCAGCGCGTTTGACCGCCTCGAGCAACAGGTCCTGCCAGCCCACATGGATGGTGCGCTCGGCGTAATCGACGTCGGACTCCATGAAGATGTCGCCCTGGCGCAGCACCATCATGCGGTAGACTGCCTCGGCGCCCTGCTCATTGTCGAACTCCGCGTGGACCAGATCGCCGCGTTCGAAGACGATCTTGCCGCGGTGATCTTTGTGCTTGAGATGGAGCAACGTGGTACGGTTGGCCAGACACAACATCTGGATGATGTCGGTCAGCTCCAGATCGGAGAGCATCCCCTGGAAGCCTTCTTTTTCATCGAGCAAGTCGAGCGCCATATCGCGCAACTCACTGATATTAAAAGGCTTTTCAATATAGTGGGTAATCCCCATGCGGTCGGCGAAGCTCTCGATGCGCCCGGAGCCGAAGGCGGTCATGATCACCACCCGTGCATCGGGGGCGATCTCCTTGGCCCGCAAGATCAGCTGGAAGCCGTCGACGTGGCCGGGCATCTTTATATCGGACACGAGCAGGTCGACATCGCCGCCCTGCAGTATTTCCATGCCCTCTTCGCCGTTGGAAGCGGTGACCACGGACAGATCATCGCGCTCTGGAAAGAGATTCTTTTCCAGAGCCCACAAGAGATGCTCGTCTTCGTCGACTATCAGGATGCGATGCATGAGAAGTTCGGGTGCCGGCTCAGAGGCAAAAAGCTTGACAATTATGTGCGTTTGGCCGGTTTATATAACCACGGTTTCGCGAGACGAACAAGCTTGCATTCTGGATGAAACGACCGAACTCCCATGGTTCATCTCAGCCCCGGCGCCTCGGCGCTCGGGCGTGGATATCGTCGGCGCAGATAGCGACGACGGTATATGCAGCAGCGGTGTGCGTGCTGTTCTGCAGCCCTTTAGGCTGCCAGAGCAGCCCCGATCCGTCCGAGGACACCTTCGAGCAGATGGTCGGCTCGGCGCCCGGGTCGGCCGAAGCGAACGCGTCAGCTGACGACGAGGCCGCCGGCATCCGCCGCGGAGCCCTTTGGTATCAACTCGAGGTGCGCGCCCAGCGCGTCGACGTGCATGTCCGCCTGCTCGAGCCGCCCGAGCGCACGTCGTTCTTTTTGCCGGGACGCTGGGCGGGGCGCTCGGATTTCGCCGACAATATCAGTATTCGCGGCGCGATCGACGACACCGGCAGCGTTGCGTTCACCATCGACCGCAGCAACGGGCGTATCGACGTCGAATCCGGAGGGGCGCAGTGGGTCCAGCTCAATTACTCGGTCAAGCTGCATGGAGACGTCGGGCGCCGGTGGCGCTTTCACCCTCGCTTTAGCGGCGGGGTGCTGTTCGCCTACGGTCCGGCCTTTTTGGTGCTCCCCAGCGACCAGATCTCGCGCAAAATGCGCGATATCCCCATCGAGGTGCGCACGCCCTCGGACTGGGAGGTGTTGAGCACCTGGCGCCACGTGGAGAGCTCTCATTCGGCGGCCGTCCGGGGCGCGAGTGTCCACGGATTTAGCGCCGAGAGCGCGGCGGTACTGCGCGATACGTTCCTCGCCGCCGGCTCCGAGCTGGAAATCCACCGGCCATTGCCCCCCTCCGGGCATTCGGCGCTGGCGATCGGCTTCTCGCCGTTGGTGAACCTGGATCGCGATCAATTCAGCGGGCGCATCGCCGAGCTCGTTGAAGCCTATCGCCGCCGCTTCGGCGACCTGGGCGCGGTCACCGCCTTCGTGCGAACCGTCGCCGGTGACGCCAACCAGAGCGCCCGAGGCGTGGGCCGTCGCGGCGGCTTCGTGGTCGAATTTCCCGCCGAACAGCGACTCGACGACCAGGCCCTTTTGCTGCTGGCCCACGAGGCGTTTCACCTGTGGAACGGCCACCACTTGACGCCGAAGCCCTCTGCGGAGAGACGCACCCGCTGGTTCAAAGAAGGCGTGACTCATTATATCGCGTTGCAGATGCTCTACGATCTCGGCCTCTTCGACCGCGAGGACGTGCTTCGCGAGCTCTCCGAGGCGGCGAGGCTCTACCGGCGAAACCCCGCCGCCCGAGATCAAAAGTCCACGTCAACCGACCGCGCGCGGCTGCCTTATGACAAAGGGGTGTTGCTGGCCGTCGCGCTCGATGCCACCTTGTTGAGCGAGACCGACGGTGAGGTGGGCCTCCAAGACTGGGTGGAGTACCTGCTGGCCCGCTTCGGTGAGGATGACAGACACTACGACGCCGGCGACCTGCGCCATGCATTGATCGCGGTCGCCGGATCAGCCGACGCATTGTCGGTCGAGTTATGGGACGCCCATGTGGCCGGCTCGAAGCCGCTCGACCCAGCCCAGCTCTTCGACACCGCCGGGCTGCACTGGTTGAGTGGCTCGGACCGCCCCGCCCCGCGGCTCTTGCCGGTCAAGCGTGACAATAGTCCGTTCGGGGCGATGTTTCCGCGGTGATTGGTTTCTTGGTTTCTTGCTCTCGTGGCTATTGGGGAGCGAGGGCAGGGTTGGCGGGTTCTTGATTTTTGTGGGTTTCGGTTCTTGGTTTCTTGGTTTCTTGGTTTTGGGATGGCTGTGGTGATGGAAGATACGGCGGAGCGCGTGACAGGCAGCATCGAGGACAATTATCCGGAGTATGTCGAGCAGGTGTATGGCTACGCCTATGAGGTCGACGACGTGATGTCTCAGCAGGCGCTGGCGCGCCACGATGAGTTGCTCCGGGCCACGCCTGACCAACTCGAGGAGATCGACGTCGGCAGCCTCGATGACTTCCAATTATGGGCCGTGGCGCGGGCCTGGCGCCGCCAGGGCGACTTCGATCGCTTCGTCGAATTCAGCGAGAGGCTGCTGACCAGCGACAACCAGCACCCGGTGGTCATCTACTCGGAGATCTCACGTGGTCTGGCCCGGGAGCTCGCCGGCGTCGGTAGGCTCCAGGATGCCCGAGAGCGGCTCGAGACGCATCTCCAAGAGTGGGAGGGCGACGTTCAGGCGCGCCAACTCGCCGGCGTCATCGAGGTGCTCGATGCTGACGAACAGGCCGACGACGAGCAGCTACGAGAGCTCGGCCGGGAGTTTCCATCCGACGCGGAGCTTCGCTTCGAGATTGCCGAAGATCTGTGGCGATTCGAAAGCCACCAGGCGGCTGCGAAGTGGCTCGACGAGGCGCGTCAGGTCGCCCGTGAATCGGGCGACCACGCGACGCTGGTCGATATCGAGTTGTTGGCGGAGAAGCTGGGCTAATCAGTCCATCACGAACGGAGCGCGCATCTTCTGGGGGCTTCCGTCGAAGGACGGAAATTTCCAGCGCGCACGGTGGGATTTCATGCACCGATCGAATTCGCTGTGGCGCACTCGATCCGGGGCGAGATTGAAGCCCGACACCCGGCCGGTGGGCTCGACGGTCAGCGTCACATAGATTTTGCGTGCATCGAGGGGCTGGCCGCGTCGCGAGTGGCGCTCGCGGCATAGACTGACGCTGCGGCGCACCGACTTGATGCCGATGCTGATCTGCTTTCGGGTCAGCTTCGTGCCACCGGAGGCCTTCTCGCGCTCGTTGAGCGAGTCGGTGGGCTTGTAGATTGGATCGTTGCGGTCCGAGCTGATCGCCGACGCCGCGCTCAACGCGCTATCGTCCTTGGCGATGGGCGAGTCGAAGTTGCTCTTGGCCAATCCGCCGTCGTCGATCCCGCTTCGAAAGTTGTCTTTGCCCGCCTCTTTTTTGCGCGCTTTATCGAAAGCGTCGTCGAGCTCGGAGTTCTTCTTTTTCTTCTGCTCTACCCCGCGCACCGGGTCTTTGGACTTCGACGACTCACTATTCTGAGCCATCCGTCGCGGCTCGACCTTCTCCTTTTCCTTCTCTTCAGCCGCCTTCGGCTCTTTTTCTCCGTCGGCCTCGCCTTCTGCTTCCTCGACTCGCTGTTCTCCCAGGGCGAGCATTTTGTCTTGCTCGTCCTTCCCGTAGGTGCGGATGACCAACTCGTCGTCATCATCATCATCATCTGGGTCGGCGTTGGCTTGCGGCTCGGGCTCATCCGCCTGGTATTGGCTGGAGACATAGATTCCGGTGCCGACCAACCCGCCGACGATCAAGAGTACGACGGCGACGAGCAGTGCCTTCTTGCCGCGCCCTTCCTTCTGAATATTGTCGAGTTGAATGAGCAAGCTGCCGGTGATTCCCTCACCGGAGTCACCCTTCGAGTCGGCCACCTTGCCTGATTCGGAGGCGAGCTCGGGCCCGCCTTCCAGAAACGGAATCTGGTCGGATTCTTCGGGGCCGGAGGGGCCCGCTTCGTCTTGCTGTGCGCCGGTCGGGCCGGCATCGGCGTCGAAGTCCTGGAAAAGCCCGCTATGCTCGCCGGCGTCCTCTTCGGCCTGCTCATCGGGGGCCGACTCGGCGTCGGCAGCTGCCAGTGTGGTGCGGAGAGCGTCGTCTTCGCGCGCCTCGTCCTGGAGCGACGAGTCCTGGAGCGACGAGTCCTCGAGCGGTGCGTCTTCGGCAGGTGGCGTCGAGGGCTCGTCGGAGACAGCGGGCTCAGGCTGCGCCGAACCACCGTCGGCCGCGAGTTCGTCTTCGGTGGAGGAGTCGTCGCCCGTTGAAGGCTGTGCGGTCACAGCAGGTCGCTCTCCAGGCCCCGCCTCCGCCTTTAGACGTTGGCGCAGCTTGGCCAAACGATCCTTCTGGCCGTCCTGCTTCTCCTGTTTCGCCTCTTCTCTCTTGGCCTCTTCTCTCTTGGCCTCTTCTCTCTTGGCCTCTTCTCTCTTGGCCTCTTCTTCTTGGTTGGGCTCGGGGGCCGATGCTCGAGGCGATGTCTGTGCGGGCGATGCCTTCGACGGCTCTTCGGAGGGTTGGGCGGACGACTCGGACTGCTCTTTTTGTGTTTCGGCGCGCTGCTTTTTCTGCTGGCGCCGCTCGAACTCCTCGGGCCGCACGGCTTCGAGCGCTTGAGACACACCGATGGTATTTTGCCTCGGCTTGGCGCGCCGGCTCTTCGCCAGGGCGTCGCTGAAGGCGTCGACCTGGCTGACCGGCTTCCAATTCGAAAACGAGTCGGTCCACACGTAGCATTCGTCACCGAGTTCGCCCGAAGCAAAACGTTTGGCGAGCGCGGAGAACTGAAACGGGCCGAAGCTCTGGCCGTTTAGCGAATAGTGCCAGGGGACGTTGCGCGGATCGAAGGGAGCTTTCGGACGCGGAGGAGCGGTGGGTCGGCCCGACTGGCTAGACCGATTCTGGGCTGAGCCGTTTTGGGCCGGCGCAGTCTGCTCGCGGACCGTGATGACGCTCTCGCACTTCTTGCAGCGCACCTTCAGTACTTTGCCACGTACCTTCTCATCGGCAATAGCGTACTTGGTGTTGCAATTGTCACAATAAAACTTCATGCAGTGTGAAGCCTCGGAGGGCTGTATAGGAGATTCGCGGTAGATTCTACCTGTTGGCACCTGCAATTGACAAGCCGCCGCGCATACACGGCTCGCCCACCCAGTAAATACGCGCAGCAGGCGCAGCCGCCCGGTTGGCGAACGCGATCGTTTGCACTTTGATGATCGCGGGGCATATTCTGTGTGCTAGCAGTGATTGTACCTCGAACCTAACCTCGAACGCGGTAATAAAAAGATGAAGTCTCTGTACCGACTCCCCCTTCTGCTCGGCGTCGTCAGTCTCTTGGGCGTGCTCTTTGGCAGCGCCTGTGGCGATCTGGGCTCATTTACCTTTACCGAGACCAGCCAGGAGGTCACCGTCCAGGGCAGCGGCCTGAGCCAATTGCCCGTGGACAACCCCTTCGGCGAAGCGCTCCGGCTGAATATCAACCTGGACCAAGAACTCGAAAAGCAGGACGCCGACGGCGCGAAGGCCGTCTACCTCGATGGGCTCGACCTCCGAATCACCGAAGACAGCGACGGCCAAGACTTCGACTTCCTCGACCAATTGACCTTCTATGCCAACGCCGAGGGCATGGACCAACGTCAGGTGGCGATCATCGAGGACGTGCCCAGCGGCCAAAGCCGCATCTCGCTCGACACTGACGATAACGTCAACCTCAAGCCGTATATCGAGGAAGGCATGCGGCTGGAGGCCGAAGCCGAGGGGAGCGTGCCCGACGACGACACCACGCTGGAGGCGATCGCCACGATCCGGGTGAAAGTGTTGTGAGAGGCAGGGGTTCAGGGGTCCGGGGGTCCAGGGGTCCAGGGGCGCGGAAACGCTGATGCGCTGATGCGCTGATGCGCTGATGCGCTGATGCGCGGAAACGCGGAAACGCGGAGGCGGCCCCCTAAACCCCTGCCGTCCAAGCCGTTCCTGGACCCCTGGACCCCTGGACCCCTGCCCCCTCCTGCAGAAGCTCCCAAACATCACATCACGTACAACAAAAACATCATCACCGGGCCGGTCACCAACATCACAAACGCCGTGTAGCCGATGATGTCTTTGGCTCGCAGGCCCATGATGCCCAGCAGGGGGAGTGCCCAGAACGGCTGGAGCATATTCGTCCAGGCGTCGCCGTAAGCCAGCGCCATGATCGCCTTTTCGGGGGCGACGCCCAGGGTCTCGACCGCCTGCATCATCACCGGGCCCTGCACCGCCCACTGCCCGCCGCCGGAGGGCACGAAGAAGTTAACGATGCCGGCCGACAAGAAGGTGAAGATGGGGAAGGTCTGCGCGGTCGAGATGCCGATGAAGAACTCGGCGATCTGGGTGATCAATCCGCTGGCCTTGAGCAGACCCAGGATGCCGAAATAAAACGGAAATTGCAGAATGATCCCCGCCGATCCCTTGACCCCGTCGACGACCGCCTCGACGTAGCTGGCCGGCGAGGGGTGGAAGAGAATGCCCAGCGTCAAAAAGAGCAAGTTGATGGAGTCGAGGTTCCAGCCACCCAGGCCGCGATCGGCGAAATAAAGCCCCAACGAAGCCACCAACAGCACGCCGGTGACGAGGTTTAAGAGCCGCGTCTGCTCCAGGATGCCGACGACGCCGTCGGGCGCCTGGCTCTGCTCGGCCGGCTCCGGCGAGGTCTTCAGGTCGAGCGGATAGCCCACCATCTTCGAGGCGTCCTCGGGCATCAGCCGCCAGAACAACACCGGGATGAGCACCAGCATCGTGCCGATGACCACCAGGTTGAGTGGGCTCAACAGCGTCTCGGTGATCGGGATGACGCCGATGATGTCGGCGACGAAGTGGCCCTCCTCGGCGACCTTGAGCGGCGCCGAGCCCGAAAAACCGCCGTGCCAGACCAAAAAACCGGCGTAGCCGGCCGCGCCCAGCAGCGGATAATGCACCGGCTGGCCCTTCTCTGCGAAGGCCCGGCCCATCTCGCGGGCCATAAAGGCACCGGCGATGGCTCCCAGCCCCCATTGAATGAGACTCGCCGCGCAGGCGACCAGCGCGACGACGACCACCGCCGCCCCGGCTGTCTTGGTGACCCCTGCGATCGCCCGGATCGCCCGCTGGACCGGCTGCGACAGCGCCAGGGCGTGTCCGGTCACCAAGACGATGACCATCTGCAGCGCGAACTTCATCAGGCCGGTGTCGTAGAATTCGGCGAACCAGCCCGTAGAGAGCACGCCCAGCCGATCGACAAAGCCCAGCCCGGCGACCGCCTCACCGGTGCCGAAGCCGGCGGCCAAAATCAGGGTGACCAGGGTCAATAGGAGCGCCAGCACAAAGGGCTCGGGGACCAGCCGCTCGGACCACTGGCTCAATTTGTCGCCAAGCGCGTGTATCACTCGCTGTCTCCCTGGGTGCGCTCGAGGCCGTCGATGATGGTTTTGACCTGCATCTCGGTATTCTCGATCTTGTCGCGGCACACGGTGATGAGCTTCGAGGCGCGCTCGACTTTGACGGCGAGCTCGTCGAGGTCGACGTCGTCGCCGTCGATCTCGTCGAGCAGCGACTCGAGTTCGGCCATCGCCTCTCCATAGGCGATCTCGTCGGTGGCCGTGGCGTCGGCTGTGTTATTCTGCGCGGTCATGGTCGTCCTTGAATATATATTGGGTGGATCAATTCAGGCAATTCAATCGGTATCAGTCGAGTCTGTCTCAGAAGGGTCGTCGGTGCGGCGCACGCGGATGGTTCCCTCCGCCAATCTCACGTCCACGTCGGTCTCGTGGGGCACGTCCTCGGGGGCGCGCGCCACGCCGCGGGCCGTCTTGACGATGGCGAAGCCCCGCTCGAGCACGCGCTGCGGGTCCAGAAGGCCCAGCCGGCGGTGGTGCTCGTCGAGTCGGCGTTTGGTCTCGCCGAGGGCCTGAGTGGCGGCGCGCTCGAGGCGTCGGCGTGCTGCGTCGAGCGAGTCGGTCTCGCGCTGCAGGCGCCGGCCGATACGCTCGGCGGACAGGCGCCTTCGGCCAAATTCGATCTTCTGGCGCTCCGAGGCGACCTTGGACAACGCCGAGCCCGGGATGGCGCGCTCGAGCCGATCGAGCCGGCGCGTGGCCTCCACGAGGCGGTCTCGGGCGGCATAGGTCAGCTCCGAGCGCACACGGTCGAGGCGTCGATTCTCGACCTTGAGGCAGCGATCGACCGCGCGCTCCAGGCGCACCGACGCGTCGCGCAGGCGCACCATCTGCGAGCGCGAGCAATCGGCCGCGCGCTCGACAATCGCCTCGAAGATATCCCGGACGCCCTGCAGATAATCCCTGACCCTGGTTACGCACGCGTTGGCCGCCGCGGTGGGCGTCTTCTGCGAGTCGGAGATAAAATCGAGCAGGCATTGGTCTCGCTGGTGGCCCACGCCGGTGATGATCTTGAGCGGATGCTCGCACACCGCTTTGCCGATCGCCTCGGTGTCGAAATAGGCCAGATCCGAGCGCGATCCGCCCCCTCGAACGATGGCGACGAGATCGAATTGGTCGGCGTGCTCGGCGAAATAATCCAGCCCGCGAAGCACCGACGCCTCGGTGCGGCTGCCCTGGACGTTGGCGTTGTGGACGGCGACGTCGAAGCCAAAACCGGAGCGCTCGAGCTCGTGGATGAAATCGTTATAGGCGTCGCTCTCGTAGCTTGTGATCAGGCCGATACGCAGCGGACACGGCGCCCACTCGAGCTTCTGGTTGTCCTCGCGGATGCCGAGCTCTTCGAGCTTGGAGATGATCCGCTCGCGGTTCTGATGGATCTCGCCGGAGGTGTACGCGGGATCGATGGCGCGCGCGATGAATTGATAGGAGCCCTGCGGGGCGTATAGGTCGACGCGTCCCTGCATGCGCACGGCCAGCCCGTCGCGCAGCCGGATGTCTTCGGGGGCGTCTTCGAGAGTGTCGATGACGCTTTTGCGATCCTCGCTGAACATCACCGTTCGGATGCGCGCGACCGGGTCCTCGTCGGGGGCCAAGCGCTCGACCAGCTCGAAGTAGGCGTGGCCGCCGCTTCGGTTGCGCTCGTAGCTCTGGACCTCGCCGACCAGCCAGACCTGCTCGGAGAATTTGTCCCGCAGCGTCGCCCTGGCCTCCTCGTTGAGCTCGGAGATCGAATAGGTGCCCTCGGGCACGCGCATGGGGCCGTTGGCGGCCGAGCCCCCCGAGGCCAAGAGATCGTCGACCGGCTCGAGGTTCTCCTCGCAATAACGCCGCAGCTCGGCCGATATCTTGAAGTGGTGATTGGAGAGCTTGCCGATGACGTGATCGACGTGCTCGAGCGGCACGTACCAATTCTTGGTCCCCCCGTCGAACCATCGCCCCGGCAGGGATCGCACCACCGGCAAGAGGCTGGGCTCGTACGGGAAGATGATGCACACCCGGCTTGCGTGGGGCTCGATGTCGATGAGTCGGGACATGAGGTCGAATCTCTCAGGCAGTCATTCGCGCGATAGCGTACCAGCCAACGATGAAGGCGATAAGCCCGCCGACGACGCTGGTGAGCAGGTAGACGCCGGCGAGCACGCGCTCGCCGCTGGCCCACAGGCTCATGGTGTCGGCCTCGAAGGTCGAAAAGGTCGTGAACGCTCCGAGGAAACCCGAGAACACCAGCGTTCGCATCTCCGGGCTGCCCCAGTCGGCCGTCTCGACGCCGCAGCGGGCCATGCCGATGGCCAGGCATCCGAGCAGGTTGACGGTCAGCGTGCCCCAGGCAAAGCCATGGGCGGTGCGATCATAGATCCACTCCGACAACCCGGTGCGACTGACCGCTCCGAGCGCGCCTCCGACGGCGACCAACGCCATCTTGACCCACAAGCTCACGAGTCCTCCGAGATGCACGCGTTTAGATCGTGACCAAAGCAGTGGTCTTCGTCACCGGCGTTCCCGTCGGGCATGCAGGGAGCGCATTGCTCCGAGACGGCGCAACCGTCGGCGCTCTCGCACACGGCGCGACACTCATAGTCATAACAAACTTCGTCGTCCGGGCAGCGCACGGTGGCGTTGCACTCGGCCGACTCCACGCACCCCAGGGGCGCGAGGAGAATCGCAAAGAGGCCCACGAACACGACTGCGCCCCCCATCACGAGCCGAAGCCGCCAGGCCGGCGGCCGCGTACGCTCGACATCGCCCCCCCGGCTGCCTACATTGCTGAGGCCGCTCGGAGACCACAATTTCTTGCTGGATGGTGTGTTCAACATGTTACGCGCGCCCATCGTACTATTGCTCAATCTGCTCTCGTTTCTTCGCTACCTCTGGTCGAGCTTCTGGTTCAAGTTAGGGTACTTCTTTCGCCGCAAAAAGAAACTCTACGTCTTGCTGGAACTCGAGAGCAGCTACGCCTTCGGGCCGAAGACCGGCCTGGCGAAGTTATTTCAGCAGAAGCCGTCGTTTCTCGAGCTGCGCAAGTCTATCAAACGCATCCGCGAGGACGACACGATCGCCGGGGTGGTCGTGACGCCCGAGTCGACCGCGATGGGCCACGGCAAACTCGCCGAGCTCAACGAGATGCTCGACTCGCTGCGTGAAGCGGGCAAGCATGTGGTCGGCCACGCCCAGATGCCGCTGACCGCCGACTACCTGCTGTTGAGCGCGGCCGACGACATCCTGCTCAGCCCGGCGGGTCGCATGTATACCTTCGGGCCTCGCTTCGACCAGCACTTCGGCCGCGGAGCGCTCGAGAAGCTCGGGGTCGTGCCGCAATTCATCCACATCGGCGAGTTCAAGACCGCCTCGCACCGCTTCATTCACTCCGAGATGCAGCGACCTCAAGAGCTGATGATGCGGGCGCTGTACGACAGCCTCAAAGGGACCATCTCCGAGCGCATCGGCCAGCGGCGCGGCTTGAGCAGCGAGCAGGTCGAGCAACTCTTCTCGAACGCTCCGCTCGACACCCGCGGCGCCCAGCGCGGCGGGTTCGTCGACGGCGAGGTCTTCCGCGAGACCCTCGGCGATTGGCTCGACCAACGCGAGGAGGCCGCGGCTACCGGTTATATCGAGCAGCCCCCCAAGCGAGACGACCAGCCCCGTGATGACCAAGAGCTCGAGGCCGACAAATCCGAGCGCACCAGCCTGATCGTCGGCGCCGCCGACCACCTCGAGTCGTCGCCGAAACCCTTCCAGTGGAAGCCGCTGTTCCGGCCGCAGCCGCGTTTTGCGGTGCTCGATCTGTCGGGCATGATCGTCATGCCCAATATGAAGATGCCCGCCCAGGGCTCGCTGGTCATCGACCCGCACGAGGTCGTGCCCGCGCTTCGGCGCGTGCGCGAGAACCCCGCCTACGCCGGCGCCATCCTGCACATCGACTCTCCCGGCGGCAGCGCGCTGGCCAGCGACATCATCTGGCACGCCATCGAACAGCTACGCCGGGTCAAGCCGGTCGTCGCCCAATGCTCGAATGTGGTCGGAAGTGGCGGCTACTATCTGGCCGTCGGCGCCGACCAGATCTTTTGTCAGGCCGAGACCCTCACCGGCTCGATCGGGGTGATCACCGGCAAGATGTCCATCCCGGGCGTCCCGCAGAAGCTCGGCATCAATACCGAGTCTATCTACGACCACGACGCCGACGCGTTCACCAGCCTGACCACGCCGCTCAGCGAGCAAATGATGGAGCATATGAGCGAGGACGCGCGCAGCTTTTATCGGCGCTTCCTGCAGCGGGTCGGCCAGGCGCGAAAATTGCCCAGGCGCAGGCTACACCGCTATGCGCGCGGGCGGGTCTACCTGGGCGAGGCCGCCAAGAGGCGCGGACTCGTCGACGCCATCGGCGGCCTCGACGCAGCCATCGCGCGCCTGGGCGAGCTTTGCGACATCGAGCCGGAGCGAGCAAAACTATCGTATCTCGGCCACCGCAAAGAGAGCCTCAAGACTGCGCTGTCGGGCTCGGTCCAAGCCCAGCTTCCGGGCTGGCTCGAAGAGGCCTTCGAGCCGGCGCTCATCGGTGCCCTGCTCCGGCGCGACCCCGTCCTCGCCCTGATGCCCGTGAAGCTTCAATGAATCTGGCGGGTTGAAATGATCGTCTAACGCGCATAGTTCATGTATCGATGGTGGCCCATACCGCCGCCGCCACGGACCAGATTGTTTAGACAACGGGATTTAAAATGACTGACGTCAAGATTTACCGCACGACCTATTGCCCTTATTGCAATATGGCCAAGCGTCTCTTCCAGGACCTCGGTGTCGACTATGAGGAGATCGACGTAACCCACGACGACGAGATGCGCCACAAGCTCATCGAGCAGACCGGCATGCGCACCGTCCCGCAGATCTTCATCAACGGCGAGTCGGTCGGCGGCTACGATGACGTCAAGGCGCTCCAAAATTCCGGCAAGCTCGACGAGTTACTGCAGGCTTGAGGCTTGAACGGCAGGCTTGAGGCTTGGGGCTTGAACGGCGGGGGCATTAAAAAAGCCGGCGGCTCCTTGGGGAGCCGCCGGCTTTTTGTGTGTTCGGGCTCTCGGCGCCTTAGATGCCCGAGAAGACGAACGGGTAGTTGATGATGCAGATACCGCCGTCGGGCTTCTCGAAGCGCATACGTTTGATGACGCGGGCGATGCAGCTTTCGACCGAGCGGTTACCCATCGTCGAACTTGCGATCGACGAGGACATGACCTTGCCGTCGAGGCCGACCTTCCACTGGGCGATGATCTTACCCTTGAGATCGGGGTTTTGCTGCAGCTCTTTCTCGTAGCAGTACTTGACGGCGTTGGACTTGGCGCTGACGACGCGGCGGATATTGCCCTTGTCGCAGAAGTCGCCAATGCTGGGAGTACCGCGGTCGACCTTGGGCTTGACCTTGCGGGCCTTCTTCTTGCCGATCTTGGCGCCGGTACCTTTACCACCGCCGGTGTCGACCTTACCGAGGCCGTGGACGCGGCCGAAGCCCTCGCCACCGCCACCTTTGCCCACGCCGCGCATGCCCATGCCGCCGGCGCCACGGCCGACTTGCAATTCGCCGCCCTCGCCGCTCATGGCCACGTTCATCTTCGAGTCGAAGCCGTCTTGGTTTTCAAAGATATTCTTGAGCGGGCCCGACCCGAGGACTTCGGAGGCCAGCGCCTTGTTGACGCCGATATTTTTGACGTCGATCTCGTCTTTCATCTCGGCGTCGACCTTGGGAATCTTCGACTCCTCGACCTCTTCGTCCGGGTCGCCGAATTTGCCCTCTTCGCCGCCGGCCTTCTTACCGGTGGTGTCCTCTTCAGGCTCATCGACCTCTTCTTCCTCGATGGGATCGTCGACATCATCGACGGCAAAGTCGACGAATCGATCCGGAATCTCCCGGTTCTCGAGGTCCATGTCGGGGTCCCAGGTCAGCATCACGCCGACCAAAAAGCCGATATGAAGCAGGGCTGCCAACACGACCAGTCCGGACACGACCGGCTCGAACATACCGCCGATGGGGCGGCCTGCGAGCTTTTCGGTTTGCTCGACGAGCTGGAAGAAGACGTTGACCTTCCCCAACCGCACCATGCCCCAGTCGCCCTGGCGCATCTTCAACTCGTAGACGTCGGCAGCGCCCTCCTCGGTCGAGACTGAATCGACGCGTGTGGCGCGATTCTCCTCGATGAGTTCATCGAGGTCCCAATCTTCGTCGGCGATGGACAACGTGCCGTCGATCTTATTGGTGAAGCGGACCGTATAACCATCCTCTTCGCGCTCGAACATCTCGAAGTTCGAGGCCAAGCCGGCTGCCGGCACACTAAACGCGTTGCTGTCGCCTTCACCGACGGTGATGACGGGTTCACTCGTTTGTGTGTAGGTCCTCTCTTGGAAGACCGTACCATTCCAAACGATAGCAACTCTGAGACTGTGGTCTTTATTCACTAGATGCTCCCTAACATAAGACCGCTCGCTGGGCGGTCGCATCTCAACGAGGAGTCGAGAGGCGTCTACGTGCGTATCAACTTTTGACTATCACGACACTCTCTATAACCAAGCCAAATCGGCCCAGATTCAAAAGAACCGTGAAAGCGTGACGCAACATACTTAGTCGGCTCTGTAGCGTCAAGCCGCACTACCCGGGCCTACTCGCATAGGCGAAGCTCGCGTGGTTGCTGCGGTATCGAGGACGCGCACGCCCAAAGATTGCGGTCATCATAATTATCACCTACTTTTCACCTGAGGCTGGCAGTTGCGCCCCCCGCGAGCGGATCGTGCTGCCTCACGCTCCTTTGACAACACATTGTTGGTCGAGTTCCATGATTCTTTCAAAAAACACTTCGAGCCGGTCGATCTTTCGAGCCCCATGTGGATCCTATAAGTGGGCGCCGATGATACTCGTCGCCTCGTTGATGCTGGGGGCGCCCGCATCCTATGCCCAACAAGGCGGCGACGATGGCGATCGGGGCTGGGTGCGCGACTTCGACTCGGTGACCGTCGAGGAGATCAAACCGGATGCCCTTCCGTCGACGGTCACTCCCGGCGAGAGCACCGGGATACGCACGGACAGCGAGGATCTACCCGAGCCGGCCAGCCGAGACGAACTCGAGAAGGTCGTCGAACACCTCGACAAACGCGTGGTCCAGGTGGTCTCCGTGCAGACGCCGCCTCGCCCCTATAGGCAGGTGCCGATGCTCCACTTTGGCCACGCTTTGTGGGTGAACATACCCGGCACGGAAACAGCCTCCTTGCTCACACCGCTGAGTTGGCTCAAGGACGCCGACGCGGTCTATTTAATCCCCCCGAAAGTGGCCGAAGAGTCCAAAGCTCAAGAGGAGTGGCGAGATATCCACCGGCGGAGCCTGGAGTCGGTCACCGTCGGAAAAGATGGGCGAAAGTGGCTCGAGGAGCACCAAGACGAACTGGTGGAGCTCGAGGCGCAACGGCCGGACAAGCACCGCAACCTGGTCACGCTTGTTGCTTCAGGCATAGATGCTTCAGGCAAAGATGCTTCAGGCAAGGACGCCTCCAACGACGCGCTCGCAGCGCCGTCCAAAGGTATCGAGCTCTTCGACGTCGAGAAGAAGGCGATGTTCCGCGTCTACGGATTTACGCCCTTCTTTGGAAAGTCGCTGATCTCCACGACCCTTTTGCCCAACCACCCCGAGGAGGTCGAGCTGGCTTTTTATTGGCAATCGAGCTTCCCGGCGCTCCTGGGCGCCCCGCTCGTCTCAGAAAAGGGCGACCTGGTGGCGATCAACATTTTTCGACATCCCAAAGACGACGATATTTTCCTGGCGATCCCCACCGGCGCGATCAAATCGTATCTGAGCCAGGACGATGAAGAGAGTCCCTGACTGCATACTCTTTGCAGACAGCCACACCTACGAGGCCTCATGGAGCTGTTGAGCCACATCGAGGAACGGCTGGCTGGCGAGGCCGCCCAAAGCGGCGTGCTCGTCGCCTGGAGCGGCGGACTGGACTCCACCGTGCTGCTCGACCTGGTCGATCGATGGGCGCGGCGAGCCGGCCGCGAGGTCGCCGCCGTCCACATCGATCACGCGCTCCGTACGTCTTCGGCGGCCGACGTCGCCTTCTGCGAGCGCCTCGCACACGAGCGCGGCCTCACATTGGTCGTCGAGCGGCTGGATATCCGTCGCAAAGGCTCGCTCCAGCAGAGCGCCCGGCTGCAGCGGTATGCTGCCATCGCGCACGTCGCCCGGCGGCTGGGCCTGGGCGTGGTGCTCACCGCTCACCACGCCGACGACGCCGTCGAGACCGCGTTATTGAACCTCCGACGCGGCTCGTCGGCGGGAGGGTTATCGTCGTTGCTCGGCCAAACGAGCGCGCCGATCCCCTCTTGGCCCGACCTCCGGCTGGTGCGCCCGCTGATCGACCTCACGAAGACACAGCTGAGTAAATACGCTCGGCAGCGGGGCATCACCTGGCACCGCGACCCCACCAACGCCGAGACCGGCTACGAACGAAACCTGCTCCGAAAGCAGGTGTCGCCGGCGCTCACCGAGCACGGACAGCTGACCGGGCCCATTTGCGATACGCTGGCCAACCTCGCCGCCGAACACGAGGCGCTGGACACCATCGCGCACCAGCACCTCGAGCGCGCCCTCCTCTCCGCACCCGACGCCGATAGCGTCGTTTTGCACACCCGCGAGCTCTCGCAGATCCCGCGGGCGGTGATCGCCCGTGTGCTCAAGTCGGCCGCGCGGCGCCTGTCGCACCCTGTGGGATTGGGCCGTGAGCATCTCACCGAAGCTATCGAGAGCCTCCAGAAAGGTGAGACGACCCGCATCTCGGCTAAAGGAGCGCTGATCAGTATCGAGCGGGGCCTGATTTTTATCGAAGCGGCGCGAGGCCGCGGCGGGCGCCACCTCGGAGAGCGTGCGGCCGAGCCCGTGGTGATCGAGTTGGAGCGCGAGGCCGGCCGGGTCCCCTGGTTTGGGGGCCGGCTGACGTGGAAAAGCAGCGCGCCCGGCGAGAGCTTATCTGGTGGAGGAGCACCGAAATCGGCGTTTGCCATCCACCTCGACCTCCGCTCAACCGACACCAGGCTGGTACTGCGCGGCCCGCAGCCCGGCGACCGCCTCGACGCGGCGGCGATGGAGGGCACGAAAACCGCCGCCGCGGTGCTCGCCGAGGCGGCCGTCCCCCGCAGCTTTCGCTGGCGCTGGCCATGTGTCTCGCGCGCGGACGATTCCGGCGAGGAGTTAGTGTGGGTCTGTGGGCTGAGACGCGCCGAGCGACTCGACACCGGCGGGCCTCCGGCGCAGCGAATTGCGCTCGAGTGGCAGATCGACGGACAGTCTGTATTCGCTCACCTGACTGGCCCTGGCTCGGTGGACTGATCGATCTCTGTGGATTGATCGGGGCGCGGTTTGAGCCCAGATCACCCAGGTTCAGAAGAATCCGAGCTAAGTTGCAGTATTTATGAAATAATACACCGAAGGCGGCCATTAGATATCGTGAATCACGAAGGGCGCGGCTCGAGAACCTTTTTGTAGCCCACTCGCCCCGCGAGCAGTTGAAAGCGTACGGGAGGAAGTGCTATGAGTTTGACTCGTGGCTCACGTCCCTCCGTGCGATACTGTCCCGCCATTCAAGGCTGCGCTGAGCCCGGAGCGAGTCGATTAACTCGCTCATGTCCGCACGGTGGAGTTTTTTAGTAGCCGAGGATCAAAGTGCTAAACAAAGTTCCCATGCGCGCCTGGTTCATCTGGGGCGCTCTTATCATTCTAGGCATCATCGTCTTCAATATCCTCACCGACCGAACCGGTGAAACCTCGCAGATTAAGTTCAGCGAGTTCCGTCAGGCCGTCCAGGCCGGCGAGATCGAATCGGTCAATATTCAGGAGTTGGAGGTTAGCGGCGAATTCAACGAAGAATATGCCCAGAAGGAACACGAGGGCATCGCCGAATTCAAGACCGTCGGACCCGTCGGCGAGGACCTCCAAGACATCCTGATGGCTCAGGACGTGACCTTCGCGTTCGCCAAATCCGACGAGAACAGCCTGTGGCAGCAGATATTGGTCACCTCTATTCCGCTGCTCATCTTGGTCGTGGTGCTGATCTTCATTATGCGCCAATTCCAAGGCGGTGGCGGCGGCAAAGCGATGAGCTTCGGCAAGTCGAAGGCGCGCCTGCTCAACGAGAGCAACAACAAGGTGACCTTCAACGACATCGCGGGCATCGAAGAGGCCAAAGAAGAGCTTCAAGAGGTCGTCGCGTTTTTGAAGAACCCCAAGAAATTCACCCGCCTGGGCGGACGGATTCCCAAGGGTGTGTTGTTGATGGGCAAGCCGGGCACCGGCAAGACGCTTCTGGCCCGCGGAGTCGCCGGCGAGGCGGGCGTGCCGTTTTTCTCCATCTCGGGCTCGGACTTCGTAGAGATGTTCGTGGGCGTGGGCGCCAGCCGCGTTCGCGACCTCTTCGAGCAGGGCAAGAAGAACGCCCCGTGCATCATCTTCATCGACGAGATCGACGCCGTCGGCCGCCAGCGCGGCTCGGGACTCGGCGGAGGTCATGACGAGCGCGAGCAGACGCTCAACCAGCTTCTGGTCGAGATGGACGGCTTCGAGTCCAATGAAGGCGTCATTCTCATCGCGGCCACCAACCGCCCCGACGTGCTCGACCCGGCGCTTCTGCGTCCCGGTCGCTTCGACCGCCG
>CAYLTX010000032.1:0-50594 GCA_964386725.1 uncultured Bradymonadales bacterium | reverse complement strand
GACCACGACCACGACCACGACCACGACCACGACCACGACCACGACCACGACCACGGCTCAAAGCGTACGACGAGTGCTTTTACCAAAATCGGGCTAATAGTCAGCGGCTACAGATGCCTCGCTTCGTTTCACTTCAGCCCAAGGCTACTCGGTCGCTACGCTCCCAGTGCGCTCGGCGACGCTCCACTACGTTCCGCTCATTAAACGGCATCTTATCGCAACTTTTCGCCAATAGTCCGAGCTTCGCGCTGGGGAGGTGGTCGAGCAAAGCGAGACCGGAGGGGCCATTTGCGTGCCGCCCCAAACTCCCGCAAAACCTGCACCCAAGCCCCCACCACGCGCAAAAAATTCGCCCTCACTGACGCCCTCGATCGCCCAAACACCCCACATACCAGCAAATTTCGCGCCTTTTGCCTCCGTTGGCCCCCGACTTGCAAGCCCCCCCACCAAGCCGGAGCATCGGGGGCCACAGCGGCCGGCTCCGCTTCATCTCCAAACTTCAACGCAGTTCAAACCATGATGAATCTCATCCACCTTGTCATGTTCGGCTTTATCGTCGGCGCCGGATTGTGCATGTTACATTATTTGGGCCAGCGCCTCCTTGCGCCCCACGACATCGAGTGTCCGTGGAAGCAAGCCAAGCATACGGCGGCGCGCGCCGCCCGCCTCGGCGGCCTCGGGCTGGGCGCTTATCTTTTGGCCAGTGTCGGCTGGGCGGTGCTGCCGGCGGCGGCGGCCGGATTTCTGGTCACCCGCCCGGCGCTGGTTCCGGCTCGCAGCAATCCAGACCGCTCCTCGCCCTGATCGGCTCGTTTCGGCAGCGGTCGGGAGATTGGGCGGCCGGCGCATTGAGTTTTGATAGGGGAATACCATGCTGCCTTTGCTCGATCGAGCTGTCGACCGCGCCGTCGCTTATGTGACGGGGATCCCCAAGATGTTCTACGAGGGCTGGGGCGATCCCGACCTGCTCGAGGAGTTGGTCGAGCACGGCCGAAACCCGCAGCCTCCGGCCGACATCGAGATTCACTGGCTGAGCAAAAAGCGCAACCGCGACGGCTCGCATCTCTTCGAGGGGTGGTTTACCTCGCCGGCCAAAGCGCTGCCGCTGCCGGCGGAGGCACGCGCGGCCTACTTCCAGATGCTGCTTCCCGAAGAACCCTTCGAGGCGCCGCGCGCGAAGATGTGCGTGCATATGGCCGGCACCGGTGACGCGACCTATGTGGGCCGCAGGCTGCTTGCCAAGCCGCTGCTCGAGCAAAATATAGGCGCGCTGATCCTGCAAAACCCCTTCTACGGCCCCCGACGGCCCACCTGGCAGCGCTCGACCCAGCTGCGGAATATGACCGACCAGCTTCTGCTCAACTTGGCCGCCGTCGAGGAAGCGCGCGCCCTGTTGCGCTGGCTGCGCGGCGAGGGCTTCTCGCAGGTGGGGATCACCGGCTATAGCATGGGCGGGACGATGGCGGCCTTCGCCGCGCAGACCGTGCCTTTTGCGGTCGCGGCCGTTCCCTGCGCCGCCGGCAATACTTCGGTCGCCCCGCTGGTCGACAGTCCCCTTAGAAATATCTGCGACTGGGAGACCCTGTCCGAGGAGGCCGGCGGTGCGGACCACGCCGAGATGCTCATGCGCCAGACGCTGTCTGCGCTGGCGCTCGACGAGCACGGCACGCCGGTCGCCCCGGAGGCGGCGATCATCATGGGCAGCCTGCACGACGAATTCGTGCCGCCCCAGCAGGTCATCGACCTGTACCGCCACTGGCAGGGAAGCGAGCTTCGCTGGATCGACGGCGGCCATACCACCGGCTGGCTGCTGCACGGCGACGAGATTCGCGCGGCTATCACCGACGCGTTCATTCGCCTCGAGGAAGTCCAGCGAGCGGGCATCGGCACCTGACGCGATGCGAAATTACTTTGCGCACCGAGCCTGCAAGTGCGACCATGGCAAGTGGTAGTTTGCTTCCTTTGTAGTTGAGAGTGCGCAGATGGAACCATCCGGCGGTGGAGATCCACACGAGCCCGGTCTCGGGCCCGAACCGGACGACCTCGAGCAGAGTTTCTTCCACGAAGTCCACGTCATTCGCGGGGCCATTCTCCTCTTGGCCGTCGCTGTGGGCGTGGCGCTGCTTCATTATACCAGCGATATCCTCATCCCGGTCGTGCTGGCCGTTTTTTTGGCCTACGTGCTCAATCCGTTTGTGCGCGCCTTGATGCGGCTACGTGTGCCCAAGACCGAGGTCTATATGCCGCGCGGCCTTGCCTCGCTGGTGGTCGTGATTGTCGCGGTGGGGCTGACCGTGTCGCTGGGGATCCTCATCGGCAATCAATTCGGGGCCTTCGTCAGCGATATCGCGCGCTACGAGGATCGTATCGCCGAGAATGTCGAGGATTTTCAGGAACGGGTGCTCGACTGGCAGGAGCGCGTCGAGGGCCATTTACAGCCGATTCGCCGCGCTCAAGAGGACGCCGGATTGAGCATGGGCGGCGATGGAGCCCCTGAGGGCGGCGAGGAGGCGGCCGAGGCCGACGCGGTGCTGCCCTCCCTGCCCGAGCAACAGGCCTCATTATTCGAGCAGACCAGCGAATTGTGGATGAGCGCCACCTCCTATATCGCCGGCGGCCTGACCGGGCTGCTCGGCTTTGTGGCCCAGTCGCTGACCTGTATTTTCGTGCTCTTCTTCATGCTCGTCGACGCCCCCAGAATCCGCGACAAGCTCATCAATATCATGGGCACGACTGCTCATCGCCGCGAGATGGTCGTCGAGGTCATGGAGAACGTCAACCGCGACGTCCAGCGCTACCTCTTCAACCGTTTTGCCACCAACGTCGTGCTCGGCTCGGTGGCCATGCTCGCCTACTGGGTCTACGGGCTCAACTACGTGTTGTTGCTCGGGATTCTGGCCGGGCTATTCAACTTCGTACCCTACGTGGGCCCGGTAGTCGGCACGATCTTTCCGGCGCTGGTGGCCTACCTGCAATTCGGCACCTTCGAGTCGGTGCTGTGGGTGATGCTCATCTACGGGATGCTGACCGGCATCGAGGGCAATATCATCACCCCGCTGGTGCTCGGCCGCCACCTCGAGCTCAACAGCCTGGCGGTCATGCTCGGGCTGGTCTTTTGGGGCTGGTTGTGGGGCGCCATCGGCCTGCTGCTGGCGATCCCGATCCTGGCGGCCATCAAAGCCGTGGCGGTCCACGTCGAGGATATGCATCCGGTCGCCGAGCTGTTACGAGCGTAAGTACGAGCACGCAGATTATTTGGCTTACGGATGGCTTGCGCAGCACCGAGAGTTGTTGCTGATCGGCTGCAAGAGAGTAAGAGAGTGAGAAAGTAAGAAAGTTAGATACGGCAACTATTTCGAGACGATATAGGTCGCCTGTAGTAGTTCTTACTCTCTCACTTTCTTAATTTCTTACTCTCTCGAACGTAAGCGCCCATCGAAGGCTCACGGGGCCAAATGCCCGCAGATCGAAGTGATTGCACTCGAGTGCAATCACCAGAACGATCGCCAATATTCCTCGCCGAAGTAGCCGATCGCCACCAGGCCTGCGAGCAGGAATAGCCACAGAAGGGCTGCCCAGCGGGCGGCGCGCTGGGCGCGCTCCTCCTGCCAGCCGGCGCGCGGGTGGATGCGCTCGACGAAGAAGGTCGCTACACCGGCCAGGTTGATGCAGATGATATTGATGGTCGCCAGCAACAGCGGGCCGACGGCCATCGACCAATAACCCGACCCGACCAGCAGGCCCATGCTGACCAGCGGCGGCAAGAGGGCGACGGCGATCATCACGCCGACCACGCCGCCGGGTTTGGCGCTGGTGAACGACAGCGCCCCGGCGATGCCCGCCGCGCCGGCCACGGCCACGTCGAGCACCCCGATATCGGTGCGCAGGACGTTGTGCTCGGGGCCCGGGTCGAAGGGAAAAATCAGCCCCAGGATCACTGCGACCCCGACGGTCACGCCCAGGCCGAGCAGGTTGACCTTGGCGGCGCGTTTTCCGAGCTCGCGATCGGCGAGCGTGGTCGCCAGAGATAAGCCGATATTCGGGTGCAGAAGCGGCGCGATGATCATCGCTGCGATGACCAAGATCATGTCGTCACGGTAGATTCCCACCCCGGCGACGACCGCCGAGGTGGCGACCATCGTGGCGTAGTCCCATGACATCGTCATGCCGTGGTTGATGTCCTCGTACAGCTCCTCGATGTTGATCCGAGCGCGCTTTTTCCGAGAGTTTGTCTCCTCGGCGTCCGCGGCGGCGACCACGGCCTCTTCGTCGGCCTGCGCGTCCTCATTCTCTTCGCGCTCGGGGCGCGGCACGGTCGCCTCGATGTCATATAAGATCAGCCGGAAACTCTCGGACGAGGCGAACGCCTCCTCGAGCGCCTCGACGACGTTCTCAGCCTGGTCGGTAAACGCTAGAATATGCCAGATCTGGATGCCATCGGACGGCGTCATCGACCAGGTAGACAGAGACGAGACGTCAGCGAGCGCATCTTCGACCTGTTCGCTGTGCTCACCGGGCAGGCGCATCTCGATCAGGCGAAGGCCCATGGTTTGGAGCTGGGGTTGGAGAAAGATGAGGTGTCGATGGCGTGTCTACTATACTCATTCAGAAGGGCCGCCGCCAATAGGGGCTGGGTCGGTCGGTTGTGCGGAGCGTCGCGTCTGAGTGACGGCGACATCGACCGCGCGTCGGAGATGGTGAATCGCGAGATCGAGCGTCGTCCACGTCGAGCGGCGTTGCCGTGTGGCTGCCTCCAGCTGCCGGGCGCGCCGATCCTCTCGGGCCCATTGTTGTTGCAACTCCTCGAGGCTCATGACCAATCCATCCTCGGCAGGAGGCGCTGGATAGCGCTCCCGGTTGGGATGGTCCCACTGCGATTCTCCGTTGCACCCCCACCCGCCGCTGAGCGCCAGCAATAACGTGGCCAGCCCGCCCAGAAGCCAGCGCTTGACCGAATATAACATCGTCAGGCCCCCTGTGAATTCAACCCCTGATCTGCCTTATGTCGCCGCGTCTCGGCGTTTTCGTCGAGCGCTCCCCGTCACCTAAAACAGAATCACGCGCCCAGCGCCAACAAGCCCGCCCGACCAGAACCCGTCAAAACTGGCTCGACCGGTCGGTTTATGGTAGCGTCGACTTTGCGCCTCTCATTCACGCATACACGTTCGCGGGCCTCGTATGAGGCCGTAGGCGAGAGTCGGCTTAGTCTCGCTCCCCTAGTTGACCTATTTGGCGAAGCAGCCCTGATTATGAGCGTCGGCCAAACGAAACTCGGCAAGTTTCAGATGCCCCAGGTGGGTGATACGCTCGAGGGCCGCTATCGCATCGACGCGGTGCTGGCCACCGGTGGGATGGGCGTGATTTTGCGCGCCCACCACATGCGCATGGGGCGCGAGGTCGCCGTCAAGATCTTGCACCCGCATATCGCCCAGAATGAAGACGTCCTGGCGCGCTTCGAGCGCGAGGTGCGTCTGGCTCAGCGGCTCAATCATCCCAATACGATTCGACTCTACGACTTTGGCGAGGCCGAAAACGGCCTGATCTACGTGGTCATGGAGATGCTCGACGGAGCGGATCTCAAAGAGGTCCTCTCGAGCGAGGGGACGCTCAGCGTCGGGCGGGCGGTCGATCTGACACTGCAGGTGCTCGACGGACTCGGTGAGGCTCACGAGCAGGACTTCGTCCACCGTGACCTCAAGCCGAGCAACCTGTTTTTGTGCACTGATCGTCGCGGCGGTGATCTGATCAAAATTCTGGATTTCGGCATCGCCAAGTCCCTCGAGGAGACCGCCTCGGAGATCACCAAGACCGGCTCGATCTGCGGCACGGCGGCCTATGTCGCCCCGGAATATCTCCACAATCCGAAGCCCCAAAAGGCGGCCGACGTCTACGCGGTCGGGCTCATCTTACTCGAAATGATCACCGGCAAGCGCGCCTTTCACGGCACGACGACCGCGCAGACGCTGATGATGCAATTGCAGCGCGAAATCCAGGTGCCCCGCGCCCTCGCCAATACGGTGCTCGCCGAGATCATCTTTCGGGCGACCCAAAAAGAGCCGTCTCGGCGCTATGGTGACGCAGACGAGATGTATGAGGCGCTCGAGGCCGTCGCCGACCAGGTACCCGCCGATCTGCGCCTCGACCCCCAGCAGGTCGGCGAGGTCTTACGCCCGCTGTCCGACGCCTCGATGAACGCGCCGATTCGGGGCGGCCAGGCGCGTCGCGACGACTCGAGCAGCGCCTTGCCGCGGCCTGGTTCGACGCCGCCCAGCGGCGACTTGTCGCCCTCCTCCGATGCGTTGGCCGAGGGCCACCTGCCCCAGATGCCCCCTGACAGCGGGTTGCACGACCAGAAGACGATGGTCACCCCGCTGCCATCAGCCTTCGATTCGAACCAAGAAGTACCGGCTCCGCCGAGCCCGACCAAACGTGGTAACCAGCGCGGCGATGCCCCGCTCGGCAAGCGCCTGGCGATGGTGGCCGTCGCGCTGTTGTTGGCTGGCGGCGGCTCGGTGGCCGCCTGGTCGCTATTGGGCTCGAACGACTCCGAGGACATCTCCCAGGCCGAACACGCCCCCGCGGCCCCCGCTGGAGCGGATGACGATCGGGCAGAGCAGGGAGATTCGCCCCGCGAGGCCGGCCGCGTCGGGGTTGTCGACGACGAGCCGGCAGACGAAGAGCCCGCACAAGACATTCCGGAAGAACGGGGCGAGCCGGCGGAGGACGCGGAGCGAGCCGAGCAGCCGGCCGAAGAGCCGGCCGCCGCCGGCGCGGAAGAGGCCGACGACGAGCCCGCCGACAACGCCGCCGACAACGCCGCCGATAACGCCGCCGATAACGCCGCCGAGAGGCGTGCTGCGCAGGAGGAGGCCGCCAAGGAAGAAGCTGCAAAAGAGAAGGCTGCTTCCAAAGAAGCCGCCGAGAGAGAAGCCGCCAGAAGAGAAGCCGCCAAGAGAGAGGCTGCTCGCCAAAAGGCCCGCGCTCCCAAAAAGAGCAAGCCGCCCCGAGAGAAAACCAGCTCAGATGACGGTGAGGAAAATGTCGACGAATTTCTCGACGAATATCTATAGAATGGCCCGTCGGTTGTCGGCGGCGCTCATCGCGCTGGTGATGCTGGGGGCCGGTCAGGGGCAGGCGCGAGCCGACGCTCCGTCAAAAGAGGATCTGCGCACCTTCAAGAAGCTCGTCAAAGAGGGCAGCCAACTCCGGGAGCAGGGCAAGCCCTTCGAGGCGATCGCGACCTTCGAGCAGGCACGCGAATACCTCGACCATCCCAAGCTGGTCTTCGGTATCGGAAAACTCAAAGAGGAAACCGGCGACTGCGAGGCCGCCCGCGACCTCTATACCGAGGCGCTGGGCCGAGAGAAGCTCGCCGATGACCTGCGCGTGGAGGTCGTCGATCAGCTCAAGACATCCAAAACCTGCACGCCGTTCGGCACGCTGGTCATCGAGTGCGCGCCCGATGGGGCGAGCGTCGAGATGGGGCGACACGAATTCTCCTGTCCCGCCACAAAGCGCATCAAGCCCGGCGAATACCAGGCGGTCGTCCGGGCGCCGGAGTATCGTGAGGCCACGGTCTCCCTCGAGGTGACGCCCGGGGTGCGACTCGAGCATGTCGTGGAACTCGAGCCCGCCGGGCCCGACGACGTGGCCGCCGGCCAGCAGGTCGAGACACCCTCCGAGCCGCCCGCGGCGGACGGTGGTCCTCCGTGGATGCGCTATACCGCCTGGGGATCGCTCGGAGTCGGGGCGGGGCTTTTGGGCGCCGGGCTGATCTCCGACTACGGCGCACAGTCGCGCCAAGAGGAGTTTCTGTCGGCCAATGAGGCGGGCGATCGGGCCCGCGCCGGCCAGCTCGAGCAGGAGGCCGACTCCGCGCAGACGCGCACGATCGTCTTGTATTCGGCCGGCGCGGCGCTCGCCGTGGGTGGCGTGGTGCTGTGGACCCTCGATTCACAACAATCCGACGAGGACGGC
Source organism: uncultured Bradymonadales bacterium (assembly GCA_964386725.1). Classification (GTDB taxonomy): domain Bacteria; phylum Myxococcota_A; class Bradymonadia; order Bradymonadales; family Bradymonadaceae; genus CAYLTX01. Next base: position 42,617 of record CAYLTX010000032.1, on the reverse strand, counting down.
GCGCGAGTGCAAGCTAAAGTCGGCTGGGAGGCGGACGCTCCGGCGGTGCGCGGGGTGCTGACTTGGTAGATAGAGAGGCTTTCACCATGTCGTTTCGACATTTTTTGATTGGTGTTTTGGGTTGTTTGGGGGCCCTATTTGCCACTGCTTGCAGCGCTGCGGGCGGCCAGTCTTGTGAGGTGGACTCGGATTGCTCCGAGGGCTACGAGTGCGTCTCGGCCGGCGGAGTGGTCTTCGGAGACAGCGTGTGTTTGCTCTCTTCGGAGGCCGGCCCGGACGCCGGCTCGGACGCAGACCCCTCGACGGGCGACGCCGCCGATGCCGACTGTGACGCCCAGGGTTGCGGCCCCGACTCCGATGGCGACGGTGTGGCCGACGCCGTCGACAATTGTCCGGACACCGCCAACCCCCAGCAGACCGATACCGACGGCGACGGCACGGGCGACGCCTGCGACGAGCTCGTCGACTCCGACGGTGATGGTGTGGCCGACGCTGCCGACAATTGCCCGCAAACGGCCAACGCCGATCAAACCGACACCGACGGTGACGGGACCGGCGATGCCTGTGATGACGACAACGATGGGGACGGGATCGCCGACGTCGACGACAATTGTCCGACAGTCGCCAACGCCGGCCAGCAAGATCTCGACGCAGACGGCGTCGGCGACGCGTGTGACGACGACCGCGACGGAGACGGCGTCGCCAACGCCGAAGACGGCTGCCCCGACCAGGCCAACCCCCGCCAGGCCGACCGCGACGACGACGGCGAACAGGACGCCTGTGATCCCCAACTCTGGGGTTTACACGCCGACCAGACTTATGGCGTCGGCCGCCCGTTACTGGACACCCGGTTCGTCTCCTGGCATGTGGCCAGCGGCGATGTGACCGGAGATGGTGTCGCCGATATGATCGTCTCGGGCCCCAGTGTCGAGGGCCGCGGTCGCATGGCGGTCTCGATTATCGACGGGTCCCGTATCGCCGTCGACTTGGAGCAGGCCAAGGTCCAAATCGAGGTCAGTGATTACCACGAAGTGCTGGGCCTGCCGGTGGCCTTTGCCGGCGACGTCAACGGTGACGGCCACGGCGATCTGCTCGTCGGCAATCCCGGCGAAAATTCCGACGACGGAGCAGCTTATCTCTTCTACGGCGGCCCGGACTTCGACGGAGATATGGAGCTCGTAGACGCCGACGCCAGGTTCTTCGGCGATCAGAACAACCAGGCCGGCTTTGCGGTGGCCGGCGGTGGAGATCTCGACGGCGATGGCCTCGACGATCTCGTCTTCGGCCAGCCCCGGGCGTTTGGCGATGACGGGGCGGCGATCGTCTTCTTGGGGGACGTGTCGATGCCCGACCAGATCGATATCGGCGAAGCACAATGGATGCTTCGAGGGACCGACCGCGAGGCCGCAGGATACGCGCTCGATATCGTCGGGGATGTCGATGGCGACGGGGTCGACGACCTCTTGGTCGGCGCACCGGAGACACCGAGCGGCGATGGAGCGGCGTATCTGATGCCGGGCGCGGGAACGAGCGGTCTTCCCGGCGGTGAGATGTCGCTCGCGAGTGCTAGTATCAGGCTCTCGGGCGAGGTCGCTGAGAGCCGAGGCGACGACGCCGCCGGTTCGGTGATCAGCTCCGTGGGCGACCTCGACGGCGACGGCTTCGCAGATATGGCCATCGGAGCGCCCGCCTCGGATTCCAGCGTCGGCGGGCGCTCGGGTGCGGTATGGATTGTCTTTGGCAGTAGTCAGGGACTCAGCGAGCGAGCGACCGAGGCCAGTCTCAACGACGTGGCGCTGCGCCTGGTGGGTGACGTAGCCGGCGCCGAGGCCGGCGCCTCGGTGGCCGCACGGGGCGATATCGACGGCGACTTTCATACCGATCTGTTGGTGGGCGCCCCGGGTAAGACCGCTCCAAACGACTCGGTCAGCGGCGCCGTCTACCTCATCGGTGATTTTGCCGAGCTGCGCTCCTCGGTGGGAGACACCGTGGATCTTTCCGACGCCCAGATGGTCATCTACGGAAGCGAGCCCGACGAACTCTTCGGGGCGTCGGTCAGCGCGGTCGAGGATATCGACGGCGACGGCCGCTCCGAGATTCTGATCGCTTCCCCCAATAGGGATTATAATGGCGCCGACAACAGCGGCGCCGCATTTTTGTTCTGGGGGCTTTGAGCTGGTCTCGAGATCGACCCCACACCCTCGACTCCCGTTGGTCGCTCTCGGGGGCTAATCGACCGGCTCGTAGTAGAGCCGGCCGTTTCGCTCGTCGGACCAGACCACGAATCCCTCGCCGACCAGCATCCCTCCTGCGCGCGTCCACGGCGTGATCTCGTGGACGATGCGGTCTTCGCCCCACGCATAGGTGACGACCGAGTTTCGAATCGGCAGATATAGCGTGTCTTCGACGACGGCCATGCGGGTCTGCACGGGCGGCGGCGTATGGGTCGGGCAGGAGCCGGAGCCTTCGTTCAGATCAATACGACAGGCGAAGCCGTTTTTGGGGAAGCTACGGTAGCCCATCACAAACCACAGATAGCTTCCGCTGTCAGCGACGACCATATCGCTCGGGTTCAGAGCCTCGCCGAATGTGCCGTCGTCGAGCAGATGATTGAGCTCGGAGCCGTCGCTGACGTCGACGGTCGACAAGGTGGTCTGGGCCGGGTCTCCATCGCCGTCGGTGGCGTAGAAGACCGTCGAGCCAGTCAGGTACAACGAGACCGGGCCGGCGATGTCTGTGACCAGATCATTGACCTCCCCGGCGTCGAAATCAAAGTGGCGCAGCGTCGAGTCGCTGAACCATGCCAGGCCGGCGCCTGTGGCGTCCAGTTGGCGGGGGGCAGGCTGATCGGCGGCCAACGTCGTAACCTCGCCGCTGGTCGGATCGACCGACAGGATCGACTCACTCCCACGGTCGGCGACGTATAAGAGGGCGCCGTCGGTGGCCATATCGACCGGATCATCGAGGCTGTCGACGACCAGGCGAGCCGACCAGTCGTCCGGATCAATGCCGACGATGGAGCCGCCGGCCCGCTCGAGGACGAACCACTCTCCGTGGGCGGCCACCACCGAGCCGGGCCTGCTCAGCCCGTCGGTGACCACGGCAGGCGTTTGGGCCGCCGGCACGCGGGGATGGTCGCGCTCCTGGCGCTCTTCGTCGGCTGGCGCGGTGAGCTCGCCGCGCAGCGCGCCGTCCTCGGGTGGGCTATCGTAAGCGCATCGGAACCCGATATTTCGCGAGCCCCGTCTCGGATCGGCGCCGAAGCGTGCGCGCGTGCGCCTCCAGCGGCCGCTGGACAGATGGCCGCCGCCGCGCACGACCTTCAGTTTGCCTGCGTCGGGGCCGGTGGGGTTGACCTGCGACTGGGCATCGGCCGGATAGCGGCCGTACCAATCGGCGACCCATTCGGCGACGTTTCCCGCCATATCGTGGACGCCGTCGGGAGTCGCGCCGTCGGGATGGCTGCCCACCGCGACGACCCCCTCCTGACAAAACGACGTGCCGGCGAAGTAGTTGGCCGCCGCGCAGCCGGCCCCCTCGTCGCCCCAGGGAAACTCGCGGCCGTCGGTCCCGGCGGCGGCGTACTCCCATTCGGCCTCGGTGGGCAGCCGCTTGCCGGCCCACTTGCAGTAGTGATCGGCGGCCTGCCAGCTCACCGAGCGGATCGGCTCGTCGGCGTGGCCCTCCACCGGCAGGTAGCCGTGGGCGACCTTCTCGATCGGTTGTACCGCTCGCCAATGGTGGTCGCCGCCCGCGTAGCTCAAAAAGAGGGCGAATTCCTCGACGCTTACCTCGTGGGTGTCCAGGTGAAAGCCGTCGACCTCGACGGGGTGAGCCGGCTGCTCGTTGACCCACCAGCTATCGCCGTAGCGGCCGACCTCTTCGTCGGTGCTGGTACCCATGGTGAACGCGCCGGCGTCCAGCTCGACCATCTCGGAGAGGTCGACCTCGGGGGCCTGGGGCTGCTTTTCCTGGGCCCCGGCAGTGACTGCAGTCGCCAAGAGCGCCGCCGCCGCCGCCCCCGTCAGAGTATATCTAGCTAATCGTTGAAGCTTCATGACCTATATCTCGTGGCTATTGGGGGAGCGGCCGGGCCGACAAGAAGTCCCACCACTGCTGGTTGAGCTGCGACTGCCAGCGGTGAGCGACGTTCTCCAGGCGGTGGTAGACGAGGTTCTCGCCGCGCTCCCAGCCGAGTTCTTCGAGTCGCTCGACGATCGCGTCGCTGGCGTGCATGCCCTGGGCGCAGCCGCGCAGCGGGGCGGCCGAGCAGGTGCCTCCGGGCTCACAATCGATGCAAACGTCGTCGTCGAGCACGCCGTGAATGAAAACCAGCGGCACGTGGCGGCCGTCCCATTCTTGCAGACGTGCGTTCAGATAGCCGAACTCCGAGAACCCCGACTCCACGGCGGCTCCGGCGATGATATCGGGCATCTCGATGGCGCCGATGAACGCCATCGCGGCCCCGCGCGAGTGCCCGCTCAGATACACCCGGCGGCGGTCGACGTTATAGTCGGCGGCGACCTCGTCGAGGATCGCTCGGATGAACTCGAAGTCGGGGTTCTCGTCGGTTCGACTCTCCCAATCCCAATCGGTCCACCACGCCCATCGACCCTGACGAAACTCTTGGGCGGCGTAGACGACGATGAAGTCGTTGAGATCGGCGGTTTGTGTGAGATCGGTATGCGGCGCCATCACACGGTGGTCGACGCGGTGGCCGGCCATCGCGATGACCAGCGGGTAGGCCTTTTGCGGGTCGTAGTACTGCGGGACGTCGATCCGATAGGGGCGCTCGACCTCGTCGACGTCGTCGAGGCCGCTGGAGACCACGGTCGTTCGGTCGATAAAGCCGGTCTGAGGGGCGTCTCCGCCGGAGGGCTCGGGGGCGTCGTAGGTGGGCAGTTCGTCCTCCGATCGAAAGGCGCACGCGGCGGCGAAGAGGTGGACGTTCTCACCGCTGTCGCAGGCGGCCTCGCAATCAACCGAGTCCGTGCCCAACTCGCAATTGGCCGGCTCGTCGCAGACGCCGTCGTTAGCGAATTCGCAGGTATTGCCCTCATCGACCTCGGCGCTATCGTCGCCGCAAGCAGCCAGTGCGCCGCCCATGACGAGCAGAGCCGCCAATGCCACGTGTCGTATCGTTTTCACAACCTTCCTCGCGTCGTGCTAAGTGGGTAAGTAAGTGTTTACTTACTTGAGGGAGGTCGTGTTGGCAAGAGTAGGGACTTGGGAGAGAGCGCTCGATCGGCCCACGACGTGGTTTCGTGCGGGATCCGAACCATAACTGGGGGTAAGCCGCCACCGGGTGCGCCGTGGGCGCTCCTGGTTGGGCGGCTGGGAGCGTAGCGACCGAATACCCTTGGGGTGCACCCCCAGAGAGCGTCGGGCACCCGCCACGCGCGGCTTGCGACACCTCGGGTACCCGCCATATTTGTCTTTGAGCGTGGCCGAGCGGCGACCCTCTCTGGGGGTGCGTCTCGCCGAGTCGCCGGGTGGCGACTCGGCTGGACTTACCCCCAGCTACGGTTTGGTTTCGTGGTCGGGCGATCAATCGGGCGGTGCGGTTTGGTTGCGTGGTCACGCGATCATCTTGACACCTGGGGAACACCGCGACGTCGACGCAAAACGATCATCCCCAACCCAACCACGAGCAACCCACCAGCGCCCAGCGGCGTCGCGCCGCCGGCGGCCGTGCAGCCTCCGTCGGGGTTATCAGCCGAGTTCGAACCCGAACCGGAGCCGTTATTGGCGCCCGAGCTATTGTTGCCGCTGTCGTCGTCGTCTTGCGAGGTGTCGCCGCCGATCGGGGTATTCGCGTTGTGGGTGGCGAGGATCTCCTCGATATCCCGTGTGTGGTCGGTGACCGTCTCGCCGCTGCCGCTGGCGTTTTCCTGGCGTATCTCACGGTTGGCGGGCAGATCGTCGCCAACACTCAGCGGCCAACTATTGCCGCTTCCGTTGACCACCTCACCGGAGGGCAGCTCGACCTGCCAGGGCGCCTCCCGGCGGGTGACGTCGCTCGAGCAATAGACGGTCTGCTGGGCGGTGTGGATGTTGGAGACGTCGTCGAGCGTCGTGTTGAAGTCGAAGACCGGGTCGAGCGTCATCTCCGGCGGGGACAAGGTCGTGTACATTCGGGTGACGTAAGGCCGCGCCTCCAGGAGGTCTTGGGTGGCGATGACCGGGTCGATGACCTCGGTCTGCATGGCCTGCAGGAAGACCGACGGGCTAAAGCCGTCGATGCTGGCCTCGTTGCCGTCGAAATAGCAGTCCGGGCAGCCCATGAAATCGTCGACGGTGGCGCCGTCGGGTACGGGGATCGCGTCGGTGACCACCGATCGAAATCCGTCCCAAAGCCCGAAGGTGCGCATCACGTCGAAGAGCATCGCGCCGTGCTGGCCGTCCCAGGCGTCCGGGTCATTGACCTGCTCCCAATATTGAATCTCGGAGTCGGTGATGACCGCCTCCTCGAGCGTGGTCGCGGATTTGGCGTACTCGGTCACGAAGCCCTGGCCGTCGGCCTCGTTGGCGGCCTGAGTGATGACGTCCTCGTAGGTGCTGCGCCAGTTGAACCAGTTGATGGCCGCGTCGTTGAGGACGAGCGACTTGTAGTTTTTGGGGATCGCGCGCCCGTCTCCGAGCACCCATACGAGCACGCCCATATCGGATTGGGCGGCGACCGCGGTCAGCTTGATCGGAATCATGGGCAGCTCGGCCGGGTAGGTCAGCGTGACCGGGCGAATATCGCCGGAGTCGGCGTTTTTGGTCAGCTTGAAGGCGATCAGGTTCATCCCGTCCTCGAGATAATCGCGGATGAGGTCGGGGCCCATGTCGGTCAGGTCGTAACCGTTGGTTTCCAGCCAGTCCAGGGCCGCCTGGGCGGGGTCGGCGTCGCCGGGCTCGACCGAGATCGTCGTATAGTCGTAGGGGCCGACCGAACCCTCGTCGAGCACGTCCACGCCCGAATCGGCTGTGTCTTCCCCGATGGCACTGCCTGCGTCCACCCCGCCGCCATTATTCATATAGTCATCTTCGGGCGGGTGGGCACACTCACCCTCGACGGCGACTTCGAGTTCGTAGCGCGGATCGGTATGATCTTCGAGGCGCTGAAAGGCGGTATTCGACGAGACGCCGACCTCCGGGGTGCCGCTGACCGGCAGCAACCAGGCGAACTCCTCGCTGGGGCCCTGATACAAGATCTGGACCGCGGCGGTGACCGTGTCGTCATCATTTTGGGAGAAGATGATCCGCTCGGCGGATTGGTCGACGGGTTGCTGCTGGTTGCAGAAAAATCCGCCGCAGGCCTCGGCCTCTTCGACGCCGGTCAGCTGTGCGCCGAGCGCGACGAGCAGGGAAACTCCGAGGATGCTGGCGAGCTTGCCGATTGTGTTCATCATGGCCCCAATGTAGTCATAGAAACGTGCAATATATTGCGATGATGAGAGCCTAACAACTTGTCCATTGCGCTTCAAAAATTATGAAAGCTTATACCATCGAGGGCAGCTTCGGCTTGGACAACTTCGTGCAGACCGACCGTGAGGTGCCCGCAGTGGGCCCCGGCCAGGTCCGCGTGGCCATGAAGGCGGCCTCGCCAAATTACCGCGATCTATTGATGATCGAGGGTCAATACAACCCGCGCCAGCCCTTGCCGCTGATCCCGTTTTCGGACGGCGCCGGCGAGGTCGTCGAGGTGGGCGAGGGCGTCGAGCGGGTGGCCGTGGGCGACCGGGTCATGCCCATCTTCGCCCAGGATTGGATCGCCGGTGAGCCCAGCCGCGACAAATTCAAGTCCACCCTGGGCGGCCCGCTCGACGGCGTCATGGCCGAGCAGGTCGTCGCCAGCGAGCAGGCCCTGGTGCATATCCCCGGGCATTTGAGCTTCGTGGAGGCGGCGACGCTTCCCTGCGCCGGGCTCACCGCCTGGAACGCGCTATGTGAGCACGGCTCGGTCAAGGCCGGCGACGTCGTGGTCTGCCAGGGCACCGGTGGCGTGTCCACCTTCGCGCTGCAATTCGCCAAGATGCTCGGCTGCGAGGCCATCGTCACCTCGAGCAGCGACGAAAAGCTCGAGCGCGCCCAGAAGATGGGCGCCTCCCACGGCATCAATTATCGCGAACGACAAGAGTGGGGCAAAGTCGTGCGCGAGCTGACCGACGGCCGCGGCGCCGACCACATCATCGAGGTCGGCGGCGCCGGCACCCTCCAGCAATCACTCCAAGCGGCGCGCTACGGCGGGGATATCAGCGTCATCGGTGTGCTCTCCGGTGTCGCCCAAAAGCTCAATATCATCCCCATCCTCATGCATAATATTCGCGTGCAGGGCATCTTCGTGGGCAGCCGTGAGATGCACGAGAATATGGTGCGCGCGATCGCGGCCAACGAGATGCACCCGGTGGTCGATGAGGTCTTCGACTTCGACGACGCGCGCCGGGCCCTCGAGCATATGAAATCCGGCGCTCACTTCGGCAAGGTCGTCATTCGCATCGGCGAATGATGGTCTAAAGGCGCCACAAGAAAGCCCAAGGCCCCGCCGGCTGAGATGCCGGCGGGGCCTCGAGGTCACTGAGCCACCCCAGTATGACGATTGGATCAACTAAATTGTTCTTCTTCGGTCGAGCCGCGTAGCGCGACCGTCTCGCTTTCGCCGGCGGTCACGGTCATCTGGACCTCGTCGAAGTAGCCGGCGCCCACGAAGCTCTGGTGCTTGATGGCGCGATAGCCGTCCGACTTCTCCAGGGCGAACTCACGCTCTTGGAGTTCGGAGTAGGCGTCCATGCCGCGCTCCTTATACTCCTTGGCGAGCTCGAACATGCCCGTGTTGAGCGAGTGGAAGCCCGAAAGCGTCACGAATTGCAACGCGTAGCCCATGTCGCCGAGCTGGTCCTGGAAGGTGCGGATGGTCTTATCATCCAGGTGGCGCTTCCAGTTGAACGACGGCGAGCAGTTATAGGCGAGCATCTTGTCGGGATACTTCTCGTGGATGGCCTCGGCAAATTCGCGGGCCTGGCCGATATCGGGCGTGGAAGTCTCACACCACAGAAGATCGGCGTAGGGCGCATAAGCCAGGCTGCGCTCGATGGCATATTCGAGGCCACCGTCGACGCGGTAGAAGCCCTCGGCGGTGCGGTCGCCGGTCAGATAACGCTCGTCGAGCGGGTCGACGTTATTGGTCAACAGGTCCGCGGAGTCCGCGTCGGTGCGCGCCACCAAGAGGGTGGATACGCCGGCCACATCGGCGCCGAGACGCGCTGAGATGAGCTTGTTGCGAAATTCGCTGACCGGCACGAGCACCTTGCCGCCCATGTGGCCGCACTTTTTGGCCGAGGACAACTGGTCCTCGAAGTGCACCCCGGCGGTGCCGGCGGCGATGAGCGCCTTCATCAATTCGAAGGCGTTGAGGTTGCCGCCGAAGCCTGCTTCGGCGTCGGCGACGATGGGAGCGTACCAATCGACCTCGGTGCCGCCGTTGAGCGACTGGATCTGGTCGGAGCGGCGCAGAGCCTTGTTGATCCGACTGACCAATTTCGGGACGCTGTCGACCGGATACAGACTCTGGTCGGGGTACATTTGCCCGGCGGTGTTGGCGTCGCCGGCGGTCTGCCAGCCGCTGACGTAGACGGCTTGAAGGCCCGCCTGGACCTCTTGGATGGCCTGGTTGCCGGTCACCGCGCTCAGCGCGCGCACCGGGGCGCTATTTTTGAAGCGATCCCACAGTTTCTCGGCGCCGATCTTGGCCAGGGTATGCTCGATCTGGACGGAGCCTCGAAGCTTGACGACTTGTTCGGCCCCGTAGGGGCGCTCGATGCCCTTCCAGCGATCGTCCTCCTTCCACTGTTGTTCTAGTTCCTCTGCGCTTGCGCCTTGGTACGAATGCGTCATGGTCATCTTCTCCGTTGAGAGTTACCAACCTTCGGAACAGCTATTGCCGAAGGGGATCGGCCCGTGTTGATGCGGACCGAGTTCGCTGCCTACTCGAGACTTGGGACGAAGCGACGACTCGCTCAGTCCAATTCGTCGTAGGCGATAAGGGTCAAAAAGCCGATGAATTCGTCTTCGAGGCTCAGCCGATCGAAGATCTGGCGAGCTTTTTCGAAGAGTTCGGGGTCGTAATGCTCGCCCCACAGCTCGCGGATGGCCTCCATCTCCTCGGGAACCATCTGCTCGTACAACTCGGCGGTGACCTCGCGGCCATCGGCGAGTTTGGCGTCCGGGTGATGGATCCACTGCCAGACCTGGGAGCGCGAAATCTCGGCGGTAGCCGCGTCTTCCATCAAATTGTAGATCGCCGCCGCGCCCTGACCGGCCAGCCAGGAGGCGATGTACTGGATGCCTACATTGATGTTGAGACGAAGCCCCTCCTCGGTGATCTGGCCGCCCTCGATGTCGGTGTTCAGCAGGTCGTCGGCGCTGACCTCGAGGTCCTCGCGCATGACATGCTTTTGGTGGGGGCGCCCCTCGAGCTTGTTGTCGAACGGCTCCCGGGCGACCTCGACCAGGTCGGGGTGGGCCACCCAGGTGCCGTCATAGCCCTGGCTGGCCTCGCGCTCTTTGTCTGCTTTGACCTTCTCGAAGGCCTTTTTGTTGACCTCTTCGTCCTTGCGGCTGGGGATGAACGAGGCCATCCCGCCCATGGCGTGGGCGCCGCGTTTGTGGCAGGTCTTGACCAGCAACTCGGCATACGAGCGCATAAACGGCACCGTCATGGTGACCTGGGAGCGGTCGGGCAGCAGGAAGTCGCCGTCGCTCCTGAACTTCTTGATCATGCTGAAGATATAATCCCACCGGCCGGCGTTGTGGCCGGCGGCGTGCTCGCGCAGCTCGTAGAGGATCTCGTCCATCTCGTAGGCCGCCAGGATATTCTCGATGAGCACCGTCGCCTTGATGGTGCCGCGGTCGATGTCCAGGGCGTCCTGGGCGTAGTTAAACGCGTCGTTCCACAGTCGAGCCTCGAGGTGGTTCTCGAGCTTGGGCAGATAGAAATACGGCCCACTTCCCTTGTCGAGCAACGCCTGGGAGTTGTGGAAGAAGTACAGTCCGAAGTCGAATAGCGACGCCGAAATCGGCTCCCCGTCGACCTGGACGTGCTTTTCGACCAGATGCCAGCCGCGCGGGCGTACCAGCAACGTGGCGGGGTCGTCTTCGAGCCGGTAGATCTTGTCCTTGGTCGGGTGGTCGTATTCGATGTCGCCACGGATCGCGTCGCGCAGGTTGACCTGACCGTTGACGTTATTGTCCCAGGTGGGGCTGTTGGAGTCCTCGAAATCCGCCATGAACACGTCGGCGTCGGAGTTCAGGGCGTTGATGACCATTTTGCGGTCGACCGGGCCGGTGATCTCGACGTTGCGCTTTTGGAGATCTTCGGGGATCGGACCGACTTTCCAATCGCCCTCGCGTACCTCTTTGGTCGACTCCAAGAAGTCGGGGCGTTCGCCATTTTGCAGCCGTTGATCGATCTCGGCGCGCTTGTCGAGCAGTTCGAGTCGACGCGCGTTGAATTCGCGGTGCAGACCGGCGACGAACTCGAGGGCGTCGGTCGTCAGCACTTGCGCCTGGGTCTCGTCGACCTCGGCGCTGATGGTGACTCCTTTCGGCAATTCAGACAGAAATTCATTCATGGGGAAACTCGCTCCTGCAAAGTGGCGTGATGAGCGGCAAAGTCAGCGTTCGTCACAAAACGGGCGGGTTCGGTAGGTCATCAGCACTCTATGACGCGCTGCGTCAAACTGAATCTGTGCCAAGTGATACACGATGGCCCGCTCTCGTGTAAAGACGATGTTGCGCAAAGACGAAGTGGACGAAGGGTTGTTTTACGAAAAAACGATATCTTGTACAGCCGGTGTCGAGCGACCGCGAAGCCAGATTTGAAGGCTTCTACATCTCCAGACGGACGACGTTGGGAAAATCTGGACACGAGTATCGGCACGGCAAATACAGACGGTGGTCTTTGCCGGTATAGGCCTCCCCTGATATTGCCTTTGATGGTTTGCAAAGCGGTGGGAGGCCCAAGTAGGTCTATCGATAATTGCGGCTACCTTATTCAAGCCGGAGCTGCGATGCAAACCCCGGCAGTGGCGGCCGGCCGCGCAGGCTCAATCGGTGGGTTCCACGAGCGCAACGTCGCCCGGCGTGGAGAATAGACCGGCGTGGGGAATAGAGTCGCGGCCGCCCCTCTTTTTTAAGGACTGCACGTGCTGAATCACAGCGCGTGCCTTTCAGGAGCGAATATTTGTGTGGAGGATGGTCTTGTTTGCCGTGATCGCTACATCCATTTGGGGAGCCGCTCATGCTCATGTCGCCTGGAGCTTGAGCCGCCATGTGCGCCGGCCGCGGATCCGCCATACGATCTGGGGCCTGACGGCGCTGAGCTTTTCGGTGACGCTCGCCGCCTTCATGCTGCGCCGCTCCGGGCTCGATCCCGCCGTGCTCGACGTGCTGCAGTTGGTCAGTTACGTGGGCATGGGCGGCTTCGCGCTGTTGTGGTCGCTGGTCTTTTTGCGCGATCTCTTCCTGGTTCTCGCAGCGGTCGGAAGGCGGATGGCCGCGCGTTTTGGCGACGCCAAGCCCGCTGCGTCCGCCGACGGCGAAGAAGCCGACGCGCCCGCCGAGCCGAGCCGGCGAGAATTCTTTCACGGCATGGTCAACTCGAGCGTGGTCAGCGCGGCGGCGCTCGGGGTCGTCTACGGCCATCGCGAAGCGACCAAGACGCCCGCGCTCGTCGAGGTCGACGTGCCCGTCGACGGGCTCGCCGACGAGCTCGACGGCCTTCGCATCGCCCAGATATCGGACACCCATATCGGCCCGACCCTCAAGGGCGATTGGCTGCGTGGCGTCGTCGAGCGGACCAACCAGGCCGAGCCCGACGTCATCGCGATCACCGGCGATATGATCGACGGAGAGGTCGCCGATCTGCGCCCGCATACCGAGCATATCGCCGACCTGAAGGCGCGCCACGGCGTCTTCTACGTCACCGGAAACCACGAATATTATTGGGACGCTCCCGGCTGGTGCGACGAGGTCGCCCGCTGCGGTCTCGACGTGCTCATCAACGATCACCGCGTCGTCGAGGTCGGTGGGGCGCGGCTTCTGGTCGGCGGAGTAACCGATTACCGAGCCGGCAGCCGCGTCGACGGCCACGACTCCGACCCCCACCGCGCCATGGAGGGCGCCCCCGACGTCGACTTCAGCCTGCTGCTCGCCCACCAGCCCAAGAGCGTCTGGAAGGCGGCCGAGGCGGGCTTTGATCTGCAGCTATCCGGCCACACCCACGGCGGCCAATTCTGGCCGTGGAACCTGGTCGTCGGCCTCGCCCACCCGTTCACCCGCGGGCTACACGACTACGAGGATATGCAGATCTACGTCAGCTGCGGCTCGGGCTATTGGGGCCCGCCGATGCGGCTGGGCGCGCCTGCCGAGATCGCGTTGTTGACGCTGAGGAAGGCTTGAGGTGACGGGCTTGGCGGGTGTCCGGGGTCGAATAAGCTGGGGATGGCGGGTGTCCGGGGCTCTCTGTGGGTGCGCCTAACCGGTCGCGCCTACGGCGCACCCGGTGGTGGCTTACCCACAGTTATGGTTCGGATCCCGCACGAAATCACGTCGCGGGCCGATCGGGTACGAGTCCCGTCACGGGCCGCTACGAACCACCCGTAAGATCGCATGGTCACGAAACCAAACCATAACCGGGGGTAAGCCCAGCCGACGTGCGCCTAAGCGCACTCGGCGAGGCGCACCCTCGGATAGGGTCGCCGCTCACATATCTCCGCCCCAGAGAGGGTCGCCGCTCACACATCTCCACTCAAAAAAAACGAGCCGCCTTGAACTGCGTCGCTCGGTACGCAACATATAAACGTCATTTGTAACCCCTCACCCCGGATGTAACATGTTCAAGTACCTGCTCTCGCTCACCCTGCTCGTCTTTGCCGCCTCGTCCATCACCGCCTGCGCTACCGGAAACGATGGCCCGCGCGATCCGCTCGAGGACGAGATCGCCGAGCGCGGGCCGTCGCAGTGCGTTCAGCAGGATATCGGGCCGATGAACTCGACGATCGTCAGTTGCGTGCAGGATTTCGGGCCGTCGACGTTGCCCGAGGAGATGCAGATGCGCAATCCGCACGTCGTCTCGGTCATCGAGACGCCTCGTGGCAGCTTCGGCAACCCGCTGACCTGGAGCATGGAGGTGCGCCGCGACGGTGAGTTGATCATCGAGCGCGAATTTGGAGAGGACGACGCGGTCGTCGAGGAGGAAGAGGGGCGCGCCGAGATTCGCTCGGCGGTGCCGCTCAACGAGGAAGACGAGCAGTTGGTGCCCGGCATCTACGAGTTCCGCTATCTGCAGGACGAGCAGGGCGAAGTCGGAACGACCACCATCGAGGTCGAGCCGCCCGAAGAGGGCGAGCAAGAAGAGCAAGAAGAGCAACAAGAGCAAGAAGAGCAAGCGCCCGAAGAGCAAGTCGACTAGAGACGCGACACTCTCAGGTGCCGAGGTGCTCGTCGATGAAGTCGAATTTCTGCGTCCAGCACTTTCTGGCCTGCTCTCGCCACACCAGCGCGTGAAAGGCGTGCATCTCGCCGGGATAATAACAGCCACTATGGGGCACACCCATCTCGGCGAGCGCTCGCTCGAGCCGGCGGGTGTCGTCCAACAGGATGTCGCCGGTTCCCACCGGCAAGAAGAAGGCGGGTAGCTCGCGAGACGGTTCGGGCTTGCCTTCGAAGAACACCAGCGGATTGACGAAATCGAGGCGGGGATCGCGTGCGTCCGGCGGGCTCGGAAGGTAGTTGCTCGAGACCTCCGAGAGCCGATCGGCGATAAACCAGGAGACGCGCTCCTGATCGGTGTAACGGTCGACGTCGGTGACCTGCAACATCCCGCAGGCCGCGGCGGTGACCTTCGGGGTCACTCCGGTCTCGAAGACCGGCTTTGCCCAGGGCTCGTCGCGCTCATAGCTCGCTGCGATGGTCAGACCACATACTAAATTCGCCCCGGCGGACTCGCCGGCGAGCACCAGCCGCTGGAGGTCGCCGTCGAAGCTGGCGGCGTTCTCGGCCACCCAGCGATAGGCGTGACACGCGTCGACGATCGCCGCCGGGAAGGGATGGGCCGGGGCCAGCCGATAATTGATGTTGAAGACCAGGTAGCCCTGCCGGGCAAATTGCATGGCCATACCGAAGTGGGTGTCCTTCGACAGGATGCGAAAGCCACCGCCGTGCACGTATAACACGATCGGGTGCGGCCCGTCGGAGTCGGTGGGCACGAGCACATCGAGCAGATGTGCCGCATCTCCGCTGCTGCGGTAGGGTACGTCTCGAAAGACTCGCACGCCGTGCTTGTCGGGGTCGTTTCGGGGATCGAGGCGCCCGAGGACCGACAGGCCACGGAAGAAATTATCGACCACCGTCGCACCGGCCATGCGGCGCAGTCGGACGGCGAGGGGTTGGGCGGCAGCATTGCTCATCTTGCACTTCGTCGGTTTAGCTAATTTCTTTTTGGTCTTGGAGCTTCGACGGGTCGAATTTCATGCCCGGTACTCCCAGCGAGGTGCCCACCGAAAAGGCCGCCAGAACGCCCATAGCGTCTTGGGGCACGGTGCGGGTCTGGTTGGCGACCGCTTCGAGCGGTACGCTGGTCAATTGGCGGTCTTGCAGGGCGACCATACGCCCGTAGTCACCCTTGGCGACCAATGAGGCGGCCATCATGCCGAAGTTGGTCGCCAGCACGCGGTCGAAGGGCGTGGGCGAGCCGCCGCGCTGGACGTGGCCGAGCACGACG
The DNA here is from genome assembly GCA_964386725.1 of uncultured Bradymonadales bacterium. Taxonomy (GTDB): domain Bacteria; phylum Myxococcota_A; class Bradymonadia; order Bradymonadales; family Bradymonadaceae; genus CAYLTX01. Next base: position 26,851 of record CAYLTX010000032.1, on the reverse strand, counting down.
GTGCGGATCTCGCTGTCTACCAGAGGCTTGAGGTGCTCTTTGAGCCAGTTGGCGATTCCGCCCAAACGCACCGGGTCGTGGCTCTCCTCGATGCGCTCCTTGACGACCATCTCGCCTTCTTCGCTGCGCGCGCCTTCGCCCACGCATATGATCGTGAAGCGCTGACGATCCTCTCGTTTCTTGACGATCCGAGCGACCTCTTCGACCGAGAAGGGCAACTCGGGCAACAAGATCACGTCGGCGCCGCCGGCGATCCCAGCGTGCAGCGCGATCCATCCGGCGTAGCGGCCCATCGTCTCCAGGATCATCACCCGTTGGTGAGCCTGGCCGGTGGTCTGCAGTCGATCGATGGCGTCGGTGGCGATCGACACCGCCGTGTCGAAGCCGAAGGTGCGGTCGGTCTTGACGATGTCGTTGTCGATGGTCTTGGGCACCCCGACGATATTCATGCCCATTTGCTGGAGGCGGTGGCAGACCGACATCGTGCCGTCGCCGCCCAGGGCGACGATGGCGTCGAGGCCCAGCTCTTCATAAAACTCCATGACCTCGTCGGAGACGTCCTCACCGTCGCGCCCATAATAGGAGAACGGGTTGGCCTTATTATGGGTGCCCAGGATAGTGCCCCCGCGGTTGAGAATCCCGCTGACGTCGCGGTAATTCAGCGGGCGGCTGCGTCGCTCGATGAGCCCCAAAAAGCCATCTTCGATGCCGATGACCTCGGCTTCGCATTGTAGGATCAAGCTCTTGGCCACAGCGCGAATGACAGCGTTGAGGCCGGGACAATCGCCGCCGCCGGTCAAGACTCCGACTCGCATAGATGTCTCCTGATAGGTGTAGGGGTGGGCAACCAGTATTTATCCTCAGACGTATCGCCAACCGAAGGTAGGGGCGCCGGCGGGTGGTGTAAAGTGTGGGGCGAAGCGGACGCTCCGCCCCACACCTGAGCCCGAGAGGGCGAGGGGATTACTCGGGGATTACGCAGTAGCCGAAGCTGCACTCCAGACCGGTACAACAATCGGCGGTGTCGGTGCAGACGTCTCCGGAGCTGTTGCAACTGTCGCCGCCGTCAGCGCATTCGAGGGTGCCCGGGTCGCAATAATTCGAGCAGCAGTCGTTGTCGGCCGTGCAGCTCGAGCCGTTGGACACGCATGCAGTGCCACAGACGTCGTTGCTGTTGCAGACTCCCGAGCAGCACTCGCTGCTGCGGGTGCAGGAGTCACCGTCGTCGAGGCAGACCGGTTGGTCGGCGCAGGCGTTGGTGTCGGGGTCACAGAAGCTCGAACAACACTCGCTGTCACTGGTGCAGCTGACCGTATTGGACTTGCAGCTGGCGCACTCGTCGGTGGTCGGGTCGCAAAACGCCGAGCAGCATTCGCCGTCTTCGGTGCACGAATCGCCGTCGGAGACGCAGACTTCATCGCCGCAGACGCCCTCGGAGTTGCAATTTCCGTTGCAGCACTCGCCGTCGGTGGTGCAGGATTCGCCGCGGTCGTTGCAGCTCGAGCCGGTACACTTCAGATCTCCGTTGGAGTCGGGAGCGCACAATCCGGTGCAGCACTGGTCGCTAAATGCGCAATCATCGCCCTCGGGCAAGCAACTATCGAAGTCCGCGCCGTAGCAGCGCTCGATGCCCAGGGTGGTCGCCATGCAGTCGTCTGCACAGCAGTCGTGGGTGCCGGCAAATCGGTCGTCGCAGACCTCGCCGGCGGGTTTGGGCCCGTTAATCAACTCGCAGCGGCCGGCCTGCGGGAAGTTCTCAAAACGAGCACATTCGGCGGGGGCGTTGCCGGGGCCGCCGGTGTCACAGCCGCCTGCGCTGCTGCAGCACTGACTATCGGAGGTGCACAATTCGCCGGTGGGGCGGCAACCGCCCAGGTACTGACAACTCTTGAAGCCCGAGCCGTTGTCGAAGCAGGAGTACGAGCAGCAGTCATTTGCATCCTGGCAGGCCTCGCCGACCATATTACAACCCTGAGAAACGGTATTCTGGCCGTCGCTATTGGTGACGGGCTCGCCGTCGAGATCGGCGCAGTAGCCGCTATCGCAGATGCCGTTGCAACAATCGGTGTCGTCGCCGCAGACCTCGCCGGTCTGCTTGCACAGTCCGCCGGTGATGCAGCGCTGTTCGCCGTCGTCGCCGAAGGGCTGGCAGGCCAGCGAGCAGCAGTCGCCGCCATCGCTGCACAATTCGCCTGCGTTCAGGCAGGTGGGGCCGGCCTGGCAGGTATCGCCGTCGCAGCTGTTGCTGCAGCAATCCGAATCGGCCGAGCAGTCCTCACCGCTCGAGGCGCATACCGTGCCCGAGTCGCAGGTGCCGCCGGTGCAGCTCAGTGAGCAGCACTCCGAGGCGCTATCGCAGGAGTCTCCCTCGAGCGTACATCCACCCGCACCAGCCAGGCATTCGCCGTCGTCGCTACAACTTCCCGAGCAGCACGTCGAGCCGCTGCTACATGATTCGCCGGCCGGATCGCAGGTGCCCAGAGTGACCGAGCAGATGCCGTTTGCGTTGCAGATATCCGAGCAACACTCGCTGCCGTCGGTACATGAATTACCGTTGAGCTTGCAGTCTCCGCCGTCGGGGTCGGTGCTGCCGTCGGGGTCGGTGCTACCGTCGGGGTCGGTGCTGCCGTCGGGGTCGGTGCTGCCGTCGGGGTCGGTGCTGCCGTCGGGGTCGGTGGTGTCGGCGTCCTGAGCGCCGCCGTCGCCCGGATCGGTATCCGCGCCGGAGTCGGTGGTGCCGCTATTGGCAGAATTATTGGATTGATCGCCGCTCGAATCCTCATCGCTGCAACCGAGCACCCCGAAGGAGGCGACGGTCAATAAGAGGATGAATATCGCAGACAGTCGAGAAACTCGTGCAAACATGGGGCATCTCCATTGCAATACGAGCACATATCGAGGGTGTGCTCGGGGCTCGTCGAATTGGTAGTGCAAAGTTGGTTACAAGAACCAGTATGCCGTATTCGGAGCCATCGGGCAACTTTAGGTAGAAGTCACCAGGAAGATGTGGTGAATGAACTATGGAAAGTTCGGAAAGCTGGTTGAGGAGGCATCTAGCAGGTGCAAAGATGAAACTGCCATCGGCCGGGAGCGGGCACTCCCGGCCGCGGGGCGAGTCCGGCGTAGGCGACTACTGACGTCGTCTGATACGGATGAGCAGCAGGCCGAAGGCGCCGAACATCAGCGCCAGAGCGACGTTGCGGGCCAGGGCGGCGCCCGCCGGCTGGGCGACCTGGCAGCCCCCGGAGACCCGATCGGTGATATCGGCGTTGTGGCGGCTGATGAATCCGTCGATCTGGTTGGAGTTGTCGACGACCACTTCGCCGTCGCCGGCTGTATTCTCGCGAACGATCGTGCGGTTGGCCGGCATGTCGCCGTCGTCGAGCGAAAAGGGCCAGGAGTTATCGGTGCCGAAGACCGTGGAGCCGCCGGGCAACTCGGCGCGCCAGGGCGCTTCGCTGCGGGTGAATTCGGGGCTGCATTCGATGACGCGCTCGGCGACATGCACGTTGGAGTGGTCGCCCAGCGAGGCGTTGAAGTCGAAGATCGGGTCGAGCGTCATGTCGGCGGCCGACATCGTCGTATACATACGCGTGACGTACGGGCGCGAGTTGATGAGGGCCTGGGTTTCCTGGACCGGTTCGATGACCTCGGCTTCGAGTTGCTCGATAAAGGTCTGCGGGTCGAAGCCCTCGAGCTGCGAGGCGCCGGTGATCTCAGAATAGCAGTTGACGCAGCGGGCGAACTCCTCGGCGCTGACTCCGGCGGGCAGCGGCACATGGCTGCCGATGACCTGGAGATAGCCGTCCCAGGCCGCAAAACGCTGCGACCGCTCGATCAGCCGGCCGTGCTGGCTGCTCCAATCCCCCTGGAGCAGTTGATCCCATTCGCTGGCGTCTTGATCGGTGAAGACCACCGTATCGAGTCGCGGGCCGGTGCCTTGCTGATTGGGGGAGTCGAGCGCGCTGGCCGTCGGCCAGGCCAATTCGGTCACGAAGCCCTGACCCTCGGCCTCGTCGGCGGCCCGGTTGATGACCGCTTCGTAAGTGCTGCCCGGGTTGAACCAGTTGATGAGCGTCTCGTTGAGCTCGAGTGACTTATAATTCGACGGAATCGCGCGTTCCTCGGAGAGCACCCAGACCATCACGCCCATATCGTCGTTGGCCGCCACGGCGGTCAGCTTGATGGGGATCATGGGCAGCTCGGCGGAGTAGGTCAGCTTGACCGGGCGAATATCGCCGGCGCTGGCTTCCTTGGTGAGCTTAAAGGCGATCAGGTTCATCCCGTCCTCCAGATAAGGACGAATGACGTCGGCGCCCAGGGCGGTGACGTCGTAGCTATTTCGCTCCAGCCAATCCACGGCCACATCGGCCGGGTCATCGGAGCTGGGATCCACCGAAATCGTGGTGTGGATATACGGGCCGACTCGGCCGCTATCGACCACTTCGACGCCGTCGTCTTGTCCCTCGGGTGCGTTGGCATTATTTACAGCGCCGCCACTGGACGCCATATCGTCGGAGCCGAAACTGCTGCGGGTGCCGCATTCGCCCTCGACGGTGGTGTTCATCCGATAATTGGGGTTGGTCGCCTGCTGCAGCCGGTCGAAGGCGCTGTCCGAGGACACCCCGACGTCCGGCGTGCCCGGCACCGGCAGCACCCACGCGAACTCCTCGCTGGGGCCCTCGTACATGATCTGGACCAGCGCGGTGACCGTGTCGTCGGCGTTGTCGCTGAAGATAATCCGCTCGGCGGTCTGATTGACCGGCTGGGAGTTATCACAGAAGAAGCCGCCGCAGGCTTCGGCCTCGGGCGAATAGGTGAGCACGCCGGCGGCGAGAATGCTCGCGCACGCCGCAGCTTGCAGCCATCTGTTCTCGATATTCAATCGCATGGTCGATCCCCGGTACTCATTGAAGTATTAGTTGCAGTCATCATCACACTTCCTGGCAGTCTATGCCAAATGAATCTTGCAGTATGCGTGCCAGCGCCGGTTTGCCGGGCCGGGCGGGGCGTCATGGTGGCCTCGGGGCTGTGGTGGAGTATACGGGCTCCAGATGGCTGACACGGGCGTCCGGTCGGGTTCAGAAATCTGAGGTCTCCCCACCACCTTGCATCCATCACCCCAGGTGCTAATGATTATGCCGCTGACAACCCTCCCAGACTCGGGCTCCACCATGTCCCCAAAGACCCTCAATATCGACGACGATCTGCATAAATACATCATGCAGGTCTCGGTGCGCGAGGCTCAGCCGTTTAGCGAGCTTCGCGCCGAGACCGCCGAGATGGCCGAATCCATGATGCAGACTGCGCCCGAGCAGGGCCAATTATTGCAGCTTCTGGTCAAGCTGATGGGCGCCAGGCGCGCCCTGGAGGTGGGTACATTTACCGGCTATAGCGCGATGTGCATCGCCGCGGCCCTGCCGGACGATGGCGAGTTGATCGCCTGCGACGTCAACGAGGAGTGGGTCGGAATCGGCCGCCCGTATTGGGAGCAGGCCGGCGTCGCCGACAAGATCGAGGTGCGCATCCAGCCGGCGCTCGACACGCTCGACGAGTTGCTCGAGGCCGGCGAGGCTGCCGCCTTTGACTTTGCGTATATCGACGCCGACAAGGGCAATTATCAGGGCTATTTCGAGCGCTGCCTGAGGTTGCTCCGCGCGGGCGGACTCGTCGCCGTCGACAACACCCTGTGGTCGGGCAAGGTCGCCGACGACTCGGTCACCGACGATGACACGGTCGCGCTTCGCGAGTTCAACGCTCAGTTGGCGGCCGACGAGCGTGTCGATATCAGCTTGGTGACCATCGGAGATGGATTGACGTTGGCCCGCAAGCGGTAGGGCGAGCGATACAGCGAGCAGGTTCTATGGGTTTTCTAGATAAATTATTCAAAGGACGCCGTCTCAACCTTCGTCCGATGCGCTTCGCCGGGATGCTCTATCCGGAGGACGCCGGCGAACTCGAGGCGCAGATTGCGTCGTGTCTCGCGCAGAACGCGTCCCAGCCGCCAGCGCCCGAGTCGTCGGTGGCCGGGGCCGAGCCGCGTGCGCTGATCGTCCCGCAGGCCGAGTACGAGTTCGCAGGAGAGACGATGGGCGCGGGGTATCGGCGTGTGCGCGATGCCGGTGGTCCCATCGCGCGCGTCGTGTTGGTGGGTTCGTCTCGGCTGGTGCCGTTTCGCGGCGTCGCGGTGACGCGCTTCGAGGGCTTCGAGACGCCGCTCGGGCCGGTGGTCATCGACACCGAGCACGTCGAGGAATTGCTCGGCGCCCAGAAAGTGCGCGCCATCGAGCCGGCCTTCGAGCCGGAGGCGAGCCTGGAGGTGCAGCTTCCTTTTTTGAGGACCGTCCTCGATGACTTCGCGGTCGTTCCGCTTTTGGTGGGGGATGTGACCGACGAAGAACTCGCCGGTCTCCTCGAGCCCTATCTGGGCGAGACGACCACTCTGGTCGTCGTCAGCGCCAATATGAGCCACGACAAACCTGCGCCGCGGGCCGACGAGCTCGACGAAGAGCTGTGCGGCGCGATCGAGGCGCTCGATCCCGAGCCTATCGGGCGCGAGCATAGCAACGGTCGGAGCGCGATCCGCGGGCTATTGCGCGCAGCCGCCGAGCGTGGCCTGAGCGCCAAGAGGCTCGCCCGGAGCACCTCAGCGGCCGCCGCCGAAGCAGCGCAAGCGGCCGACGGGCCGGTGACCGGTTACGGTGCGTTTGTATTCGCTTGATTAAAGCGGCGGCCGCGAGGCGGGCTCGTCTCCTTCGTCGCCTCTATCTCCTCTGGCGCGCCCGTTTCCCTTCTCGCCCCCGTCATCCTGGCCGCGCGCGGCTTCTTCCTCTCGCTCGACGGATCGCGCGGCGAGTTGTTCTTCGAGCAGATCGCGGGCGATGTCCATGAAGTCGCGCTCGGTGACCAGGCCCACCAGTTGCGTGCCTTCGACCACCGGCAGCGACGATATTTTGTGCTCGCGCATCAACGCCATCGCTTCGAGAGTGGTTGTCTCCGGGGTGACCGTGACCAGCTCGGTGGTCATGATGTCGCGCACCGGAATGGAGGTCTTCTCGGCGGTTTTGCCCTCCGCCAGAATGCGCAAAAACGCGCGGCGGGTGACCAGGCCGACCAGGCGGTGATCGTTGTCCTCGACGGGCACATGGCGCACGTGTTGCCACTCCATGACCGCGGCGACCATGTCGACGATCTCGTCTTCGTTGACCGTAAAGAGGTCGGTCGTCATATATTGGCCGACATACTCGTAATGGTCCTCCCAGGCTGCCTCTTCCGGGGTACAGGCCAGGGGCCATTCGTGGCCAAGCGTCAGGTCACGCTCGTGTTCGACCAGGTTTTGGGTCAGCGCGGTGAGCCTCTCGGCCAGGCTATGGGTCTCCTCCATCGTATTGAAGGAGTTGAGCATCCAATCGGCGCCGGTCTGCTCGGTGCGCACTCGCCTGTCGATGATCCCCAGATAACGCTCAATATCGTCGGCGTCGACGCCGCTTCTGCGCAGGCCGGTCTCGGCCAGGGGAAGCAAGGTCTCCAGGATGAGTTTGGGGGTGTGCTTTCGCTCGCCGTCGATCCAGGTCATCGAGCCGGCCAGCCCGTGGCGGGCCGCCGAGAAGAAGTTATTCTTGGCCTCGACGAACTCCATATGTTCGGTGATGTCGTCGTATTTGCTCAACAGGCCGCTCATCAGGCCGAACCAAAATGCGGCGTTGGCGACCTCGTCGGCGGGCGTGGGGCCCGAGGGGAGCACGCGGTTTTCGATGCGCAGGTGCGGCTTGCCGTTCGAGATGCCGTAGCAGGCGCGGTTCCAGCGATAGACGGTGCCGGTGTGCAGACGCAGCGCCGACAGCAGCGGAGCGCGACCGTCCTCGATGGCCTCGAACGGGTCTTCGGCTTCGCCGCCGGAGAACAGCAGGCGGAAGCGCGAGATATCGTCGCGGTAGATCTCGAGGGCGCTCTCCTCGATCCACTTATTGCCGAAGCTAACCCGAGGCTGCATCTCGCGCATGTGGGTGCCCGAGGAGCGCGTGTCGACCGACTGTTGGAAAAGCGCGATGCGCGTCTCTTTCCACAGCCGTTTGCCAAAGAGCATCGGCGAGTTGGTGGCCACCGACAGCACAGGCCCGGCGACGGCCTGGGCGATATTATAGAGCTGGGCGAATTCCTCCGGGGCCACCTGGAAGTGGACCTGAAAGCTGGTGTTACATGCCTCCAGCATGACGTTTTCGTGCTGGACGATGAACTCGTCGATCCCCTTGATGTGGATGTCGTAGGCTTTGCCGCGAAGCGCGCTCATCGAGTCGTTGAGCGCTCTGTAGCGCGGCTTGGGGGTCATATTGTCCAGGCCCAGGTCGGACTTCTTCATCGTGGGCAAGATGCCGACCAGCGCGATATCGGCCTCGACCGTATTGGCCGCCCGCCGCGCTTTGCCGACCGCCTGGGTGAGCTGGTCTTCCAGCTCACTGAGGCATTTGTCCCCAAATTCAGTGGGCAGGGCGTTGAACTCGATATTGAATAAGCCGAGTTCGGTGGTGAATCGCTCGTCTTGTAGTTCCTCGAGGACCTCGAGGGACTTGGCCGCCGGTCGAAATTGATTGTCGACCAGGAACATCTCCTGCTCGGCACCGATCCGTCGAATGCCCGTCTCGAAGAGCCCCTCATCGAGCATATGCTCCAGGGCGCGCACATCGCGCAATAGTTGGCGCATGAAGTGGCGCCGCTCTTCTTCGCTGACCTGCTCGTTGACGTTCTGCTCACCCATCGCGGTCTTCCTGGCGAGGCGATATGACAAGTTACTACATTGATAAGCACAATCTGAGTCTAGCCCAGAATGAGCTAACGTGCCAATGAAGCCACTTTTTCGAGTTGGGTGGCGCTTAAAGCACACCTAGGATAGTTTCGCAAGCGGTCTGCCGGCCGCCAGTCGGGTTCGACTGTTGATTCGACCGGCACTCATTGGGCCGCGCTGGCCTGTTTGGAGGACTCCGACCGCTCGCGTTCCTCGGCCTCTTCGGGCATAAATTCCAATTCTTCGGGGCGCACCTGCTTGTCGGCGCCGATGATGATGCGCGAGCCGCGCTTGAAGGCCAGATACGAGTAGGTCCACTCGATGAGCACGACCACTTTATTTTTGAAGCCGACCAGATAGATCAGGTGGATGAATAGCCAGATGAGCCAGGCGAAAAATCCCACCGCTCGAATCTTTCCAAATTCAACGACCGCCGCCGCGCGTCCGATCGTCGACATCTGGCCCTTGTCGAAGTATTGGAAGGCCTCGTAGGCCTCGTCTTTTTTGACGCGGCGCTTGATATTCTTGCCGACACGTTTTCCCTGCTGGATGGCCACCGGCGCCAGCGCCGGCAGTGCGCCCTCGCTGTGGTGGGAGAAGTGAGCGGCGTCGCCGATGACGAATTCGCAATCCGAGCCGGGCAGCGCCAGGTCCTCGTCGACGATGGCCTTTCCCTGGTCGTCGAGCTCGCAGTCCAGAGACTTCAAAATGGGGCTGGGCTCGACGCCGGCCGCCCAGATGACCGTATGAGTGCTGATCTCCCGGTCGCCCACGGTGACCGAGTCGGGGCCGATATCGTCGACCGGTGAGTCGACGAGGACCTCGATGTCGCGGTCCTCGAGTTCTATTTTGGCCTTCTCGGACAGCTCCTCGGGATAGCTCGACAGGATGTGGGGCAGCGCGTCGATGAGCACCACGTGGGTGTCGGAGGGATCGATGGTGCGAAAATCCTGGCGCATGACCTCGGCGGCGATCTCACGGATCGCCCCGGCCATCTCCACGCCGGTGGGACCGGCGCCGATGATCACGAAGGTCAGCCACTCGCGGATTTCGTCGGCGTCGTCGGATTGCTCGGCCACCTCGAAGGCGCTCAGGATCTGGCGCCTCAGGTCGAGGGCGTCCTCGACGGTCTTGAGCGGTGTGGAGTTTTGCTCCCATTCGGGCGGGCCGAAGTAGCGGGTCTGGGAGCCGGTGGCGACCACCAGATAATCGTAGGGAAGCTCGCCGCGGTCCAGGATAACACGCTTATTGGGGCGGTCGATGGAGGTGGCCTCGGCCATGACGACCCGCAGATTGTCGCTTTTGCCCAAGATGCCCCGGATGGGCATCGAGATGTCGCTGGGGTCGAGGCCGGCGGTGGCTACCTGATAGAGCAGCGGCTGGAAGAGGTGGTAGTTGTTGCGGTCGACGATGAACACGTCGACCGGAGCGCGTTCGAGTTGACGGGCGGCGTATAACCCGCCAAAGCCCGCGCCCAGGATGACCACGCGCGGGCGCCCGGCGATGGAGTCGTCATGGCGCTGTAGAGTTGTCATAAATGCCTCACGTTAAGAGGACTGCGTTGGTGCGTGAGTCACCGGCAATCCTAGACACGAGGCATAGATGGAAAGCATTAATTCGAGATCAGCGCGTCGGGCTCAGCGCAGCGTCTGCGTATATTGCTCGAGGCGCTTCTTGGCGACCGCGTTGGTCTCGGTTTTCAGGGCTTCGCGCAGCGCCTCGACCGCGTCGTCGGAGGGCAGCCGGCGAATCGCCTCGATGGCGCTGAGCCGCAGCTGCAGATCGTCGTCGGACAGATACGGCCGCAGCTTCTCCAGGGCGCGGTCTGCAAAATGCTCGGCCATCAGCAGCATGACCCGGTGGCGGATGGTGTCCTCGGTCTGCGCGTCTTTGAGTAGGCGCCCATATAGGCTGAAGACCGTGTCGCCCGGCCAGTAGGCGAGGGCGGCGAGGGCCTGCTTGCGATAGACCGCGGAGGTGTCTTCGCTCAGCGCGATGCCCAACAAGATCTGCTCGGGGTTGTCGAGCTTCTGCTCGAAGGTCTCCTTGGGTGGGATCCCGTGGAAGCCCGACAACAACATCGTGGCGCGCTCGTATTCGGCCTCATTGCCGTCGAAGGGAAACGGCACCGGACTGTCGGAGCCGGGGTCGGTCGTCTGGTCGGTCGTGTCGCCGCTGGTGGGCGACTGCTGGGCCGAAGCCGTCGAGGCCAGGGCCGCACAGGCCAGCACGCAGATGAGCGCCAGAGCGAGCATTTTCGGTACGCTTTGCATCTTCGAGATACTCTTCATGGGCTCAATCCTTGGTCAGCGGGTTGGACTTAATCGTAAAGCTCTGTCCGTCGGTGATCTCGGTGTGCGTGATATCGGCCAACGGGAACATCAGGTTGTCCAGATCGGGGCAGTCCTCCGGAAAACCACTGGTGCATTCGGGGGTGTCGTCGATCGGGTCGAAGCCCTGGTCGAATTGCTCGGTGGTGTGGAACAATCCCAGATAATGGCCGACCTCGTGGGCCAGGACGATTCCGGTGAAGTCGTTGCCGTCGACGGTGTCGCCGCTTCGCGTCTGGACGTCTTGGCCCATATATTCGGAGGTGAAGACCACCCCCGACGACGGCGTGCCGTGCAGTCCGGCCGCGCCGGGCAGCCCCTGCGAGACGCCGATGGCCCCGCCGCCGCCGCCCATGCCTCCGAGCTCCATGCTCTGCACAAAGAAGATATTGGCGCTGAGCGCCGCGTCGTAGTCGCCCTCGGGGCGCTCTGATAGCGAGACGAGCCGCTGGAGATCAGTCTCGGTTCGGATGACCTGGTAGGCGTCGGCGTCCTCGCCGGTGATGTCATGGAATCTGACCTGGTCGATCTCGATGCCCGATTGAGCGTACATCTCGTCGAATTTTGCCAGCACCTGCTCCATATTGGGGTCGTCGGCAGCCGCGGCCGCGTCCAGACCGGGCACGCCCGCTAGATAGACGTTGAAGTCGATGGTCGTGCCGACGGTATCTTCCTCGAGCAGATAATAGCATAGGTCCTCGGTCTGAGTGTCGAGCTCGAGGGTGTGCTGGCCGGCCTGCAATTGGTCGACGAAGTTGTCGATGACCGGAGTGAGGATCGGATTGATAAAGCCGAAGAGCTGGGAGGGCACCCGCTGGAAGTCGTTCTCGCCGGTAAACGAGATGGTCCCGTCGGGCAAGGAGATCTGAGTCGGCGAGATCCGATTGCCGTCGCGAGCCAGCGGGGTGATCATATACGAGACGGTGTCCTCGGCGATCTCGTAATCGACGGAGATGCTGCCGTTCTGGTTGGCCAGCCCGCAGGTGATGTCGTAGGGGTATTCATCCAGGCCTTCGAGGCCGAGTTGGACGCTCTGGTCCGGCGAGCAGAACGCGTTGCCGCCGCCGACCTGCTGACAAATATAGCCGTCGCGGCAGTCATCTTGAGTGTCGCACATACGCACGCACAGATTATAGCCGCGACCGCCGGTCAAACAGCGGTTGTCGTTGCCGTCTGCAGCGCAATCGTCGCGTGTCTCGCAGTCCAGCGTGGTGCAATAGCCGTCGGGCCAGCCCGGGCTGGGGATACAGGTGCCGCCTCGGCACTCGTCGTCGCTCTGGCAGGGCTCGCCGTCGTCGACACCGGTCGGCTCGACAAACGGCACGCAGACGTCGAAGGGGCTGGCCGGAGAATCTTTGCAGACGTACCCGTCGCGGCAGTCGGCGTCGCCCGAGCAGCGTGATGCGCAAATGGCGCCGTCCGGAGACGAATAACACGAGGTGCCGTCGGGGCATTCGGTGTCGAACCGACAGCCGTCCTCGGTGGTGCAATAGCCGTCGAAGGGCTCGTCGGTGATGCAACGCCCATCGACGCAATCGCCGTCTTCGGTGCACGCCTCGCCGAGCTCGGCCCCCTGTTGGGTGGCATCGTCGCCGGCGTCTGCGCCACCGGCGTCTTCGAGGCCGACGTCGTCATCGAGGTCGAAGCCATCACTATCGCTGGACTCGTTGGAGCCGCAGCTGACCGCCAGCACGAGCAGCGGAATCATCATCAATAACGAAATGCGTCGCATGGTTCTCCACCGGAAAAAACGGTTGAGCGTTAACGACGCAACAGTACTGCAAGAACGCTGCCAGTAAAGATCTTAACGGCGGCTGAGCAGTGAGAAGTCCGGCTCGGTCAGCGGGCGCAGCCGAGTGATGTGGCCCATCTTGCGGCCCGGATAGGCCTCGGCCTTGCCGTACAGGTGCAGGTTGGCCTCCGGCTCGCTGATCGCCTCAAGCCAGCGGTCGCCGACGGGGCCGATGATATTTTGCATGATCGCGTCGCAGTGGCGAGCCGGTGAGCCCAGCGGCAGGTCGCACACCGCGCGCACGAATTGCTCGAACTGGCTGGTGTGGCAGGCGTCGATCGTCCAGTGGCCCGAGTTATGCGGCCTGGGGGCGACTTCGTTGACCAATAGGTCGCCCTCGGAGGTCAAGAACAGCTCGACGGCGAGGACGCCCTCCAGATCGAAGGCCTCCGCCACGGTGCGCGCGATGTCGACGGCGCGCTCGCACGCCTGCGGCTCGACCGGCGCGGGCGCCTCGGTGGTGTCCAAGATATGCTCGACGTGGTTGTTGAGCACCGGGTCGTACACGGCGACCTGCCCGCTCGGCGAGCGGGCGATGACCACCGACATCTCGCAGACGTAGTCCACAAAACCCTCGACGATGGCGCGTTGCTCGCCGATGTCTTTCCAGGCGCTCTCGATGTCCTCGAGGCTTTCGATGGCCGCCTGGCCCTTGCCGTCGTAGCCGAAACGCGCCGATTTGAGCACACACGGCGTGCCGACCTCGTCGACCGCTTCGCGAAGCTCGTCGAGGGTTTCGGCCTCGGCGAACGCGGTCGTGCCGATGCCCGCGTCGTTGATGAAGCGCTTCTCGAGCAGGCGGTCCTGGGCGGTCCGAAGCAGGCTCGCCGACGGGCGCACGATGCAGAATTGTCCGACGAAGTCGATGGCCTCGGGCGGGATATTCTCCCACTCGTAGGTGATCACGTCGACCGACCGCGCGAAGCGCTCGAGGGCCCCTCGGTCATCGAAGCGCGCGACGGTCTCGCGGTGGCATACCTGCGCGGTCGGGCTATCTTCTTTGGGAGTGAAGACGTGGACGCGGTAGCCCAGCGGGGCGGCGGCCATCGAGGTCATTCGGCCGAGCTGGCCGCCGCCGAGCATGCCGATGGTGCTTCCGGTGGGGATGCGTGTCGGCTCTGTGAGTTCGTCGCTCATGGGGACTCCTCGCGAATCACGATCTTGCGGCGCCGGGGTTTATTCTTCGTCGACCGGGGTCTGGCCGACGCCGGCCGACTGCGCGTCGCGGAATTGCTGGAGGCGCTCGGCGATCTTATCGTCTTCGAGGCCGACGACCGACGCCGCCAGCAAGGCGGCGTTGATGGCCCCGGAGCGTCCAATGGCCAATGTACCCACGGGGACGCCTTTGGGCATCTGGACGATCGACAAAAGGCTGTCGACGCCGTTGAGCACCCGGCTTTTGACCGGCACGCCGAACACCGGCAGCGTGGTCATCGAGGCGCACATGCCCGGAAGATGGGCCGCTCCGCCGGCGCCGGCGATGACCACCTTCAGGCCGCGATCGCGCGCGCGCTTGGCGAACTCCACCAGGCGGTCCGGAGTGCGGTGGGCCGAGATAATCCGCGTCTCAAAGGGGATGTCGAGCTCTTCGAGGATATCGGCCGCGTGGCGCATCGTCGGCCAATCGGACTGGCTACCCATGATGATCGAAACGAGCGGGGTCTGATCTGCCATCGAAATGTCTCCGTGTGGGTCGGGCGATCTGGAGTTGGCTTACTAATTCGTGGCCTGGGGGGCGTCAAGGGCGGCAGCGTCGTCCCATCGACCGAGCGCGCCATCTACGTTATAGGAACACCGACGAGACCTGCCGAGTATGCCCCATGAGCGACGAGACCGAGTCACAACCGAAGCGTTTCTTCTCCGCCGGCCTGCGGTATATGGCGGTCAGCGCGTTCTTCTTCAGCGTGATGGGCCTGTTGGTCAAGGTCGCCGGTCAGCGGCTGCCCAGCCAGGAGATCGTCTTCTTCCGAAGCCTCTTGGTGCTCGTCTTTGCCTACGTGGCGCTCAAACGCATGAAGGTGGTGCCGTGGGGAAATAATAAAAAATGGCTCGTCGTGCGCGGGATGACCGGGTTTTTGGCGTTGAGCTGCTTTTATTACGGCGTGACGCATCTGCCGTTGGCCGACGCCACGTTGATCATGTACTCGAATCCGGTCTTTACGGCCATCCTGGCGGCGATCTTTTTGAGCGAGAAGCTCACGATGGTCGACATCATCGGCGTGGTCGCCAGCCTGGTCGGCGTGGTGCTCATCGCCGAGCCGTCGTTTATCTTCGGCGGGGAATCTCGCCTCGAGCTCTTCGACGTGACCATCGCGTTGGGCGGGGCGATCTTCGCGGCGATCTCGTATGTGATCGTGCGAAACCTGCGCAAGACCGAGCACCCGATGGTGGTCGTCTTCTACTTCCCGCTCATCGCCACGCCCGCCGCGCTGCCGACCGCCATCCCCGACGCCATCATCCCCACCTGGTGGGAGCTTCTGGTGCTGTTGGGCATCGGCATCGTCACCCACATCGCGCAGGTCGCCATGACCAAGGGCCTGCACCTCGAGCCGGCCGGCCGGGCGACCGCGGTGAGTTATCTTCAGGTCGTCTTTGCCTTTATCTGGGGGATGGTCTTCTTCGGCGAATATCCCACCGCGCTGAGCATCGTCGGGGCGGTTTTGATCGTCGGAAGCACGGTGGCGATCGCGTTGTATCAGTCCGATAGTGAATCTCCGCCGGAGGCCGAATCATCGGAAACCCACACGCCCCGATAGCCCTAACCCAAATCGTAGTTTGGCCGCCTAAATAGAGAATGTCACGCTCTCTGCAGAGCCTACAAATCGCAATGTTCAGGCGGTCAGAAGCACCCTCTATTTGAGCGGCCAAACTACGATTTGGGGTGGTTGTCTGGGGCGTGTGGGTTGTTGTGGTGAGTGATTTGTGTATTTTTGCTCATCCCCCAATCACCCGCTTGGCGTAGGGCAACGACGAGATGTTTGAATTTATCGAATCTTATGGCCCGGTCACCCAGGCGCTGATGGCGACCACGTTTACGTGGGCGGTGACGGCGCTGGGGGCGGCGACGGTCTTTTTGGCGCGCGGGGTCAACCAGCGCGCGCTCGACGCCATGCTCGGCTTTGCCGCCGGCGTGATGCTCGCCGCCAGCTATTGGTCCTTGCTGGCGCCGGGCCTCGAGATGGCCGAGCGCCAGGGGATGATTCCGTGGGTGCCGGCGGCGGTGGGGTTTATGGGCGGTGGCGCATTTTTGTGGGGGGTCGACAAGATTTTGCCGCACCTGCACCCGGGCCTGCCCATCGAGGAGGCCGAGGGCATCGAGACACCCTGGCGTCGGGCGATCCTGCTGGTGCTGGCCATCACGCTGCATAATATCCCCGAGGGCCTGGCGGTGGGCGTGGCCTTCGGAGCCGCCGCCATCGGCGCCCCCGAGGCCGCCATCGGCGGCGCGGTCGCCCTGGCGATCGGCATCGGCCTGCAAAACTTCCCCGAGGGCGTCGCCGTCTCCCTGCCGCTTCGACGCGAGGGCGTCTCGCGGCCCAAGGCCTTCTGGTACGGCCAGCTCTCCGGCGCCGTCGAGCCCCTGGCGGGCGTGGCCGGCGCGGTCTTCGTCATCACCATGCAGCCGGTCCTGCCCTACGCGCTGAGCTTCGCCGCCGGCGCGATGGTCTACGTCGTCGTCGAGGAGGTCATCCCCGAATCCCAGCTCAGCGGCAACGCCGATCTGGCGACTACTGCGTTGATGGTCGGGTTTACGATTATGATGATTTTGGATGTGGCTTTGGGGTAGGGGGCTGGGATTTTCTCGTAAACGTGAACGTGATCGTGATCGTAGACGTAAACGAACTGCACGGAGTCTCGGGTATCTGCGGCGTTGCAGATGGCCCGAAGTTGGTGCAGGTCGACCACGACCACGACCACGACCACGACCACGACCACGACCACGATCACGATCAACTGCGTTGTGGGGCGCGAGGGAAAAGCGTCTATCTTTTGCGTGGTCGGCCAAACGGCCTTAAGGTGTCTGTCGGCACTTAACGTAGTTGTTGTGGAGTACGAATGAGCGATCAGACGGCTAAGAATGTCGGGGCGAGCGAGTGGGTCGAAGCGTCGGCGTTGGAACGGGCGCGCGAGGTTGCGCGTGAGGTGGCCCGGGAGATGGGCCTCGACGAGGCGCTCGAGGCCTACGAGGGGCTGAGGCATTCGGGGGAGCGCGACGGCCGGCCGGTGTTGCATCTGGAAGATGTCACCGGGATTCCGTTCGTCTCGGCGGTGCCCGGCGTCGAGGAGTATCAGCACCGGGCGCGGGTTCGCGCCGAGACCGGCGACTTATTTGCGGCGGTCACCGCTCCCAACGAGGGTTACGAGGAGTATTGCCAGATGAAACTCGGCCTCGGTGAGCCCGAGCTGTTCCGGCCCAAGCCGGTGGCCGGGCCGATGAAGATCGCCGAGGCGTGCGCCCACGGCCAGAACCTCGATTGGCTCGTCGATTGGGCCAATGAGCAAGCCGGCGACAAGCCCGGGCTGGTCATCCACCCGTATATGTCCATCGAGCCGGTCTGGGAGCTGGCTCGAAAGCTCACCGATCGCGGCGTCGACGCCCAGGTCGTCGGCCCGCCGCCGCCGGCGTTGTGGATCGCCAACGACAAGGGCGCGCTGGCCGATATCGTCGACCGGGTCGGCGGCAGCGGCTGGAACGTCGAGACTCACCCCGAGACCACGCCCCCGGCGATGGTCGAGCGGCTTCGCGAGATGGCCGAGCGCCACGAGCTCGTCGGCCTCAAGCGTACCCGATGTGCCTCGGCGATGGGCAATATCGTCTTCGAGAGCGCGATGATCCGGCGCGCCGAGCCGCTCGAGGTCGACCGGCAGGTCCGCCAATTCCTCGAGCGCACCGAGTGGATCGAGGGCGAGTCGGTGCTCGCCGTGCAGTGGGCCGAGACCGAGGAGTCGCCCTCGACCCAGATGTGGATCCCGCCGGCCGACATCGGCGAGGTGCGCCTCGACGGCGTCTACCAGCAGATCTTGAGCGGCCCCGAGCGCGTCTTCGTGGGCAGCCGACCCTCCACGCTGCCCGAGCCGGTCAACCGCCGGCTCGCCAAAGCCTCGTTTCTCATCGCGACCGCTTTCCAGGAGTTGGGCTACGTGGGCCGCTGCTCATTCGACTTCATCGTGGTCGGAGAGCCCGACGATGACCCGGCCATCTACGTGACCGAATGCAACGGGCGCTGGGGCGGCACAAGCACGCCCATGCACCTGGTCGACCGGCTCATCGACGGGCCGCGCCCGCCGTATGTCGCCCAGGACTTCGTCCACCCGGATCTCGTCGGCGCCAAGCTCACCCACATCCTCGAGGCGGTCGGCGACGAACTCTACGACCCGGAGACCGGCGAGGGCCGCTTCGTCTTCTATAATTGCGGACCGCTCGCAGAGAGAGGCAAGCTGGACGTGATCTCGTTTGGCCAGACGCCGGCGGACGCCCAGGAGGGCATCGATGTGGTGCTGCCGGGGCTGTTGGGGCTGAGCTAGAAGTCAGTTCAATGGACTGACGCACTCTGGGCTCACGATTGTAGACAAGTGTTTGCGCACCTAGTGAGGCCGGCTCGAACCCGTGCACGTGAACGTGGCCGTGAACCGCCGTACCCCCTGCACATCCGGTGGAATCAGCGAAAAGGCTCGAAGCGGGCAATGTTGCCCAACCGAAGCTGCCTCGAAATGGTGGGCATGCTGCAGGTCTAACTACGGTTCACGTTCACGTGCACGTGCACGTTCAGGGGTTTAGTCTGACCTTCGCGGCTGTTCGAAGTTAAGTATGCTCGTGAGTCCTCTGTGCGTCAGTCCGGTTGAGGCCCATCCAGGCTCAGCAAATACGCCACTAAATCAGCAATTTGGGCCGCGTCGAGGTGGCTCGTCACGCCGTGGGCGTCGTCGGGGTTGCGCGTCGTCAGCACCTCCTCGAGCGTCGTCGCCGAGCCGTCGTGCAGGTAGGGCGCCGAGTTCCACAGCCCGTGCAACGTCGGCGTGTCGATGCCGGTGAGCTCCCCGCCGAGGCGGCTGCCGGAGCCCCCCGAGAGCGTGCCCACGTCGTGTAGATTGGGCCGGCCGTCTTCGCTCCAGCCGCTGTCGGTGAGATCAGCGCCGCTGTGGCAGTCGGTGCAGCCGGTTTCGGTCGACTCGAAGATGGCTTGGCCGCGGGTGGCTGCGTCTGTGAGCGTGCCGTCGTCCTGGCGGTGCGGACTCTTCGGATAGTTTGACAGCGAGGTGACGTAGGCCGCCAGCGCGTCGAGATCGTCGCTCTTTCCGGCTTTTGGGGCGCCCAGCGGGTGGGCGGTGTCGTCGGCCTCCCAGTCGGCGTCGTCCATGAGTCCGGTGCCGGCGAAGGCCTGCCGGATGTCGTTTTCGAAGTCGTGGACCTCGTCGAAATTGGCCGACCAGTGCAGCGGTCCGTGGCCCGTGCCGCGGCGGCCGAGCAGGGAGATGGTATTTCGCAGTCCTTCGCCGCGCCCGGTGAAGTCCCAGGTGCGTCGGTCGGATTCGCCGTCGAGGTGGCAGTGGGCGCAGGCGATATAGGCGTCTTTGGTCAGCCGGCGGTCGAAGCTGTCGTTGAAGAGTTGCTTCCCGCGCAAGATTTGGTCGGAGAGGGGCTCTTCGGAGGCGATCTGGAGGCGGGCGACCGGCTGCGGAAATCCGTCGAAGTCGGCGGTGCGATAGACGACCACCTCGCGCGATAGATACGCGTCGACGAGCAGATACGCGCCGTCGTCCGAGAGCGCGAGCCCTTGCGGCGCAAAGCCTACGTCGGGGATGGCGCCGGCGTCGACCGATTGGAGGACGTCGTAGCGCTCGATGGTGCGGCTGCCGCGCATCGCCACGTACAAATAGTCGCCGCGCGGCGAGAAGACCGCCGCCGAGGCGAGGCCGCGGTCGTCGAAGAGTTTGCGGCGCCCGCGCAACTCCTGGCCGGCGCTCAGATCGACGAAGGAAACCGCGGCGCGCACCGTCGTCTCGTGGGTGAGCTGTTCGTCGTTTAGAAATTCTCCCTGGCCGATATTGGCCTGCAGCGACGGCACGGCCACAAACTCGCCGGTCGGTGAGACAGCCAGTTGGTCGAGATAGCTGGGTACACCGCCCGACTCGGTGTCGGAGGCGAGCTGGTCGTCATAGGCGAGCGTCCAGTGAACGATGCCATCGATGTTGGGGCCGAGCACTGCGATTTGAGCCTCGTCGTCCGGTGAGCGCCACCGGGTGACGGCGAAGCGCCCGTCGGGCAGCGACGCCACGCCGCGGGCGTCTTCGACGGCGTCCCATCGGCCGTCGAGCGCAAATGAGTCACCGTCGGCGCTAATGCGAGCCAGTTGCCCGGGCCCCTGCAGGGTCACAAAGAGGCTGCCAGAATTGGCGGTGACGCCGTGGGGGCGCGAGCCGTAGGGCATCTGCACGGACTGGACGGCGTCTGGGTCCTCGCGGTCGAAGAGTTGAACCGCGTCGGCCCGCGGACAGGCGACGACGACGTGCGCGTCTAGACCGGTGACGGTTCGCGGCCCCTCGCAGGTCTCCAGCCGGCGGACGACCCGCGGGCCCGGCTCGTCGGTGCGAATCAGGGCGACCTCGTCGCTGTCCGGGCTGACCACCGCGACGGTCCCGTCGGGCAGCCGGTTCATCGAGCTGCTCGCCCGCGGCTCGAGCCTCGGCTCGCGGGTCACCGAGAACAGCGCGCTGTCGCTGTGTTGGCGGCCGCGCTCGTCGTAGACGGTGAGCACCGCGCGGTAGCGTCCGGGTGTGTCGTAGGAGTGCTCGGCGCCGGACTCCTCGCGCGGGTCGTCCCAGCCGGTGCCGTCTCCGAAATGCCACTGAAAACGAGTCGCGCCGGTCGAGTCCGAGCCGTCCAGTCGCACCTCCTCGCCGACCAGCGCGTAGCGAGACGGCCCGGCGGCGGCGCGCGGCGGCTCGTCGACTGCGTCAGCGGCGTCCTCCGGACGCGTATCAGCGGACGCAGCGTCCGGCGCGAGGCCGGCGTCTTCGCCAGCTCCTTCGTTGCCGGCATCACTACACGCGCTCGCTACCAGCGTGGCGGCTACCAATGCTGAAAGAAGCCTCCTCACGGTGCGTCCACGGTCGAAAAGGTCAACTCGAAGGGCTCTTCGATGGGGTTTTGGTTGAAGTCGGCGACCCCGCCGGCCGGGACCTCGAGCGTGTAGGTCTTGCCGGGTTCGAGGCCGTCGACCGGCCAGAAGTTGACGATATTCTCCTGCGCGCTCAGGTAGCCGTCGACGCGCGTGGCGGCCGGATCCGTGCCCGCCTCATAAAGGCGCACCGAGCCCTCCCAGGCGCTCTTCGGGTCGATCATCTCGTTGAAGGTCAGCCCGATGCGCGAGCTCAGCGCCAAATTCTCGGCACCGTCGTCGGGCCACGACCAGGTCACTGTGGGCGCGACGGTGTCGATCTCCTTTTGGTAGGGCGCCAGCGCAGACGCCTGCCCGGCGACCGCATCGTCGTCGACGCTCAACACGACCGTATTGCCAATCGGCGTGGCCGTATCCAGATCGCCTTCGAGATCGAGCCGGGTGACCTCCTCGATGGTATCCATATCGGAGAGATCATAGATCGCCGCAAAGCGCGACTCGCCCACGAAGGCCAAGTCGTCTTTGACGAAGACATAGCCGCCGTTTCCGTCGCTCAAGTGCGACCCGGCTAGAGTCGGGTTCTGCGGGTCGCGAATATCGTAGACCAGCAGCCCACCGCCGCCTTCTTTGCGTGCGTAGTAGATATAGCCGTTGGTGGTATTCGAAAAATATGCCTCGCGCGGTTCGCCCTCGGGGTCTCGCACCTGGAAGTCACCGCCGGGGATCGGCTGGGGATTCGCCGGGTCGCTGACGTCGAGCAATAAACTTCGGGTGCCCTCGGAGGTCGTGACCACCAGGAGGTTGCCGATGACCTGAATCTGGCCGAGTTGGGCGGCGGGCTCGGGCACCCAATGGCCGACCTGCTTGGGGTCGGTCGGATCGGAGGCGTCGATGATGAAGATGCCGTTTAGCGAGCCGGCCGCGTAGACGTAAGGCCCCTGCCAGAAAACGCTGAAGACGATGCGCTTGTAGGCGTCCGGATAGAAGAAGTCGTCGACCTCGAATTTACCGACGACCTCGGGCGCGGTCGGGTCGCTGACATCCCAGAATTGGACGCCCCCCTCGAGCACGTCGGCGCCCTGGTTGGTCACCGCCCAGGCCCCACCGATCTGGGAGAAGCCGATCGAATGCGTCTCGCGCATCTCCGGGGCGTGTGTGCTGCCGACCTCGACCGGCTCGCACGGATCGCTGACGTCGAAGAAGCTCAGGCCCCCGCCGCCCAGCGGCGCGCCGGCTTCGTGCGCCCAGGGCATGACCAGGTAGCCGTCGTACATCACCACCAGGTTGTGGTGGTCGACGTCATCGGGCCCGCCGTCCAGGTAGGCGCAATTTTGGTAGAGTTCCTCGTCGGAAAACGCCACCGCCGGCCCGCCGGGGCCGTGATTGGCCGGCCAAGCGCCGGGTTCAGGATAGGGGCGGGGCTCGTCGACGTCAGCGTCCGGCGGCGATGTGTCGGTCGTGTCGACGTCCGCGCCAGAGTCGGCGGCGAGACGCGCGTCGGCGTCGGCTTCGGCCGACGTGTCGTCGCAGGCGACGGCTGCACTGAAGGCGAGCGGGAGCAGCATGCAGATGAGGCGGGAGGTTCGCACGGCTGACCTCGGGAGGGTTATGAATAGGGACGGCCTCAAGATGCCAGCTGGTGCGATTGGGTTCAACCTCCGGCGCCATAGCGCGTGACATTCAATCCGAGATCAATGACAATCGCTGTCATTCTGCGACTCGGTATTGATGCGACGATGAAGATTTGCCCGACATGCCTGGGGAGGTTCGACGAGGAGGCCTTTTGCCCCGATGACGGCACCGAGTTGCGCCAGATCCACACCGACAGTGGCGACAAGATGCTCGGGCGCGTGCTCGACGGGCGCTGGCTGATCGAGGAGAAGATCGGCGAGGGTGGTATGGGCGCGGTCTATCGCGGTGAGCAGACCAGCGTGGGCCGGCCGATCGCGGTCAAGACGCTCCTGGGTTCCTTGGCCGATACCGACGAGTATGTCGAGCGTTTTTTCCGAGAGGCCAACGTCGCCTCGACGCTCAACGATCCGCATTGCGTGACGATCTACGACTTCGGCCAGGACGCCGAGGACCACGCGCTATACTTGGCCATGGAGTATCTCGAAGGCCGGGAACTCAGCGAGTTCCTCCGCGACGAGGAGCTCACGCTGCGTGAGGCGTTGACGATCGGCGTGCAGATCTGCTCGGCGTTGGCGGCGGCGCATGGGAAGAATATCGTCCACCGGGACCTCAAGCCCGAGAATATCTTCTTGGTCGACGTGCCCGGCGGCAAGATCTTCGTCAAGGTGCTCGACTTCGGTATCGCCAAGATCCTGGACTCCGAGTCGAGCTCGGTCACGCGCACCGGTTTTTCGAACGCGCTCGAGGTGCGCGAGGCGCTCGAGGAACAGCTCGAAGTCTTGTCGAACGATAAACTCGCATTGAAGCCGGCGGCAGCCTGTGAGCAGCCAATATCTACGGCGAAGACGCTGACCTCGAAGCCGCGCACGGTGGCCTTCGACAAGCTCGCCGCCGACGGCGGCAGCAGGGTCGTCGATCTGGGTGAGGCCGGTCGAGCAGCCGACGCTGATATCAGTCACGAGGAAGACGGCGGAGGCTCCAACGGCGGGCGTGTCTGGCTCGCCGTCGGCGCTGCAATGCTCGTCGCGGCGGGGGGGGGCTGGTCAGCGACGGCATGAGCGGGGGCGCATCCAATCAGCAGGATTCTCAGGTAACGCCCGAGGCTGCGGCCCTCGAAGCCGAGTCGGTCGCCGACGAGGCGATTCGAGATCCGCAACGAGCGGCGCTCGTGCTCGCAGCGAGCGAGGTCGCCGGCGAGCGCGTCCGGCGGGCGACCACCGAGGCGCCGGCGACGTCGAGGCGTGCATCGTCGAGCGGGTCGAGGCGTGGACCTTCCCGGAGACGATCGACGGGCGCGTCAAAATCTTACAGACGCCGTTTTCCTTCCAAGCTCAGTAATTACCATCACTCCGATACGGCCGAGTAGGCCTCTTCGATCTGGTCGCGATACCGCTCGTAGATGACCCGACGCTTCAGCTTCAGGGTAGGGGTGAGCACGCCGTTTTCGGGCGTCCATTCGTCGTCGATGATGACGAGCTCGCGCGGCCTTTCATAGGTCTTGAACTCCGAGCTCCGAGCTTCGACCTCGTCTTCGATGAGCTCGCGCACGCGTCGGCTTTCGAGCAAATTGTCGGTGTCGATGTCGTGCTCTTTCGCCCAGCGCACCAGCGACTCGTGGTCGACGTTGACGATCGCGATATTGAAGGGCCGGTCGTGGCCCTCGATCATGACGTCGTCGATGTGGGGGCCGAGTTTGAGCTGCTCTTCGAGCGGGCCGGGGGCGACGTATTTACCGTTGGCCAGCTTATACTCTTCCTTGGCGCGGCCCTCGATCCACAGGAAGCCGTCGTCGTCCAGGTAGCCGAGATCGCCGGTGTGAAACCAGCCCTCGTCGTCGATGGCCTCGGCGGTCTGGTCGGGCTTTTTATAATAACCCTTCATGACATTCGGCCCGCGCACGCAGACCTCGCCGCGGGGATATTCTTCGCTTTCATAGCGTTCCGACGACGCGACCGGCACGATGCGCACCTCGACGTCCCGGACGGGTCTGCCGACGCTGCCGATCTTTCGCTGGCCGGGGATATTGACCGCCACCAACGGTGAGGTCTCGGTGAGACCGTAACCCTCCAAGACGTCGATATGCATATTGTCGATGAAGTGGGCGACCTCGGCGTTGAGCTTGGCGCCGCCACTGATGGCGTATCTGAGTCGGCCGCCGAAGCGATCGCGCACCTTGCTGAAGACGATCCGGTCGTAGAATTTGTCCAGCAGCTTGGCGGTCGTCGAGGCGTGGCCGTCACTTTGGCGCTCTCGGCGCAACCGATTGGAGTTGTCGAGCGCTTTTTCGAAGAGCTTCTTTTTGATGCCTCCTTCTTCTTCGACTTTGGCGCGGACGCCTTCGTAGATCTTGTTGAAGATGCGCGGCACGCTAAACAGCAGGGTGGGGCGGATCTCTTGGAGGTTTGTGCTGATCGTCGAGATATCCTCGACCAGCGCCACCGAGGCACCGGCGGCGAACATGCCGTGCATCTCGGCGGTCTGGCCGAAGGAGTGCGCCCAGGGCAAAAAGGACAGGCTGATGTCGTCGTCGCGCAGCAGGCCGAAGCTGTGGATGGCCTCGACGTTCGAGGCGATGTTGTGGTGGCTCAGCAACACTCCCTTGGGCTCGCCGGTGGTTCCGGAGGTGTAGATGAGCCCGCAGATATCATCTTTGTCGGGCTCGACCGCTGCGACACCCGGCTGGGTGCGGTCCATCAGCTCGCGAAGACTGTGGTCGTCGGGCCCGTCGAAGTGCAGGATGCGAGAGACCTCGAAGCCCCCGGCCTGGCGCATCGTGCGCAGCTTCGCCCCGATCTCCTGGTTGGCCACCAAGACCACTTTGGCGTCGCTGTCGTTAATGATGTACTTCCAATCCTTGTCGGATTGAGATTCGTACATCGGACAGAAGCGAGCCCCCAACGTATAGGTCCCGTAGGCGCAGATGGCCCATTCAGGGCGGTTGTCGCTGATGATGGCGACGGTATCACCGGGCCCCACACCCAGCGACGCGAGCCCGGCACGGCATCTCTCGACCCGGTCGCCGAAGTCGGCGTAGCTCGTCCATTCGTAGACCCCCTCGCGTTTGACTCCGAATAGACGGTGCTCTGCATACCGGTCGATGCTATGGTGATAGAGCTCGACTAGATTGCGATACTCGAGGTCGCTAATATCGTCGTAACGGGCGTATTCGAGCGCCACGGCGGCCTCCTTGGAGGTGAAAGGGAGTGAGCTTAAGGGGCATCCGCCCGTTTCAAAGATGCGCGCAATGATGCGTGAATCAATGCCGGTGTGTGGTGGCTAAGGCTCTGAGATATCTTGGTTTTGTTGAATGTACCGATGCCTGAAGCGTCGAAGACCCGTCAACGCCGTGTTGACTCCCCGATCGACGAGTTAAACTTCCAACCGGAACTGCCCAGTAATAAAACGGAGCCAAAATGATTAAGTCGCCTACGTTTATCCGATCACTGAGGCGCGCGCTCGTCATATCGAGCGCGGCGCTGATGACTTTGGGAACACTCGCGCTGACCAGCGGTTGCGCGACCGGTCCCGGCGAGAAGGCCACCGGGGCGGCCGCCGACGTGTTGCTGCCTCCCGCCGAAGCCATGCGCCCGGAGAAGCCGGCCAGCTTCCGGGCCGGCTGGCTGGAACGCATCGGCATGGGACAATGGCTGCCTCCCGCCGGCCGCATGATCCTGCGCAATGTCGAGCGCAAGCCGGTGCAGAGCCTGTTGTCCGCGGTCGGCGTGGCCATGGCCGTGGCCATCCTGGTGGTCGGCTTTTTCATGCTGGATGGCGTGCGATACATGATGGATCTCCAGTTCCGTCAGATCCAGCGCGAGGATGTCAGCGTGGTGTTCATGGAGCAACGCTCGTCGCGGGTCAGGCACGAACTGCAACGTCTTCCCGGTGTCACCAGCGTGGAGCTGTACCGCACCGTACCGGTGCGACTGGAGGCCGGCCACCGTTATCGGGACACGGCCCTGCAGGCGCTGCCTCCCGATTCCCGCATGCGCCGCATCATCAATGTGGACGGTCGTGAGCATACCCTGCCCGCCGGCGGGCTGGTACTCAGTCGCCTTCTGGCCGACCTCCTGCAGGTTGGCACCGGCGACACGGTCAATGTCCGGCTGCAGGAAGGCCGACGCCAGCAACGCGATCTGAACGTCAGTGGCGTGGTGGACGACCTGCTGGGTCTCAATGCCTATATCAGCATGCC
>CAYLTX010000031.1:9934-50677 GCA_964386725.1 uncultured Bradymonadales bacterium | reverse complement strand
GAGCCGGATCGTGCTCAGAGGCGCATGAGGAGTGGATAACATCGTCCCTGGGACCCTTCCGTTCATTTTTTTATTTTTTTTTGATTTTGAGATCCTGCCCCAGCCTCGGTGTCCGGGGGTCGGCGCCTTGGGCTTGAGAGTGAAGGGTGGGTGTCGAGATCCAAGAGGGACGAGGTGTGACGCTCAACTTGCCGGAGACCTCCATGCGACGACTGCTCATGCTCGCCTGCTCGATGGCCGTGCTGTGGACTGCGGGATGTGCGACTGAGTCGACGTTGAGGCCGGCTCCGGAGGCAACCATCGTCGAGGGCACCCCGAAGGCGGCGGTCGCGACCGCCGATGGAGTGCGCATGGAGGCCCAGGTCGACGCGTGGCGGTGGACGCCGTCTGACCTCGCTCACCAACTGACCCCCATCCTCGTGCGCCTCGAGAACGAGAGCGATCGGCCGCTTCGGGTGCGCTTCGAGGAGTTCGAGTTGGTGACCCCGAGCGGCATGTCGTACGCGGCGCTGCCCCCCTTCGATATCGAGGGCGAGGTGACCGAGCGAGTCGGCTCGTACGCCTATGCAGCGCCGGGGTTTTATGTCGCGCCTCACCTCCGACACCATTATGTCGGGTTCGGGGTCTTCGGCGGCCCGTTCGGGCATTATCCGTATTACTACGCCAGCTATTACCCGGTATACGCCCGCTACGACCTCCCCTCCCGAGACATGCTCGCCCGCGCCCTGCCCGAGGGTGTCCTCGAGCCCGGCGGGCGCATCACCGGGTTCCTGTACTTCGCCGACCTCGACGCCATCGATCCGCAACCCGCGCGCATCCGACTGCGCTACGTGCTCGTCGACGCCGAGGCCCGCCAGCGCTTCGACGTTATCGAGATCCCCTTCGACGTTGTCGACGATTGAACCATCAAGAAGATTCGCCGTGCCCTGATCTATAACTTCCCGAGGCGGCTTTGTGTGGTGCGCGGCGCCGTGCGGCCAGCGTCCTGCTGCGCTTGCCGGCTGTCCCGCGAGGTTTATCTTCCAAACAAACCAATAAAACATTGAAAACACTGATCTAAGTACACCTCTGAACACGATAGGTCGCTATGAAGATCGATGGGGGATTTTGTTCGCTGGCCACCATTTTTTCGGTGGGACTCGCCGCGGTCAGTTTGCTGCTCGCCGGTATGTCACTGGCCGGTTGTGTCGAGCCGTCGGGGATACTGTGCCAATCCGATAGAGAGTGTGGAGACGACGCGTTTTGCAACGACTCGGGCAAATGCGTCCTCCTCGGCGCCGAGGGCGATGATCGATCAGATGCCCCGGAAGTAACGGAGGTCGTCCGTGTCGAGGTTAGCCCGGCGCAGACCGAGGTGGGGCTCGGGCTTTCCATTGAAATGCAGGCGAGGGCCTTTGATGCGAACGGACAACAGGTCCCTGGCGCCCTTTTCGAGTGGGAGTCGTCCAATTCGGCTATCGTTTCGATCGATAGTCGAGGCAGGCTCGAAGGAATCGACCTCGGCACTGCCACCATCACAGCCCGCTCCGCGGTACATCCCGATATCGAGGCCACCAGCCACATCACGGTCGTCGAGCGCCAGGTCGATTCGGTCCTCATCGAACCCGACCCCCTCGAGCTATTCGCGGGTGACACCAAAATCGCAGTGGCGACCGCCTATAATGATGCTGGCGAGCCGATCGATGCGTCTGAGGCCGTCTGGACGGTCGCCGACGAGATGGTCGCCACCGTCGACACACAGGGCGTCGTCAAAGCACTCGCCCCGGGGCAGACTCAGCTCATCGCGAATATCGAGGGAGTCGAGGAGAGTGCAGCCATCGAAGTGCGGCGGTCGCCGGTCGATCGCGTCGAAATCTCGCCGGCTCAGCCTACTGCGCCGGTCGGCGGCTCGGTCCAGCTCGAAGCGACCGGCTACGACGGTGACGGCAACACGCTAAGCGATCGCCCAATAGAGTGGACCAGCGGCGACGAGACGGTCGCCACGGTCGACGCCGACGGCTTGGTGCGTGGGATGGCTGCGGGCTCCGCAACGATTCGCGCCGAGATGGGGGTCGTCTCCTCGCATGTGATCGTTACGATCACCGAGGAGAATCACCCGCCGACCGCTCATGACGACAGCGCGACCACCACAGAGGACACGCCCGTCGCCGTCAACGTGCTCGCAAACGACAGCGACCCGGACGGAGACAGCCTCTCGGTGATCTCCACGACGAGCCCCACCCAAGGAGGCAGCGCAGTCATCGAGAGCGACGACACGGTCACCTATACTCCGCCCGCCGACTACGTCGGGACCGACACCTTCGACTATACAATCAGCGACGGGAGCGCGACGGCGACAGCGACGGTCGCGATCACCACCGACCCGGTCGATCCCGCCAATAGTCCCCCCACTGCCCTTGACGACAGCGCGACCACCACAGAGGACACGCCCGTCGCCGTCAACGTGCTCGCAAACGACAGCGACCCGGACGGAGACAGCCTCTCGGTGATCTCCACGACGAGCCCCACCCAAGGAGGTAGCACGGCCATCGAGAGCGACGGCACGGTCACCTATACTCCGCCCGCCGGCTACGTCGGGACCGATACCTTCGACTATACGATCAGTGACGGGACGGCGACGGCGGCAGCGACGGTCACGGTGACCATCGACACCGACAACCACGCACCAACGGCGGAGGACGACACGGCGAACGCCGACAACGAGGAGACGATCACCATCGACATACTCTCCAACGACAGCGACCCCGATGGAGACGCGCTGACCGTCACGGCGCTCGACACCAGTTGGACCATCGGCACGGCCACCCTCAACTCGGATAACACTGTGACTTATGCCGCCCCGGAAGAAGATGCAACCGATAGGTTCCTGTACACGATCAGCGATGGAAATGGCGGCACCGACACCGCAAAGGTGACCATCACTGTCGATTAGCCCGCCGTCACAGGCGCATGAGGACTGGCCAACATCGCCCCTGGCACCCTGTTGGGCTTCCCAAATAGAAGATGCTCGGTTGCTGTGAGATCCTCTGTCTACCCCTCGTGCTCGCGCTCTTTCTCGGCCATCAGCCAATCGAAGAATAGGTACTGAGACACCAGCGCCTCGTAGCCGCGCCAGCGGTCGCGCAGCGCCTCGAATTCCTCGTCGGTGGTCTCGTGGGGGTCGAGGCCGTACATCGGCAAAATCCAGCGCCGCCATCCCTTCTCCTTGCCCTTGGTCTTGTGCGAGAAGAACGCGCCGTCGGAGCGGTTGCGGCGAAACATCAGCGATTGGGCCGTCGACGGGCCGATGCCGCGCACGCCGGTGACCTTCTCCCAGAACTCCTCGGGGCCTGCTTGCTCGAGCTCGGCCGGGTCGAGCTCGCCGCCGGCGATGAGCTTGGCCAGCCCGGTGACGTATTCGCCCTTTCGGCGCGAGATGCCGAATTCACGCAGCTCGGTCGGGTCGACGTGCTGTAAAACCTCGGGGCGCGGATACGAGTAGTAGGTGCGCCCACGCCACTGCAAGGAGGTGCCCCAGGTCTTGCGCACGTCCTGGACCATGCGCCGCTTGGTCGGCCCGTGGGAGATACGCGTTCGAATGATGTGGCGCATCGCGTCCTCGAAGAATCGCCCGCGCGACAGCCGCTTGAAGCCGTAATGTTCGGCGACGATCGGGGCGAGGACCTCGTCGTCGGCGATCTGGTCGCGAAACGCGGCCACGTCGAGCTGGCTGCCGACGATCCGCCCGACCTGGCGGTCGATCTCGGCGGCCTCCTCCTCGTCGGGCGATGCCTGATCGGGCAATTCGACCTCGAAGGCCGGCTCGGCGGGGTTGTCATTGTAGTGAATCACCGCCAGAACAGTGCGATCGGCGAGGTTCAGCGGGCGGGCATAGCCGCCCTTGAAGATCTCCTCGGGGTCGTACTCGGCCTCGAAATACTCGTCCACGTCGAGGGCCAGATAAAAGTCGTGCGGTGGTTTGGATTCGATGCGCATGGCAGTGTCTTGTATGCTGCGGGGGTTGACGATGTCTATCGGGTCGACGGATACCACAGAGCAGATGTTTAACAAGGCATACGAAGCTTTCGAATGAATCAACAGATTCGCCAAAAACTCGCCGAATTCGACGAGCGCTTCGACGTGGCCGAGCGCACCGAGAAACTGCGGCGGTGGTTCCCGTTCATGTTCTTCGTGGGCGGCTTCTTATTCGACGTGCTCACGCTCGGCCGGATGGTCACGACCACCAATCTGATCGTGGTCTCGGCCTACGCGGTGGGCGTGGCGATCTGCTTGGTGGTGCGCTCGCGGCCGGTGTCGGAGAAGGTCCACCGTTGGCTGGGCTTCGCGCTGCATTTTTGCCTGGGCTCGCTATTCAGCGCGCTGGTGGTCGTCTACTTCAAGAGCGCCGGCGAGTGGTACACGGTGCTGACCGTGCTGGCGCTATTCGGCGCGATGGTCTGGAACGAATTTGCCGAATGGGGCGACTCCCAGCTGCATCTTCTGTGGGCGATCTACGGCGTCAGCTTGGTGATGCTATTCAACTTCATCGTCCCCCACCTGACCAAGAGTATCTCTCCGTGGTGGTTTTATCTGAGCTCGGCGCTGGGCGTCGGTCTGATCTACGGGCTCGGCGCGTTGGCCAAGCAGCCGCCGCGCACGCTTCGTTCTGCCACCACGGCGGCCGCTGCGGTGGTCGTCCTATACCTGCTCGGCTGGGTGCCGCCGGTGCCGCTGGTCATGAAGAGCAGCATGGTCGGCACCTCCTTCGAGAAGCAAGACGGCAACTACACCTGCGAGGTCGACGAGCAGCATTGGCTGGTCGACTTGGGGCTGGCCGAGCCGACCATTCAGTGGCGCGAGGGCGAACCCGTCGCCGCGCTCACCGCGATCTTCGCGCCCAAGGCGGTCGAGGTGACTATGGAGCATCGATGGTTTCGACAGGTCGACGACGAGTGGGTACAGACCGACACCATCCCCTTCAAGATGCGCGGCGGCCGAAAGGGCGGCTGGCGTATGTGGTCCAGAAAGAGCCACGTCGGACCCGGACGCTGGCGCGTGGCCACGGCGCTCGAGGATGGCGTGGTGCTCGGTTATCAGACGTTCTGGATCCAGGAGCGCGCCAATGACGAGGATTTGGAGCGGGACCGTAAGGCGCTCTAAGCCGGACTGCATCTACCCAAACTGCATCTACCCAAACTGCATCTACTCAAACTGCATCTACTCAAACTGCATCTACTCAAACTGCATCTACTCAACAAGCGCGTCGGCGAGTCTGGGAAGGGCGAGGCCGGCGCGGGCCTGCACCTGCACCCAGGCGTGCTCGTCGCCGCGGGTCTCGCCCAAGTTTATGATGCCCAGCGGCAGGCGTTTTTTAGCGGCGCCGCGCACGAAGCGAAACGCCGAATAGACCGCCAGCGACGAGCCGACGACCAGCAGCGCGTCGGCGCCGTCGACCAGCCGCCAGGCGTCGGTCACCACATCCTTGGGGACGTTCTCGCCGAAGAAGACCACCCCGGGTTTGAGCACGCCGCCGCACCCCTCGCACTCGGGCACGCAGAAATCCTCGGGGATGTCGGTGGGGAGTTCGGCGTCGCCGTCGGGGGCCAACTCGGCCGGGTGCCGCGCGGCCCAGCCCGGGTTGAGCGCGCGAAGTCGCTCCTGCAGAGTGTCTCGGCACTCCACCGCCTCACACGCCAAGCAGCGCACGTCGGCCAGCGCGCCGTGTAACTCGACGACCCTCTCGCTGCCGGCCTTGTGATGCAGGCGGTCGACGTTCTGCGTGACCACCCCGTCTATGACTCCCTCTCGCTCCAAGCGGCTCAGCGCCCGATGGGCGTCGTTGGGCTCGGCGCGTCGAAAACGCGGCCAGCCGATCATGCTGCGCGCCCAATAGCGACGCCGGGTCGCCTCGGAGCTGACAAATTCACGGTATTGGATGGGGTTTCGGGTCTTCTGGCGCGTCTTCGGGCCGCGGTAGTCGGGGATCCCCGACTCGGTGCTGCAGCCGGCGCCAGTCAATACGACCACGCGAAGCTCGTCGAGTAAATCGACCAGCTCGGGAAAGTTACTCAGGTCGGAGTCGATGTCGGGAAGCCAAGTGGGCATCGCAGTCTTGGGGCAGAAGGGCACGGATCGCGGTCTTGCTCGCGACTCAAAAAAGACTCTAACCAACTGAAATTATAGACATCTTTGCAGAGGCAGCCATCTTGTCGGCAGGCCATGCGTGTCCAGCATTGAACACGGAGTCCGGGGGAGTCATCGCGTTTCCCGGGATAACAACATACGGGCGGGAGAGCCTATTCTCGCGCGTTTTCATAGCTCACCGAAAGGAGACACCATGGCTAAAGACGACAATATGTTACTCTCATGGCTTCGCGACGCGCATGCCATGGAGAAATCCGCCGAATCGATCCTCGAGAAGCAGGTCAAGAGCCTCGACGATTATCCGCAGATGAAAAATAAGATTAACGAGCATCTGCAGACCACCCGCAACCAAGCCAAGCGTATCGAGGGCTGCATCGAGCAACTCGGCGGCGACACCTCGAAGGTCAAAGAGCTGGTGGGCAAATTCACCGGTGCCATGCAGGCATTTGGAGCCGCCGGCGCCGACGACGAGGTCGTCAAAGCGGGCATCAGCGATTATTCGTTCGAGTGCATGGAGATCGCCTCCTATCGCTCACTCATCGCGGCCGCCGAGGCCTATGGGGAACCCGAGATCAAGCAGGTGTGCCAGGACATCCTCGCCGAAGAGGAGGAGATGGCCAATTGGCTCGAGAATAATATCCCCGACGTCACTCGCAATTATCTGAGCAAGAAGGGTGTCTCGGTGGAAGCGATGGGCGAAAAGCCGACCACTAAGCCCGGGCCCGAGCGTCGCGGCCAACCGCCGCGTCCGCGCGCATAACCGCGCCTAATAATCGAGCGCTCCTACACGAGCGCGACGATCAGACGCCTCCTCGCGCCTGCTCGCGCGGGGAGGACTTCCCTCCATTTACTCACACTCCATTGCTCACACTAAGCTACGGGTTGAATTCTCTGGCTCGCTGCGAGGCTACTTCGGCACATTCTAGCCGGCTTTGCTGCTCGCATATCTGTGCCAGATGCCTCCACGCGCGGGGATACTCCGCATAGAGCCACCAGCCCCACGGGTTGATCTTCGCGGGCGGGGGAGCTGCGAGGCGGAAAGTCTCGAAGATCGCATCGGTCCGGGTGAGCAATTCCTCGGCGCCGGGCATCGGTTCGCCGGCGGGCAACACCCGTATCGCGGTGCCGTGAGGATAGAGTGTGTAGGCGTCCAGGCGCTCCACCGGCGCTGCTGCCCACAGCACGGGTCGGCCGGAGGCGTGCAATGCGTCGACCAGCGCGCTCGGGGTGACCTCGATCAGTCCCGACTCGCCGCGGGTATGCGCAATATCGACGCCCAGGCGCTCCTCGACGCGCTCCAAATACCAGTCGAAGCGAAGCAGCGTCGAGTGCACAAAGCTCACATCGGCGCGCTCGGCCTCGACACGGCGAAGATACTCGATGCTCAGAAATCGCGCGTCACCTGTGCCGGCCAGGATCGCCTCGTCGGGCATCGAGGAGAGAGTATTGTGGGCGTAGTTTTCCAGCGTCGGCTGGTAATACGCCGCCAGGCGGGTCGCGCTGGCGGCGATGAGCATCACGAAAAACAAACCCGCCACCGCGTACCGGAGTACCTTCGATGGGCTCTCTAGCCGCTTTTTTTGCCACGAATAAAGCCAGCCCAGGCCGAAGGCCAGGCATACGGCCATTGGGATCTGGGGCAGCACGTAAAAGCGCCGGGCGACCTCCAGGCCAATGCCCTCGGGCGCACGATTGAAGAGCATCACGAAGAGCGGACCGCTCATGACCAGCGCGGCGACGAGCGCCGCGGCGGCCGGGCGCCGCGGGCCGCCAGCCTCAGGGCGGCTCCACATGGCCCACGCGCCGCCGATCGCGACGAGCACGCCCACGTATTGATAGTCGGCGCTGATTTCACCGACCAGCGCGAGCAGGTGCGCCAGCGGCTTTCGATCACCGCCGTAATAATCGAGCTGAGTGGTACCGTAGTCGCGGCGAAGAAAGTGGTCGACGACGCCACCCAGACCTTCGATGCGCCCCCATTGAAAACAATCGACGCAGCCACTCGCCGACAGCAGATACGCATAGGGGAGAAGCCCGATGGCCAGCGCCAAACCGGAGAGCACCAGCCACGGGAAGGGCTTTGTGGACTCGCGCCAGCCGCAGTAGACCCCGAAGACTCCCAGCGGCGCCAGGAGCACGATGCTGTGGTGATTGGATAGGCCCAAGCCGGCCAGCAGCCCCAGCGCAACGAGCCTCGTGCCGCCCTCGAGCGGGGCGTTTGGCGCCGACAGCCACAAGATGGCGGCGGCGAAGAGGTTGTTCAGCGCGAAGGCCTCTGCGTGAGTGTGCAGGAACCAAACCTGCGGGGAGAGGCCGAAGATGAGCGCAGCCAGCAGAGCGGCGCGGGCGTCGGCGCCCCAGCTTCGGCAGGCTTGAAAAACCAGCGCGACGCTCGCAGCGCCCAGCAGCGCGGTGGCCAGTGATGCTCGGTGGACGGCGTCGAGCGCCGGGAGCCAATCGAGCGAGCGCAGATAGAGAGTATAGAGGGGGTAGCCCGGCGGATGGGCGCGGCCGGCCTGGGCGGCCAGGATGACAAACTCACCGTTGTCGGCTCCGACCAGATGAGTGGTCGCCGTGGCCGCGTAGACCAGCAGCATGGCCGCACCGAGGGCCCAACCCGCCCAACGGGGCAAGTCGACGGGCGGCGCATCGGCGGGGCGAGCTTTCGTCATCAGCGGGAAGTTGGAATAATAGGCATAGCTGGTGCTCTTTATCGTACGCCTGCCCCTATCGTACGCCATGGCAGGCCGTTTCCAAACCTCGCAGTACCTATCGTAGTATCTGCCTATGAACTTTCTGAAGTATTTCGCTTACGGCTCTAATATGCTCACCGAGCGGCTCAGGCGGCGCGTGCCGTCGACCACGCCGCTGGGTCCAGCGCGCCTGGACGGCTTCGAGCTGCGCTTCCACAAGCGCGGCGCCGACGGCTCGGCCAAGTGCGACGTCGTCGCCGGCACTGATGGGTGCGTCCACGGCGTGCTCTTCGAGATCAGCTCTGAAGAGCGCTACCTGCTCGACCGTGCAGAGGGGCTGGGCTGCGGCTACGAATTGGCCGATATCGAGCTGGCGACCCCTCGGGGTGCGGTCGAGGCGTTTTGCTACGTCGCCTCCCCCGAACATATCGACCGATCGCTGCTCCCGTTTCGCTGGTACAAAGACTTCGTGGTCCACGGCGGCGTCGAGCACCAACTTCCCGCCCCCTACCTGCAGCGCATCCGCCAGATCGACGACCGCGCAGACTCCAGCCCAAAGCGCGCCCATAAGAACCGGCGCATCCTGACCAGCTCGGCACACCTGAAGCAATCAGTGCCTGCGGCCGAGTAGGCAGGTTTCTTAGGAATCGCTCAGCAGGCCGCGGCGCTTCGCGGTGGCGTGGGCCATCGTATAGGCGTTGATATGGGCGTCCATCTTGCGCAATAGGCCCTTGATGCCGCTGAGCACGCGGAAGTAGGCCAGCGCGTCGGGCGGCGGGGTCAGCTTGAGGAAGCTCGGGTGGCGCAGCATGAAGAGCTTGGCCTCTTTGGCCGGCTCCCAATCCCCGAAATAAAACGGCTCGTCTCGCAGAAACGGCGCGATGACGATCTCTTGGTATTGGAGCATCAACTCCGGGTCGATTGACTCCGGGTCGGTACCCTCGGCGCCAAAGCCGAGCCGCATATAGATGTCGATGATGCGCTCGGGCTCGTTTTGCCAGGTGGCATCCAAGATCTCGAGGAAGCCGTCGGCAAATTCGGCGTCGAAGCTCTTGACGCAGCCGAAATCGAGCATCACCAGCGTATCGTCGTCCTGCAGCAAAAAGTTGCCCGGATGCGGGTCGGCGTGCAGTTCCATGAGTTCGTGGAACATCCACGAGTAGGAGTGCATCCAGCGCTCGAGGAGCTCCTGGCGGCGCGGGCCGTCGTCCATCTCGGCCAGCGCCTCGTCGAGCTTTCGGCCCTCGGCGTACTCCATGACCAGGACCTGCTTCCGAGTCCACTCGGGGAACGGACGCGGGGCGCTCATGCCGTCACGGTCGGCGAGGATGTCGTGGAAGCGGCCCAGACTTTCGGCCTCGGCTTCGTAGTCGGCCTCCTCGAGGAGCATGCGCTCGACCTCCCCGAAGATCGCGTCGAGCCGGTCGCGGTCGATGACCACGCGGCCGTAGACGAGCATCGACTTGAGGCTCTTGAGATCGCTCTCCAGCGAATCGGCCACGCCCGGATACTGCACTTTGACGGCGACCTCTTCGCCGCTTTCCAGCACCGCGCGGTGGACCTGCCCGATGCTCGCCGAGCCGATGGGGTCGGGGTCAAAGTAGCTGAACACAGTCTCGATGGGACGGTCGAGCGAGCGCTCGATCTGCGCTTTGACCGTGTTGTAGGTCATCGGCGGCGCGTCCTTTTGCAGCGAGGACATCACCTCGGAGAACTCGTCGGGGAGCAGCTCCGGGTCGGCCGACAGGAGCTGGCCGACCTTCATCGACGCGCCCTTGAGTTCGCCGAGGACCTCGACGACGCGCCCGGCGTTTTTCGCATAAGCGCGCTCGAGGCCGTCCTTGCGGCGCTGCTTGTCGCCGGGCAAAAGGCTGCCCACCTTCGAGGCGACGGTGGATGCGGTCACCTTGGCGCCCATGCTGCCCAGCTTGAACATACGCTTGAGCCGGCTCGAAGTGACCTTCTCGCCCTGTTCACCCGCCAGTTTTTCCCAATCTTCGCCCATCGACTCGTGCCTCCAGATGACTCGTCCCCCCGTTTGTACCCGAGGGGGCTTGTTGGAGACAAGGAAACTAAGTCCGCTCACGAAGATCTTGCGCTGAATCGTTCGGCAGTGCTGGTTCGGGCCTGGGGCTTGGGACTTGGGGAAAGGCAACCTCGAGCCCCACGCCACAGGCCTCAAGCCCACTGGCAACTATTGCCCGCTTGGGCGCAAACGACGCGCACCGTACACGATTCCTGTGAGGTCACTTAGTCACCCGAAAGGAAGCTAGGAAGCGGGAGGTTCGAATTCCCGAGTCCATTTGGGGACGGCGCGCTCCCACTCCTTTCGCTCGATCATGCCATTATCGTTGGTGTCCCAGACGGCGTAAGCCTCGGCGGCAAATTCAGCCTGGGTCAGGTATCCGTCGTCGTTGGCGTCCCAATAACGAAATAAATTGGTGGTCAGCACGCCGCTTCGCAGCTCGTCGCGCCCGATTTGGCCGTCGCCATCGGGGTCCCAATCGACGAACCCGCCGACCGGCTGCTGGCTACGGTGCCAGGCCGACGCGGCCTGCTCCCATTCGCCGCGCTCGACCACACCGCTGTCGTCGGCGTCCCAGATCTGGAAGACGACCGCCTCGAATTCCTCCTCGGAGACCAGGCCGTCGCCGTTGGCATCCCACGCATCGTATAGACCGAGCACCTCGACGGCCTTGGCGAAATCCCACTCGTCGACCTGAGAATCGCCACGGCTCCATTGATCAAACCGAGTCGCCGCCCCATCCGGCTGCTCGACTGTTTCGGCGGCCGCCTTTGTCGGGATGGTGTGCTCGGGCGTGCAGCCGCCCATTGCCCACACAAAAGCGACGGTCGTCGTGACAATGATCGGCGCGGAAAATTTTGGCATAATGCTCCCCCTGGATACTTCGACGGCATACGTCCCCCTTACTATTGACGCTAACCACTGCGGTATCGAGTCAAGCTGATTGCGGGGGTCGGGAGCCGGGCGCCGAGGGCCGGGAGCCGGGCGCCGGGGGCGGGAATCCGAAATCCGACCGTCTTATTTCTCAGGGACTTAGCCTGTGTTTAGATTCCGACCTGAACCGGAATCGACTGGTCCGTCCACCCTTCAGTCGACGGAGTGTACTGATGTCGAACAACCACAAACCCGACCCGTTCCGCGATCTCTTCGACGACAACGAGTTGTCCTCGCTCTTCGACGAGGAGGAGGAGGAGCTCGCTACGGGCGAAACTTTTGACGAAGAAGACGATCCCTCGACGTGCCCGGGATGCGGCGGAAAGGGGCGGTATATCGGACTCTTCGAGATCGAAGATCCCTGCCAAGAGTGCGGCGGTACGGGGGCCGTGCGCGCCTCTTCGGGCGACGGGCAGACCGAGCTGCTGCCCTGATAGTCGGTTAGTTAACAAGGGCGGCTATCTCTCACTTTCTCACTCTCTGGCTTTCTCACTCTCTGGCTTTCTGGCCGCAGGCAGCCGCACCCAAAAAGTCGTCTGCACGCCCGGGGTACTCTCGAAGTCGATCTCGCCGTTCATCGACTCGACAATATTGCGCGAGATCGCCAGGCCCAGGCCGGTGCCCTCGCCGACCGGCTTGGTCGTGCGAAACGGCTCGAAGACCATCGATCGCTGCTCGCTGGCGATCCCCTCTCCCGTATCGGTGACCTCCACGACGGCCTGATCGCCGTCGTAATAAGTCTTGACTGACACCTCGTTGTCGTCCGGAGCGCCCGCCTCGATCGCCTGGGCGGCGTTGATGACCAGGTTGAGAATGACCTGGGCCAGCCGGGATTCGTTGCCCAGCGCGACCACGTTGTCTGCATAATTTCGGACCACCCGTGCGCGGTCGCGTAATTCGTGGCCGGCCATATCGAGGGCGAGCTGGGTGACGGCCTGGAGGGCCACCGGCTCGACGGCGTCGACGTCCGAGCGGCGCGAAAAGGTACGCAGGTCGCCGGCGATATCTCGGACCCGGCGTGTCCCCTCGCGCGCGTCATCGAGCGCCTCGACGACTTCGCGCACCTGCGCGATCGTCCGGGCGAAGACGTCGTGCTCGTCGACCAGGTCGCATCCCTGCGCCTCGTCGAGGATGGAGGAGAGACTCTTGTGGGCGTAGTCGATGCCTCCGGCGACGTAGGTCAGCGGGTTGTTGATTTCGTGGCCCACCCCGGCCGCCAGCGTACCCACCGCCAGCATCCGATCGACCTCCATCATCGTCGCCTCGTAATCCCGAAGCTCGGTGACGTCGCGAGCGAAGACAAAGACCCGCTCGGTTGCACCGGGGATGCGGCTTGTGAAGATCTGCATGATCCGATGGTCGTCCCCGCCGGTGCGCCAGACCCGCTCGACAAGCCCGGTGCTGCCGTGGCGGATCGACTCGAGGAAGCCCCGCCCCTCCTGAGGCGACTCGCCGAGGAAATCGACGACGGATAGCGGTTCTCCTGTGTCGGCCTCCCGGCTGATCATCGCCCAGAAAGCGGCGTTGGCCTCCTCGACCACGCCGGTTGTGGGGTCGACGGCGCAGATCGGCTCGTGGAGATTCTCGACCAGCGCCTCATAGGATCGCTCTCGCTCCAGAAGACGACGCTCGGCGCGCACGCGCTCCTTGTCGTGGCGTCTGGCCAGACGGGCCGTGTACAGACCGCTGCCGACCAGCAGGAGCAAGGCGACCCCGAAGGCGCCGATGCCCGTGTATTTGGCCCGCGGCACCCCGTCGTGCAAGACGGCGGCGAAGTGCTGCTCGTGATGCTCGAGCCGGGCTTCTATTCGATCGATCTGGCGCAGATAAGTGCGCTGGCTACCCACGGGCTTGACCGGATCCTCCAGGGCTTCGGTGTACTCGGTGGAGAGTTCGCGCAAATGTCGCGCCTCGAGCAGCGCCATACCCCATGCTTCGACGGCCGCGGTCGCCTGCGGAACGAACTCCGAGAGCTTCGCCAAGTCTAACGTCGCACCGGCCTCTGCGCGAGTCAGTCCAATCTCGAGGATGTGCTGATGCACATCATCCCAATCTTTTCGGATGATTTGCTTTCGAAGGGAGTCGTAGACCTCGAATTGGTGCAGCGCCTCTTCGCAGGGCTTCATCGCCGCCGGATCGTTGTGCTCGACCAACTTTCGGGTGCATGTAACCAGGTTTTGGCGATGCTTACGCCAGATCTGGTGAGCGCTCAGCCACGAGTGCATCCCCATGCTCGCTTGGAAGGCGACCACGCCCAGAGCGATTGACCCCAGCACTACGACGAAGATCGAGACCAACGCGACGATACGTCGTCCACTGAGGCGCAGCACAAAGTCGAGAAAGAAGATCATCGCCAATAGCACGCCGCCAGAACAAAGAGAGATGCTTCATCGACGTCAAGCTATCACCCCGCTGGCCTGCAATCCAACGAAACAGGGCTGTCGGGCCACCGAGCCGGAGCGCATGTATCAATCCGGTGGCATCAACCCATGAGCCATCGCACCAGCAAGACGGCCGGAATCGCCCAGACGCCGGCCACCAGATCATCGGCGATGACGCTCACGCCACCTTCGCCCTCGTCGTCGAGACGCTTGGCCGGC
The DNA here is from genome assembly GCA_964386725.1 of uncultured Bradymonadales bacterium. Taxonomy (GTDB): domain Bacteria; phylum Myxococcota_A; class Bradymonadia; order Bradymonadales; family Bradymonadaceae; genus CAYLTX01. The sequence goes on along the minus strand of CAYLTX010000031.1, from coordinate 36,302 downwards.
GGAGGCTTGGTCATGTCGAGGATACGGAAGACCACCAACCCCACGAGCGCCTCGAGCCAGCCCAGGCTGCCAAACCAGACGAGCGTCGTCCACACGCCGACGACCTCGTCCATGACGATGCGGCGGCTGTCGTGCTCCCCGAGCGCGCGACCGGCGTGCTCGGCCCAATACATAGATAGGAGGGTGACGACGACAAAGGGCCCCACTCGCCACAGCATCGGCCAGGAGGACATCCAGACGATGGCGGGTGTGAAGATGGCCGCCGCATAGGTGCCCGGGCCGCCGGGGATATGACCGACGCCGCCGAAGGTCGAGAAGAACATCGAGACGGGCGCCTCTTTCCAGGATTGGCGCCACGTCGGAAGCGTGTCGGACTGGCCTGGGTCGGGCGGGTCGGGATTATTTGGGGTCGGCATCGAAGCCCTCCTCCTCAGACTCCTGGCCGGCCAGGCCGCCAAAGACGATATAGCGGCTGGCAGGATAGGTCCACAGCGCCCATAAGACCGCCTTGGAGAGCGCCCATCCGAAGCCTGCGCCGAGAAAACCAGCGAGCCACTCGGTCATAAAGCCGTGACCGACGGCGGCGATACCGCTCATCAAAAAATACGTCACCGCCGACCACCGAAGCGAGGCCTCGAAGCGTCGAAAGACCCAGAAGCGACAGGTCAGGTAGTGGACCAGGCCGCCGACGACCGCGGCGAGGCCGGCGGAGACGCCCACCGACAGAAGCTGCCACGCCACAAGCGTCTGCACGAGAGCGGCGTAGACAATGCCGTCGCAGCCGGTGGCCACCAGGCTCGCCACGGTGGAGCCGGACATGTCCAGGATGTGGCGTCGCAGATCGCTCATCGTGACGCCCCTCCGACGAACCAAAGATCCGCCAGCAGGCTGATTATTCGAAAAAGGCGCCCGAGGGGTCGTGCATCTCGAACACGCGCGTCAAAAAGCCCCCGAGCCGGTTCGCGCTGCTCACTCACCGGCGAGCGCCGCCGACTCGGGGACTGCGGCCGTAGCGGTGTCCTCGGAGCGATCCTTCAGCTCGTCCAGGGTCTCGAAGAGCATGTCGCGCTGCAAAAAGAGGTCGTGCACGGGCATCTGCCCGGCGACCGGCTGCGGGCTCTTGAAATAAAAGCTCAACCAATCTTGCACGCCGCCCTTGCCTGCGCGGATGGCCAAATCGCCCAGCAGCGCCAGGTCGAGCACCAGCGGGGCCGCCAAGATCGAGTCGCGGCACAGGAAGTTGATCTTGATCTGCATCGGGTAGTCCATCCACCCGAAGATATCGATATTGTCCCAACCTTCTTTGTTGTCGCCGCGCGGCGGGTAGTAGTCGATGCGCACCTTGTGATCCATCTCCTCGTAGGCCTCCGGATACTTGTCGGCGTCGAGGATGGACTCGAGCACCGAGAGCTTGGACTGCTCTTTGGTCTTGAAGGAGCCCGGATCGTCGAGGACCTGCCCGTCGCGGTTTCCGAGGATATTGGTCGAGTACCAGCCGCGAACCCCGAGCATGCGCGAGCTGAAGCCCGGCGCGACGATCGTCTTGATCAGCGTCTGGCCGGTCTTGAAGTCCTTGCCGGCCACCGGCACGCCTTCTCTCTCGGCCAATTCGACCAGCGCGGGGCAGTCGAGCGCGGCGTTGGGCGCACCGTTGAAGAAGGGGACGCCCGCCTTGATGTGGGCGTAGGCGTAGATCATCGTCGGGCTGATCGCCTCGTGGCTCTCATGAAGGCCGGCCTCGAAGGCGTCGATGGACGCATGCACCTCGCCCAGGCGCACGTGGACCTCGGTCGAGCCACACCACACCGCGACGGCCCGGTCGCAGCCGTTGTCGGCCACGAAATTCTCGATATCGTCGATGAGCGCCTCGGCCAGCGCCATCTTCGTGTCGCCCTCCTTGACGTTCGGCCCGTTGATATTGCGCACGTAGTCGGAATCGAAGACCGCGCTCATCGGCTCGATGGCCTCGAGCTCCTCGCGGATCGGCTCGAGGTGGCGATCTTCGAGCACGCCGGCCTCTTTGGCTGCCTCGTAGCAATTCTCCTCGAAGATGTCCCAGCCGCCGAAGACGATGTCGTCCAAGCGGGCCAACGGAAGCGCGTCACGCAGCCTGGGCGCGTCGGGTTCGTTGCCCAGGCGAGCAAATTGCGTGAGGCTGCCGATCGGACGAGCCAGCCCCTTTCGAGCGGCCAGCACACCTGCGATCACGGTGGTTCCTACGGCTCCCATACCCGGGAGGAGCACCGCCAACTTTCCGCCTGCGGGCTTCACATCTCGAGCGTTCCTTTTGGCATTCTTCACGGCAACCTCTACTTCAAAATATGTGGCAATGGACGTTATAATATCGATGAGCATCGGTGCGTCGGAGAAGATTCAACGGCCCCTGATGCAATATAATCTATGGTCGAAAACGCGATCTCTTCTCAAAGATCAGCGGCGCATTTAACGCGCGTTAAACCAAGCACACGCAACCTATGAAGCCGCACGATCAATGTCAAGAACGTCCCGCGCTCTCGCGTAAAGCGCGCGTAACGTGGTCGGCTGGCTGGCCTCGAGACCGCAGTTGTCAAGAACGGGCGGCGTAGACTATGGTCACGAAAATCCTCTTTTCGAGCGCAGCCTCGCCTCACATGCCGTACGCGCAAGCCTGCGTAAAGCCTCAATTGATGCCTTGATACACTTTTTTCATTGCGGGGAATTCATGTCTACGAGCATTCTACAACGTCTGGCGCCGACTCTTTTGATTGCGGCCGTGCTGGCCCTGTCCGGCTGCGCATCGACGTATACCTACAAAAAGGCCCACACCCAACAATTGGACGCGGTCTGCTCCAGTAGCGAATCAACTGAAAGCGAATTGTTGATGGAAGATCCCTGCGGCTCGAAGCTGTCACGGATGACCGGGGAGGCGGCCTGCGAGGCGGGCAACGGCCTGGGCTGCGCGGTGGCGAGCATGCTGGCGCTGGAATCGGTCGGCGTCAGCGAGGCGCTCAACCAGCCGGGGCTGGCGAGCACGGGCTCGAGCGCCTACACCTTCGCCCGGCGCGGCTGCCAGCTCCAAAACGAGACCAGCTGTATGCTCCAGGTGCAGATGTTGCTCCAGAGCGACTCTCAGCGCGAAAACGCGCAGGGATTCAACTTGATGGACCGGCAGTGCACAATGCGCGAGATGGGCGCGATCTGCAATATGTTGGGCTCCATCTTCGAGGAACACGCGACCAACGCCCGGGAGAAACGCGAGGGGCTGGATTATTATAAGCGAGGCTGCCAGGCCGACGACGCCGACGCCTGCTTCGGGCTCGCCGGATTGCACGAGAAGGGCTGGGGCACGTCGACGAACCTGTCGCGCGCCAAGGAACTCTATCATCAGGCCTGCGATTTGAGCCATTTCGAGGCCTGTGAGCAGGTCGACCGCGACCCACCCAAGGACGAAGAGGAGCTGCTGGCCCAATGGGCGCGCATCACCACCGAGTCCTACGTGGAGATGTCGCTCGACGGCTGCAAAAACGGCTTTCGCCACGGATGCACCTTCGCCGGCCGGCTGATCGCGCGTGGTGAGGTTCGAAGCCGCTATGTGGGCGATCAGCAGGCGCTCGAATTGTTCCGTGCCGGCTGCGATCAGGGCGCGCCCGAGAGCTGCTACCACCTCGCCCAGATGGTCCACCACGGCCAGGGGGTCGAAGCCAATACCAAAACCGCCGCCCAGCTCGCCCTGAAGGGGTGCAAGGGCGGCATGGATGATAGCTGCACGTTGCACCGCGACTACGAGTACCGGCTGCTCGACGAGAAGGCCGCCGAGGCCCACGCGACTGCATGCGGCGATGAGACCGCTCAGCGCCGCGGACGTCAGTGCTACCTGGCCGGCCAGGCTTTTGCCTACGACGTCAACTTCACGGCCGATATCGAACGCGCCCGCGAGTTGCACTTGGAGGGCTGTGCGCTCGACTACGCCGACTCGTGCCAGGCCGCCGCCAAGCTCTTCGATCCCGGCCAATCCGAGGGCGACGACCTGCAGCGCGCCCAAAAGCTGTACGAAAAAGCCTGCTCCCTGGACGCCGCCGAGGCCTGCCATCTGCTCGGCATGCACCACCGCGAGGGTACCCAAGCCGGTGAGGGCGGCATCGACGAGGACATCGAGCTGGCCACCCGCTACCTCGAGCGAGGCTGTGAGGGGCGCTGGGGCGAGTCCTGCGGGCAGCTAGGCTCCATCTACGAAGAGGGCGAGGCAGTCGAGGAAGACGAGGCGCTCGCCGAAAAAATGTACCGACTCGGCTGCGCCAGCGGCCACCTGCCCTCGTGCACGAACCTCGCCCAATTCTACCTCGCCACCGATACCGAAGAGAGCGTAAGCCAGTCGGTGCAGTTATTCTATTACGCCTGCGCCAACGACGAGCCGGAGGCCTGCGGGGATCTCGGGCTGCTGCTGTCCAACGTCGAGGACGAAGAGATGCAGGCCGAAGCCGCCGAGCATCTCGAGAAGGCCTGCATGCTGGATTCGGGCTACGGCTGCCATAACTTCGCCTCCATCCACTACCACGGCACCGGCGTCGACGAGGATGTGGACAAGGCTGCGAGTCTCTACCAAAGAGCCTGCGACGAGGGTTTCGCTCCGAGTTGTTTTGAGATGGGGCTGCTATACCGCGACGGCGACGGCGTGGAGGCCGACGCCGCGACCGCCGTCGAGCACTTCCAGGACAGCTGCGACGAGGACTTCGCGCCCGCCTGCCAGGTCTTGGCGAGCATGAAGCTCGAGGGCAATGGCACCGACTACGCCCCCGAAGAAGCCCTCGCGCTGCTCGAGCAGGCCTGCGAGCTGGGCGGCGACGATGCCTGCGTGAGCGCCTCGCGCGTGGTGACCTACGGCGTCCACGTGCCCCAATCGCTGGAGCGGGCCGTCGAATTCTTGGAGACCGGCTGCGAAGCCGAAGGTCCTGCCTCCTGCGACGACCTCGCCGACCGAGTGCGCCTGGGCATCGGCGCCAAGGCCGACCCGGCCAGAGCCGACACCCACGCCGAGCAATCCCTCGAGCTCAACCGTCAGCGTTGCGAGAGCGACGATCCCGGCCAATGCGCCTATGTCGCCCACCAGATCGCCCACGGCCGCGGCCCGGACACCGATTTTTCGGCCGCGCGTGATTTTCTTCGCCAGCAATGTGAGGACGAGGAAAACGACGCCGCTTGCCGCGAGATCGCCAAGCAAAAATCAAATGGTGAGATCTTCCCCAGAAACCGAGACGCGGGTGTCCAAGAACTGCTCGAATTATGCAAGGAGTACGACTACGAATACCACCAGGCTTGCTATGAGGCGGCGTATTATATGCGTCACGCCGAGAGCGACGAGCTGCAGCTGACCCGCTCGGTCGACCTGTACCAGCGCCTATGCGACGACGAGCATTCCCTGGCCTGCCACCACGTTGGCACTGCCTACCTGCACGGGCTCGGCGTCGACGCCGACACCACCCGCGCGGTCAATATTCTGGCCGAAACCTGCACCGACACCGAGTCATTCGGCTGCCTCAGCTATATGGAGGCGCTGCTCAGGCGCGGCGACGTCGAGAAGTTCCAGCCGCTGTACGAGCGCAGCCAACGAGCATGCGCCAATAACGACGCCGCCGCCTGCCTGCGCCAGGGCGAGATGTTGGCCTACGGCGTCGGCGTCGGCCAGGATATGGAGGCCGCCGGCCAAGCCTTCGAGCAAGCCTGCAACATCGAAGACGGCAGCGCGTGTGCGCGGTCGGACGCCTTCGACTCCCACGCCGATACCTTGGCCCAGCCCAATTCCAGCGCCTTGAAGCAACGCTGCGAGCAGGGCGAGGCCAACGCCTGTGTCGGGCTCGGACTGATCTTGGAGTATGGCGTGGGCACTCGGGACCCGAACGAGCGCGCCGCGCGCCTGTACGAAAAAGCCTGCGAGGAGAACTCCAAGCTGGGCTGCCAGCTACGCGTGGCGATGGACGACCAGCACAAGATGCCGCTGGTCGGCGACGACACCTACCGATACGTGTCTCGCGCCTGCGAGCTCGGATCGGGTCGATACTGCTTTTCCACCGGGCGCTACTTCGCCAATCAGGACTGGAAGAAGGGGGTCGAGATGGTTTCGCGCGCCTGTGAGGAGGGGATGGACCAGGCGTGCTTGTGGCTCACCGCCAACGGCGAGCCGGTCGAGTAGGCTGGAGCGCGGGATGCCAGCCCGCAACTCTGGGGCTTGAGGGTTGGGGCTTGGGGAAAAGGCAAACTCGAGCCTCACGCCCCAAGCCACAAGCCCCACTACGCCATATCAGCGAGCTGGTAGGCCATGTCTTCGACCTGCTCGTAGGACTCGGCCACGAAGAAGATCTCCTGGGGCGCGTCGTAGTCGATGCTCAGCTCGCGGATGGCGTCGATGCTAAACGGACGCTTGTCGACGTTCGGGTCCATCGAGCGCAGCAGGTCTTGGATGCCGCCGTTATTGCCGGCCCCGAAGATCTTGAGCTCGCCGTTCTCGCGGATCAGACCGTATTCGACGGTATACCAATAAAATAGGCCGATGGCGTCGAGCAGCTCGTCGTTGCCCGCCTCGACGGCCGCCTCGGCCGCCTTTCCGATGGCCACCGACATTTCGACAAATTCGGGATGCATGAACATCGGGGCGTGGCCGCGAAGCTCGTGGACGATGTCCGGCTCGGGGGTGAAGAACGGGTAGGAGTGGTGGCGCACATACGGCGTGCAGCGCATGACCTTCTGGCCGAGCATCGGCAAGAATTCGGACTTGTCCAACAGCCCGCCGACCGGGGCGAGCATAAAGCCGGTCTCGGCCTCCATCTTCGCCGAGACGTCATCGAGCTGCGGCACATGGTCGCTGGGCAGGTCGAGCTTGTCGCGGCCCTCCAAAAACGCCTCGCAGGCGTAATGATCTTGAAGGCGAACGAGCACCTCGGAGACCAACCTCCAGGTTTCGTGCTCTTTGGACGTATATTCGAAGCGCGGAATCTCCGGCCAGCTCTCCTCGGCGGAGCTGATCAGCTCGGTGAGTCGCTCACGATACTCTTCGTCGTGTGCGCCCGGGTAGTTGGTCTGCACGATGCTGCCGTATTCTTCGCGCGCAAACGGGATATCCTCGAGAAAGCTGCGGTCTCGTCGCTCGGTCATCGTCTCGGCTCCTCGGGCGAAATCGACCCGCCTGTGATGGCGGGCCCTTCCACGCCAACTCATTAAGTTTATGGTGGTTTCAACTGTCATTTATGTAGCGCGCGTACGCTCGATTGTCCACCGTCAGGCCGGGCTGACGAGAAGGGTCGCTCTACGGCCGAGTGATCCCAATCTCTAGGCTAGGTCGCAGCAGCCAAGAGGTGAAACGCCCGGCGGCTTCTGCTAATCTGGTCGACGAATACCGTTCGTCACATTCCATTCGAGCAAGGCTGTTATGAAGACCTATATCGCGATGATCTTTTCGGTGATTATGCTTGTTGGTATGAGCATTGGCATGACCGGCTGCGTGACGCTCAAGGTGTCCGAGGGTGAGCCGGGCTCGTCGAGCACGCGCGGCCAGTCGCTGGAGTCGGGCAAGAGCTGCAAGGATCGCTGCATGGAGGATTTCCACCGATGCAAAGATCAACGACAGAAGGGACAGGGCGCCAGCCACTGCGCGCATCAGAAGAACGCGTGCAAGAAAAGCTGTTGAGGCTGGTGGCCGGGCTGATGCTCGCCGGTTTGCTGGGCGCATCGGCCCTGGCGGGCTGTCGAACGCAGCCGCCGCCGACGCCGGATGAACCGCAAGCGGAGGGCGCTGAAGGTGCCGAGGACGCTGATGACGCGGAGGACGCTGAGGACGCGGAGGGCGCTGATGATGCTGAAGTGCCGAAGCGCTGAACGCTGTACGCTAAAGACACCGCTAAGGTGAGCTAAAGCGCTGGGGAAAGCCCCCTCACCGCAACTGGCAGCAGTTCATCAGCGGTTTTCGCGGATTTTAGCGGTGTCTTTAGCTCTTCTGCGTCCAGCGATTCCGCGCTTCCACGCTTTAGCGCTTCCACGCTTTAGCGCTTCCGCGCCTCAGCGCCTCAGCGCTCCGTCCCTCCCGACCCACCCCGCTTGATCTTATCCCCAAATTTGTCCCGTATAGCATCCATCGTCTTCTCCAGGCGCCTGTCCTGCTTTTGCTGGCCGTCGAATAGCCCCAACTGAAACGTGTCCTCCTCGCCGACCAGATCGAAGGCGGCCGCGCCGACCAGTCGGATGGGTGCGTCGAGTTCGAGGGTGTCCAGCAGCCGGCAGGCGGTCACGTGGAGTGTGCGGGAGTCGTCGCAGGCCAACGGCAGCGGCCCCTGGCGGGTCATCAGCTGGAAGGTCTCCGAGTAGCGCAATTTCACGCGCACGGACTCGGCGCGAATATTCTTTTTGCGCAGGTCGCGGGCGACGTCTTCGCATTGCAGGCGGAGCTGCTTTTCGACGGCCTCGCGCCCGGAGATATCCTCCATGAGCGTGATCTCGGAGCCGACCGATTTGCGCTCGCGGTCGGGGACGACCGGGCGGTCGTCTTCGCCGCGTGAGAGCCGCCGCAGGCTGCGCGCGCGGCGCTCGCCGATCACGCCCGATAGGCGAATGATGTCGGCGGCGGCGATGTCGCCGATGGTGCGAAAGCCGCGCGCCTCGAGCTTCTTGGCGGTCTTGTCGCCCACGCCCCAGATGCGCCGAATGGACATCGGCGCGAGCGTCTCGCGGGCGGTGCCGTGGCGGATGAAGCTGACGCCGTCGGGCTTGTCGAGGTCGCTGGCGAGCTTGGCCAGGAACTTATTGGGGGCGATGCCGATCGACGAAGTCAGCCCGCCGGTGGCCTCGGCGATATCCTCTTTGATTGCGCGAGCGGCCTGCATCGGCGGGCCGAATAGACCTTGCGTGCCGGTCATCTCCAGGAAGGCCTCGTCGAGGCTGAGCGGCTCGACCAGGGGGCTATAATTACCGAGCACGGCCATGAGCTCTTTGCTGACCGCCGAATAATGCGAGATGCGCGGGCTGACGACGACCGCCTCCGGGCACAGGCGCATCGCCCGCGCCATGGGCATGGCGCTGTGGACGCCGAATTCGCGCACCTCGTAGCTCGCCGCGGCGACCACACCGCGGCGCGTCGAGCCGCCGACGATGACCGGCTTGCCGCAAAGCTCGGGCCGATCGCGCTGCTCGATCGAGGCGTAAAAGGCATCCATGTCGACGTGAAAAACAACCCTCATGGCTCGAACGCTATCATGAATTATTCGGGGCTGGCGACCATGCGAATTCTTCGCTCCTCGCCGTCTTCGTCGACCTGTCGCGTTTGAAAAAAGATATGGCCGGCGCGCACCGCGAGCTCGTCCTCGCCGCCGCCGAGGGCGACGACGTCATCGTGGATCAGCAGCGGGCCGCCTTCCGCGCGCGCCCAAAAGACCTTGAGCGCCGTGGAGCAATCATCTTCGCAGCCCGGCTCGGCCACCAAATAGACCACGCGCCCATCGTCGAGCATCCGCGGATCGCCAAACGGAGCATGGTCGATATCGGTGACTTGTCGGGTCCGGAAGTCGAAATGCTTGAGGCGAAACGCCCCCTCCTCCCTTCGGCGGGTCCCCTGGTCGGCCGCGTCGCGGGCTCGGTAGACCACCGACGTGACGTCTTCGTTGGCCCATATATCGCTCACCTCGACATCGCGGTCGATCTCCAGCGGGGTGTCGCCGTCGAATCCGACCAGGCGACCGCCCTGTTCGTCATGGAGCACGCCGCGCTCGACGTCGGGAGCGACGTGCCAGTCCGGGCAATCATAAATGCCGAAGCCCTCGACCAGAGCCACCGTCTGGGCCGAGGCTTGGCGCCACAGCATGGCGTCGACCGTGGCCCCATCATCCCCCCGGCCGGCAAAAAGCACGCGCGCGCCGCCCGGAGCGATCTCGGGGGTACAATACGAGCCGACCCCCTGGGATTCGGGGCCCAGCGCAAACATCTCGCCGCTGAATGCGTCGACGCCGGCGAGCAACTTGTCGTAGGTGTGGGAGGCATCGTCGACCTCGTAGACCCAAAAGCTGCCGTACGGCCCGGGCGTCACATTCCAGGCCTCCCCCAAGTTGACGACTCGCCCGGAGCTCTTACTCCACAGACGCCAACCCCTGTCGTCGAGGAGGACTGCCACCGATAGATGTTGCGGCGCAAACCTCGGCCCTCCCGCCATCGGCTGGTAGGCGATGGGAAAGATCTCGTCGGTCTCCAACAGGTGGGCGACCACGCCCGGCACGCCCGATCGGTCGCGCTCATAGACGGCGATGCGGGCATCATCTCGCACACCTCGGTAGTAGTCTCGGACGGCGCCCAGCTCCACGACGCGGCCCGACGCGTCGTGGTAGATGGCGCTGGGGTCGTAACCCGCCCGAGAGTCCTCGACGCGGGTCAGCCAGAGATAGCGTTGGCTAGTGTCGCCGGTAAAATAGTCGGCGAGCTGGCCATCCCATCCCTCGAGGGAGGCGCCGTCAAAATCGAAGAATTCGACGCGAGACTCGTCACTCTCCGGTACATAAACGGCGCGGCCGCTATTCATGAAGCCAAATGTACGCGAGCCGGCATCGTCGACCTCAATTTGGCGATGCGTGGCCGCGTCATAGGCCCAAAGCGAGCCCTCGCCCTGTCGCTCGGTGAAGAGCAGCCGACCGGTCCGAGGATCGTGGCGAACCAGGTAGGATTCGTGCTGCGAGTCGATGCGCTCGACGGTCTCCTCGCGCAGGTCGACCCGATGCAGCCCCTCCTCGTCGAGGCCGTAGGCGACCCCGGTCGGGAAGTTCAAGCCCCTCTCGACGACAAAGTCGGCCGCGGAGAGCTCCCGGGCCACCGCCACGAAGCTGTCGTCGTCGCGTCGCCACTTCCAATAGTCGTTCGAGAAGCCATCCGCACTCATCAACCACAGCGCGAAGTCGCCGCGCGGCCCATCGCTCCAGACGACCTCGCCGACGGCGCTGGGCGCCGGGCGGCTCACGATCTCGCCGGTGGCGCTGTCATAGAGCACGACTCGATCGCCGTCGTCGTCGTCGCGGTCGCCCCGGACAAGGAGCACGAAGCTCGGCTCCTCGCCCTCGATGACCTCCAAGTCGCGGACGGCGCCATCGGTGAGCGCGTGGAGCTCGTAGGCGAGCTCCTGCGGCTCGGTGGCGTCCGGGCCGGCGTCGTCGCTCAGCCCGGCGTCGTCACCGCCCGGATTGGTCGCCCCGCAGCCGGCGGCGCCGATCGTCCAGGCGCATACGACGAGCGCGAAGACATATATGGGGGCGGGAACCGACATTAAGGATTCTCATATTGGGTCATGGGGTGAGCTACTGCTTGATCGGCAGTCGCTCGGGCCACTCGCTCTTCAGCTCGATGGGGCTGTCGCGATCGAAGAATTCCACGTCGGCCTTGCGCGCCTGCTCTTCGAGCCCATCGACCGGGCCGGACAGGCAATCTTGGCCGTCGGCCAGCTCGCCGACAAGCGGCGAGAGGGCGTGTTTGTGGTAGGTGCGGCTGTTCGTGTTGACGTGGCAGATGCGGTACATGCCCAGCGCGGGCGCACCACTATAGGCGACGCCGGCCAGATAGGCCGATAGCTCGCCGCGCGACGGCGCGCGCATGGCCTGATCACAGCCCGGACACGGCATCACGATATCGCGTGAGACGTAGCGAAGATCGTCGCGGTAGTGGCGCACCTCGTGCACCAGGCGCGGCCTGCTGGCGAACGCGGTCAGCTCCTCGAGCGCGGGGGTGAGCTCCTCGCGTCGGGCCTCGAGCGCCTCGGAGGTGTCGATGAGCGTGTGCAATTCGCCGGCGGTGATCGACGGGCACTCGGCCTCCTCGGAGCGCGACGCCCGGCTCCACAGCCGACCGAGGCGGGCGACGTCGAAGGCGATCCTGGGCGTATAGGAGAAGCGAAAGTCGTTGCAATCACGGTCGTTGATCGCCTGCCGAGTGCGCAGCATCCTGTGGCGGGTGGGCGCGGTCTCGTCGAGCAGCCCCAGCGCCTCCTCCGAGAGATACTCGGCGGCCTCCTCGCGAATCAGCTCGGCAAAGGCGGCCTCGAGCGGCTCGAGCGTGTCGTCGTTGGCCGGCGAGAGCATCGGCCACACCACGTCGGCGGCCTCTTCGGCGCTGGTGTCGACGATCCACAGCGGGCGATGCTGCGAGTCGGTATTTCGGCATAGATAATTCTCGACGACGTTGGTGCGGTCGATCCGGTGGGCCAAAAGCGCCTCGTACTCCTCCTCGTCGACCTCGAAGCGCAGCTCGTCGGCCAGGGCGTAATTTTTGGTGTACAGCATCGCGCTGTCCTCACGGATCACCATATTCGCCTCGAGGTGATACGGCTGGTCCCGCTGGCGCAGATACTCCCCCCAGGCCCACGTCAGATATAAGATCCGGTCGGACTCCTCGAGCGCCTCCTCCGAGAGCAACAGATCGCCAAGCTCGCCGACGAGCTCGTGCAGGTTGGCGTCGGGCTCGACCGCCGCCAGAAGCTCATCGTAGCGCGACTGCGTGCGCTTGGACGGATCCCCGAGCGAATCGTAGGAGTGTGCCGATAGCCAAAGCGGCAAGAGGTCGCTGTGGACCCGCTCGAGATCGACCTCGGCGAACTCGGCGTCCGAGACCTCGTGGGGCGGGCGATAGACCCGATTGCCGAAGATATCCTGCTCCCCGGCGATGATCTTGCGCACCGAGTCCCCGACGCCCGGATAGGCGACATCGCCCATGAATATCGCAAAGCCGATCAACAGCGGCACGCCGACCACCACGCCCACGATCCGGGCCATGAGCTTGCGCCGACGGCCTTCTTTTTCGAGCTCTTCGAGGGAGTCGTTGAGGTTATCGTCCATCATGGTGTGCCCGTTGGGTATTCTTTTCGTCAGAAGATGGCACCGACGATAGCGCAACAGTCATCGACGAGAAAGCGTGACGCGATCCCTTGCTATCACGCGTATGTCCCCTCCCCAGCGCGTTCAGCCTTCGGAGGAGACACGCCGGCGATGGCCTGCCGGCGATTCAGTTGGTGCGCTCCTTGCAGACGTGTAGGCCGCGGTAAGGATCACGGGAAGAAGCGGCCACCAGGTGGCTACGGGCCCCAAGGGCATCATCCGAATGTGGAGCAGGTTTCCTCCGGAGGACGACATGGGCGACGAAGACAAACCGGACGCACTCGAGGAGCGACTCGGACGCATCGAGGAGACGCTGACGCGTATCGAAGCGCATCTCGGCGAGCTTTCGGGGCGGTCGATCGAGGCGGCGCCGGAGCGGACACCGGAGCCCGAGCCCCAACAAACTCCCGAGCCCGAGCCGACTCCCGAGCCCGAGCCGACTCCCGAACCCGAGCCGACTCCCGAACCCGAGCCGACTCCCGATGTGCAAGAACCAGCCCCACGCCGGGCTCCGGCCGAGCCGGCTGAGGCGCCCAAGGCCAACACCGGCATCGCCGTCGAGAATTGGCTCGACAAGATCGGCATAGCGCTGCTGCTGCTCGGCCTCGGCTTCCTCTTCAAGCTTTCGGTCGAGCTGGGCCTGTTGACCGAGCCGGTCAAGGTCGGCCTCGGACTCGCGGTCGGCGCCGGCCTCGGTGCAGCCGGCTGGCGCGTGCGCGCCGCTCGCCGGCGCCTGTCGCAAATCCTGATGGGCGGAAGCAGCGCGGCGTTTTATATCACCCTCTTCGCCGCCCATCAGATCTACGAGCTGTGGAGCCAGCCGGTCGCCTTTGCCGGCATGTGCGCGGTGACCATGGCCACCTTCTTGGTGGCCGAGCGCCAACGCGACCCCGCCCTGGCGCTGGTCGGCGCCATCGGCGGCTTCGCCACGCCCTTTTTGCTCAGCAGCGGTACCGGCAACTACGTCGGGCTGAGCCTATATAATACGATGCTGGTCTCCGGCATGGCCGCGATCGTGTTGATACGCGGCTTCAAGAGTCTGCTCGCGGTGACCGGCTTGGGCGGCTGGCTCGTGGCGGTGGTCGCCGTGGTCGCCGCCGTCAACGACACCTCCTCGGGCGTCCCCGCCGGCCTCATCGTCCAGCTCGGCGTGATCACCGTGTGGATGGCCGTGGGCGTGGCGCCGGCCGTGCGCGCCTGGCTGACCTGCCAAGCCGCCAGCGCAGCAAATGCCGATGCAGTCAATAAACAACGTGACGTACCGCTACATCATCCACGGCCTCGCCCTGCTCTACCTACACGACCAGGCCACCCTCGCCGCCCACGGCGACATCCTGGCCACCGCCTGCTGGGGCATCTACGCCATCGCCCTGCTCGTCGCCGGCCTCTCCGGCGCCGTGCGCCAGCTCAAATACGTCGGCCTGGCCACCGTCATCCTGGCGGCGGCGAAATTGCTGGTGGTCGATATGGCGGGCACGGAGACGATCTGGCGCGTGCTGCTGTTTTTGGGCTTCGGCGGGGCGTTGTTGGCGCTGAGCTATTTTGCGCCGATACTAAGTAGCGAAAAAGCTGAGTAGTGGATGAGCGGACGGGGCCCGTGGCCTCGCCAACGCCCAGGTGCTAAGATCGTGCGCGCTATGAAGAAAAAGACGAAATGGCTCATTGCCGCCGTCGCAGTCGCCGCCATAGGCGGCTTCACCCTGAAGACCGTCTCCGACGCCGGCGCCTTCCGCGACATCGAGCCGCACGCGCCCGGGCCGTGCGAGACGGTCGAGGGCATCGTCGGCGGCGAGGATATCGAGTGGCGCCGAAACGGCCGCGAGGTCTTTATCGCCGCCCAGGACAGGCGAGATGTCGACCAGGCCGGCAAGATCTACTCGCTGGCCGTCGGCGGCGAGGAGATGCAACCGCGCGACGTCACCCCCGAGCTCGACTTTCCCTTCCACCCCCACGGCCTGAGTCTGTACACGGGCAACGACGGCGCCGAGCGGCTCTTCGTGGTCAACCACCGCGGCGGCTGGAGCCCGCCGCATACCGTCGAGGTCTTCGACGTCGGCGCCGACGGCTCGCTCGAGCATATCCGCTCGGTCGAAGGCGAGGCACTGGTCTCCCCCAACGATGTCGCCGCGGTCGGCCCCGACACATTCTACGTGACCAACGACCACGCCAGCTCTTCGCACTTCTGGCACACCTTCGAGGACTTCCTGCAGTTGCCGCTCGGCAACGTCGTCTTCTTCGACGGCTCGGCCTTCAAAGAGGTCTACGACGGCACCCGCTACGCCAACGGCATCAACACCCGCCCCGACGGCGGCGAGGTCTACCTGGCCGAGACGATCGGCCGGACGGTCAAGGTCTTCTCACGCGACAGGCAGACCGGTGAGCTCAGCCTCGAGCACACCATCGAGGCCGACACCGGCGTCGACAATATCGACGTCGACCAGGACGGTGTCTTATGGGTCGCCGCTCACCCCAAGATGCTCGATTTCCTCGGCCACATGCGCGACCCCGACTCGCGCTCCGCCTCCCAGGTCCTGCGCCTCGAACCCGGCGAATCGGGAAGCTGGCAGCAGACCGAGGTATACCTGAACGACGGCGACCCGATCTCGGGCTCGGCCGTCGGCGCGGTCCACGGCGACCAGCTCGTCATCGGGCCGGTCTTCGACCGGCGAGTGGTGGTTTGTGGGTTGAGTGGTGGATAACCCGCGCAGCACCTCAAGCCACGCCGATCTCACGCAACCGCTCCTGCAGATACTCGTCTGCGGTCGTCGGCTCGTATTTCGGCTCTTCGCCCTCGGGCACGCACGCCTCGATGACCGCGAGGCTGGCATCCGGATGCGGATGGACGAAAAACGGCATCGAATAGCGCGCCTTGGGCTCGCCGGCAGGGTTGACCACGCGGTGAGTGGTCGCCGGGATGACGTCGTTGGTCAGCCGCTTCATCATATCGCCGGTGTCGACGATGAGCTGCCCATCGAGAGTGGGCACCGGCATCCACTCGCCGTCGCGGGTCAAAATCTCCAGGCCGGACTCGGTCGCCGCCGGCAGCAATGTGATCAGGTTGATATCCTCGTGGGCGGCGGCACGCATCGCGCCCGGCTCGTCGAAGCCGTCGCAGACCGGGTAGTGGATGATCCGGATGATGCTATTGCCGTCGGTGGCCTTCTGGGGGATGAAGCCGGCCGGCTGGCCCAGGTACTCTGAGACCGCGGCGAGCATCTTGCGCGCGCTCTTCTCGAGCGCGTCGTATAGGGCGAGCGCGGTGTCCCGAAACTCGGGAATCTCCGACGGCCACACATTCGGCGGCATGCGCTCGGCGAGCTGGCTGCCCTCTTCGACCTCGCGCCCGACGTGCCAGAACTCCTTGAGGTCCGGCTTCTCGCTGTCCTTGGCATGCTCCAGGCCGAACGGCGTGTAGCCGCGCTGGCGACCGGTCTCGACGCGCTCGTATTGGCGCTTGGTCTCGTCATCGAGCGCGAAGAACTGCTCGAAGAGCTCGTAATTCTTGTCGATGAGCTCCTGGGGCACGCCGTGTCCCTCGACGGCCACGAACCCGAGGTCGTTCAAGCCCTCCCCGAACTTTTGAACGAACGCCTCGCGCTCGGCGGGATCGTCGCTGTCATAATCTGCCAAATTAACCACTGGAATCGTCTGCTCGACCGTCATCGCTACTGCCTCACGGTGGGGAGAAAAGTGCTGATTTCGCGCGCAATCCTAGCGCATCCTCCCCGTTGATGACCAGTCGATTAGAAGTTGAGCCGTAAGGCGTCTGAGCTGGTGAGCTGCCAAATACTACAGCGAAGTTTAGCCGCGGAAGCGCGCCTCGATGTCCTTATATTCCTATCGGTAGCCAGAGGGCTATCAGCCGTATTCAAAACCGCCCAAACAGACCCAACCCGACGACATATAGGAGGACGATCATGGCGAACGAACAGCTCGTAGACATCGCACGCAAACTCACCGACAAAGTCTGGAACGAAGGAAACGTCGACGCGATCGACGAGTATTTCGACGACGACGTGACCATCAACACCCCCATGGCCAAGTTTCAGGGCAAGCAAGGGTTCAAGAATTTCCTGGGGATGTATCGAGAGGGATTTCCCGACCTGAAGGTCGAGCAGCACAAATACTACTCTAACGGCAATCAAACCGCCCTGGAGTGGACCTTCACGGGCACTCACAACGGGCCGATGCTGGGCATCGAGCCGACCGGTAACTCGGTGCGTGTCAACGGAGTGACGATCTCGAAATATGAGAACGACAAGGTCGTCGAACAGACCTTCTATTGGGACCGAGTCGCACAACTCGAGGCCCTCGGCCTCGGTGCCGAAGATTTGGATAAGCTCAGCTTGAGTTAACTCGCCACGCAGGCTTCGGGTCGCGCTACTATGGGCAATTCACTAGACTTGGATGCGGCTCGAAACCTGCTTCTCACTTTTCAACTGCTGCGGCACTTGCCCACCGAGCAGCCGGCGGAGCACACGCAACGCGCGCGTATCCGTCACCTGCCCTTCGCCTAATGCGATATAATCGGCAATCATCTGACGGGTCTGATCGCCGACCTTCGTGAAGTGGTATTCGAGGTAAGTCTCCAGATCGAAGGGCAGCAGCGCCGGCGCGACCGTCAATCCGAGGCCGAGCAGCTCCGGCCGGCGCAGCGTGCGCATCGAAAACGGCACCTTCGCCCAATGATAGAGACCGGCAACTCGCAGCGCCTCTTTGGAGGCGGCCGTGCTGATCTCGAGCGCGGCGGTCTTCCGGTAGCGCTTCAGCGACCATCCGGCGATCTCGAGGCCGGCGATGGCGGGCACCATGACGGCGGTGCCGAAGGCGGCGAGCTTGGGCGTGTCCTGGTCGACCACCGCCGAGCACCCGCCGCGATTGAGCGCCTCGGCGACCCGCTCGGCCCGGTCGGCGGGCCCCGCGAACGGGATCGGCGTCATCGGCGGCAACAGATAGGCCACGCCCTCGTCGAGATCCTCGCCGTCCAGCGGCGCCTGATAGGCGATCAGCGTGATCAAGCCGGCGACGACCTTCTCGGCCGGGTAGACCTCTTTGACGCGCCTCTGCGCCTCGATGCCCGGCTGAAGCGACACCAGCGTCGCATCGCCGATGCGCCCGGCGAGGTCCTCGAGCCACTGGCCGCGAATGGCCGTCGACGACACGCACAGCCACACCTGGTCGAACTCGCGTCGCTCGACCTCGTCGTAATCGGTCAGGACACCGAAATCATCGAAGGCGAAGGTCTTCGGCCGCCGAAGCATCCGGTGGCGATGCAACAAAAAGCCGCGCTCGACCTCGGCGCGATACTTCTCTTTGACCAAGAAGGTGACCTCGGCGCCGCCCTGTCGAAGATGGTAGCCGTAGGCCTGCCCGACGGCGCCCGCGCCCACCAACAAAATGCGCTCAGCTGCGTTCTCGTCGCTCATCGTGTCTCCGCGGCAAAGAGTCTCTATTTACCTATGGAGCCACCCTATCAGCTTGTCGCAGACAGTGTCGACTGACCCGCTCTTTCGTAAACGTAAACGTAAACGTGATCGTGATCGTGATCGTGATCGCCGTCGTAAACGAATACGATCACGTTCACGTTCACGATCACGGGGTTTACTCCGGTGCGTAGCTTTCTAGGAGCCCCCCTCACTCCCCCAAACACTGCACCAAATCATCGGTCTGCGCCCAACCGCACGAGCCCTCGTTACAGCCGCAATCGCCATACTCCTGATAGCAAGCGTATTCCTCGCGCCACTCACAGGTCGTCGCCTGCGGCTCAGCCGCGCAGACCTGCCCGCTACATCCGGACACAACGCAATCGCTATCCTGCTGGCACTCCGGCTTATCCTCGCAGCTCGGCTGGTTCGACGAGCAGCTCCCGTCGGACTGACAAAACTTCACCACATCCGTCTCGACGCAATTGGGGTCGTCGGGCGGGCAGACCGTGCAGCCCGCGCCGCAGGCTTTATCCTCGCACGGGTCATAATCGTCGCCGGGGCCGGCATCGCCGCAGGCAATCTCGGTACACGCCCAGCTCCCCTGGGAGCAATAGCAAGTATTACAATCGACCTGCTTTTCGTCGCCGTCCTGACACTCGCCGGCGTCACCAGCATCGCCAGGGCCAGCGTCTAAGCAGGCCATCGCCGTGCATGCCCACAGACCATTCTGATCGCAGTAGCAGCTATTGCAGTCGACCTGCTTTTCATCACCCGGCTGACATTGCCCACTCGTGTCGGCGTCCGATGAGCCGGCGTCGTCGGCCCCACCAGCATCGCCGCAGGCGATCTCGGTACACGTCCAGGTCGCGTCTTCATCGCAGAAGCACGTATTGCAATCGACCTGCTTGGTCTCGCCCCGCTGGCACGATGTCAGGTCGAAGCCCCCATCCGAGCCATCGGAGCCACTCGAACCGCCATCACCGGGATCCCCACAGCCAGCCAGCGCCAACGCCACACAACAACAGGTCGCGATCCATATCTTGGCAAGCGTTCTCATCGTCATGCACCTCGCAGGATATCTGCTTCAATTCAATAAAGACCACATCGCTCGCCAGTTTAGTGCTGCAAAACGCGCACCACCACCTGATCGCCTCCTGCGGGCCTCTGAGCGGGGTGGGCATTCAGATTTCTGAGGGTGTGAGGGCATCGGTGGCAGCCACACCCCGTGAACGTGCACGTGCACGTGAACGTGAACCGTAGTTCAACCTGCAGCGTGCTCGACACCTCGACTATCGACTATGTGCAGGGGTGCACGCTCACGGCGTTGCCGTTGCTCCTGTTGGTTTTCTCGGCCCGAGTATCCAAGCACACCCACCCAAGATAGCATCCTAGCCAAATCACAGCCTAGCTTATATATATTTCTAAATAGCTAGATTTTTCGCGAGCCACGCGAACGCCCACCACCGCCAGAAGGCTGTCAAACCGGCCTCAAAGGGTTGGCACGATTCTCGAAGTAGTGCTGATGCGACGTTGAAGACCAACGACAACCCGCATCCGAGGACACAACGATGAAAGGCAGCGAATTGAAGCAAATGGGCTACCCCGAGGGAAATACACTCAGCAAGGCGTTGCAGATGGTCGGCCAGGCCTGCCGGGCCGGCTGGGATATCGATGAGGTGCGCGCCGTGCTCGACGAGCTCGTCGACGAGCCGACCGCCTACGTCGACCACCCGATGTTTGGAGAGCTCGCCGATGCGCTCGGCGAACGCGTGCTCTTCGAGGAGCGTGAGACGCCTGCGCCCTGGAAGAAGTGGGGCACCGGGCTCGACCCGGCCGCCATCGAGCAGCTCGAGAACGCCTGCCGGCTGCCCGTCTCGGTCAGCGGCGCGCTGATGCCCGACGCCCACCGCGGCTACGGGCTGCCCATCGGCGGCGTCTTGGCCACCGAGGGCGCGGTCATTCCGTATGCAGTCGGCGTCGACATCGCCTGCCGCATGCGCATGACCGTCTTCGACGCGCCCGCCGAGACGCTGGGAAGCGACAAAGAGCACTTGAGCCAGATCATCGAGGACGAGACTCGATTCGGCATCGGCGCCTACTTCGAAGATCCCCACGACCACGCCGTGATGGATCTGGACTGGAGCGTCTCTCCGGTCACCAAACGCCTCGAGGAGAAGGCCCGATACCAGCTCGGCTCGAGCGGCTCGGGCAATCACTTCGCCGAGTGGGGCGTGCTGACCCTCGAGGAGGACGATCTCGGGATGTCTGCGGGCACCTACCTGGCGCTTCTAACGCATAGCGGCAGCCGGGGCGCAGGCGCGACCGTCGCCAATCACTACTCCAAGCTCGCCCGCGAGTGGCACCCGGAGCTGCCGCGCGAGCTGCAGCACCTGGCCTGGCTCGAGCTCGACAGCGAGCTCGGCCAGGAGTACTGGGCGGCCATGGAGTTGATGGGCGAATACGCCGCGGCCAACCACGCCGTCATGCACCGAGAGATCGTCGAGGCGCTCGGCGCCGAGGTGCTCGCCGAGGTCGAGAACCACCACAACTTCGCCTGGAAGGAGGAGCACGACGGCAAGGAGGTCGTCGTCCACCGCAAGGGCGCCACGCCCGCGGGCGAAGGCGTGCTCGGCATCATCCCCGGGTCGATGGCCGAGCCGGGATTTGTGGTGCGCGGCAAGGGCGAGGCGACCTCGCTGGAGAGCGCAGCCCACGGCGCGGGGCGCGTCATGTCGCGCACCCAGGCCAAGCGCAGCCTCGACTGGCGCGAGGTCCACACACAGCTCGACGCCTCTGGCGTCACGCTGCTGTCGGCCGACCTGGACGAGGCGCCGGACGTCTATAAGGACATCGAGTCGGTCATGAGCCACCAGAGCGATTTGATCGACACGGTGGCGCGCTTCGACCCCAAGATCGTCAAGATGGCGCCCCCCGGCGAGCCGCCCGAGGATTGAGCAGCCGATCGTCGACCAAGTCGAGCACTTTTTCAGAGAAGAGATATGGAGAACGACATGATTTTCATCGATGGATCGATGGGCGAAGGCGGCGGCCAGGTGCTGCGCACCTCGCTGTCGTTATCGCTGGTGAGCGGGCGCGGGTTTCGCATCGAGAATATCCGCGCCCGGCGCCGCAAACCCGGGCTGATGCGCCAGCACCTCACCGCTGTGCGAGCAGCGGCCGAGATCTCCGGGGCGCGTGTCCAGGGCGACGAGCTCGGCTCGACCGAGCTCGTCTTCGAGCCCGGCGAACTTCGCCCCGACGACTACGAATTCGCCGTCGGCACCGCCGGCAGCACCGTGCTGGTCCTGCAGACGATCTTACCGCCGCTTCTGCTCGATGGCGCGCCGTCCTCGGTGACCGTCGAGGGCGGCACGCACAATATGAAGGCGCCGGTCTTCGAATTTCTGGAGCATGCCTTCGGGCCCCAGTTGGAGGGCATGGGCGCGGGTGTTTCGTTCGGGCTCGAGCAGCACGGCTTTTATCCGGCCGGCGGCGGCAGACTTCGCGCCGAGCTGCGCGAGCCGATTGACAAAACGGCCCACCTCGAGCTCGTCGAGCGCGGCGAGCTCTCGCGTATCCGGGCGACCGCGCTCATCGCGCACTTGCCCGAGCACGTCGCCAACCGAGAGCTCGAGGCGCTCGAGGCCGAGCTCGCCGTCGGCCTCGACGAGGCGCGCATCGTCGACATCGCCCAGTCCCGCTCGCCCGGTAATACGCTCGTCGTCGAGGTCGAAAGCGAACGGGTCACCGAGGTCTTCACCGCCATCGGCCAGAAGGGCATTCGCGCCGAAGAGGTCGCCAAGACCTGCTCCGACGCGGTCAACGCCTACCTGGAGAGCGGCGCGCCGGTCGGGCCGCATCTGGCCGATCAATTGCTCGTCCCGATGGCGATCACCTCGGGCGGGGTCTTTCGCACCAGCCAATGCACCCGCCACACCGACACCCAGCTCGGGCTCATCCCACGCTTTGTCGACGCGCGCCTCGAGCGCCACGACGAGGATGGCTCATCGATCATTCGCGTAGAGGTCTAGACGTATGGGCGAGCGCAGCAAAAAGGAAAAAGTCCTCATCGGCTTTGTGGGCACGCATATGGACTCGGGCAAAGGCCCGAACCGCTGGGATTCGTGGCGGCCGACGGTCAACGCGTGCCGCTACCCGGATATGCGGGTCGACCGCGTCGTATTGCTCCACCGGCGGCGCTACACCGCGCTGGCCGAGGTGCTCGCCGAGGACATCGCGCTCGTCTCACCCGGGACCCAGGTCAGCCACCACCTCATCGAGCTCGACGACCCGTGGGACTTCGAGCAGGTCTTCGGCCAGTTGCACGACTTCTCGCGCGGCTACGACTTCGATCTGGAGGCCGACGACTACCTGCTGCACATGACCACGGGCACCCACGTCCAGCAGATCTGTCTATTCTTGCTCGCCGAATCCCGCCACCTGCCGGCCCGCCTCCTGCAGACCTCGCCGCCGCCTCGCAGGCGCGCAACCGAGCCGGGCTCCTACCGCGTCATCGACCTCGACCTGTCCAAATACGACCAGTTGGCCGCGCGCTTCGAGCGCGAGCTGGAGGAGGCCGTCACCCTGCTCAAGGCGGGCATCCAGACCCGCGAGCCCGAGTTCAACGCGCTCATCGAGCAGATCGAGCGCGTGGCGCTCTCCTCGGTCGACCCAATCTTGCTCACCGGGCCGACCGGCGCCGGCAAGACCCTGCTCGCCCGGCGCATCTACGAGCTCAAACACAAGCGTAAACAGGTCACCGGCGAATTCGTCGAGATCAACTGCGCGACCCTGCGCGGCGACGGGGCAATGTCGGCGCTATTCGGCCACCGCCGCGGCGCGTTCACCGGCGCGGTCGAGGCGCGCGACGGGCTGTTGCGCCGCGCCGACGGAGGAGTCGTCTTCCTCGACGAGATCGGCGATCTGGGCGCCGACGAGCAGGCGATGCTGCTCCGGGCCATCGAGTCGGGCCGCTTCCTGCCGGTCGGCGCCGACCAGGACGTCTCCAGCGACTTCCAGCTCCTGGCCGGAAGCAACCGCGATCTCGAAGACGCGGTGCGCGCAGGCGAATTCCGCGAAGACCTGCTCGCGCGCATCAACCTTTGGCATTTTCGCTTGCCCGCGCTCACCGATCGCCGCCGCGATATCGAGCCGAACCTGGACTACGAGCTCGCCCAATTCGCCCAGACCACCGGCCGCGCCGTCAGCTTCAACCGCGCCGCACGCAGCCGCTACCTCGACTTTGCCACCTCACCGGCCGCGACCTGGCGCGGAAACTTCCGCGACCTGAACGCCTCGGTGCGCCGCATGGCCACCCTCGCCCCCGGCGGACGCATCGACGAAGCCGTCGTCATCGCCGAGATCGCCCGCCTCGCCCGCTCATGGCGAAGCCGCGACGACTCCCAAAGCGGCGACCAGCACGCCTTCCTGCGCCGTCTCATCGGCGAGGATGCCTACGCCGGCCTCGACCGCTTCGACCGCGTCCAACTCGCCGACGTCGTCGACGTCTGCCGCCAAAGCCGCACCCTCTCCGAGGCCGGCCGCGAACTCTTCGCCGTCTCGAGAGAGCAAAAGAAGTCGAATAACGACGCCGATCGGCCCTCGAAGTACTTGGCCAAATTCGGCATTCGTTTCTCGGATATCGAGGCGATCGATGGCTGAATCGCACCCGCAGATCGTCGCGCAGGTGTAGGGAGCCTGGCGCAGGTGTAGGGAGCCTGGCACTATTCTATCCGCGCAGGTGTAGGGAGCCTGGCACTATTCTATCCGCGCCAAAAAGCAGCCAATTCGCGACTCGCCACCCCTCCACCGCTACGCGGGGAGGTGCCGAGCAAAGCGAGGCGGAGGGGGCCAACAACCAGCAGCCAACTGCCTTTTCGCAACCTCGAGAAGAAAAAAGCAGCTTGTTGAGGCCCCCTCCGACGGCTTCGCTACGCTACGCCGCCACCTCCCCAGAATCTGGGGAGGGGTGGCGAGACGGAGATCTTGGGCGATCAACTAGCCTGCAGAAAAGGGTGCCAGGCTCCCTACATCTCGCTCGACCCATAAGCAGCCACAGACTGGTCGCACCACCCGCAATCGTGGTAAATCCACTCTTACACCACGCCCAGACTCACCTCACCAGATGAGGCATTGACCAGCCATGGCATCGACCACGCCCGAGACCGCCGCGATGCGCCGCAATATCGGGCTGTATCCGTGGTATGCCGGGCTGTTCAACGCCTTCTTCTGGATGCCGGTCTTCTTTTTGTACTTCGGAGAGCATCTGACGCTGGGCGAGGTGCTGGGGCTGGAGGCGATCTATTATGGAGCGGTGGTCGTGCTGGAGGTGCCGTCGGGGTATTTCTCGGACGCCATCGGCCGGCGCACCACGCTGCTGGTCTCGGCGGTGTGTCTGGTTAGCGCGTATGTGTTGTTTTTTCTGGGCGATAGCTTCTCGGCCTTCGCCACGGCGCAGGTGGTGCTGGCCGGGGGCATCGCGTTTAACTCCGGCACGGACACCTCGTTTCACTACGACTCGCTCGCCTCGCTGGATCGCACCGAGGAATACGAAGATCGCGAGGCCATCGCCGCCCGAAACGCCCTCTTCGCCACCGGGGTGGCGGCGCTTGCCGGCGGTGCGATCGCCGCGGTCGAGCTTCGCTTCGCCTACGGGCTGTCGGCGGTCTTCGCCGCGGCGACGCTGGTGTTGGTGCTCTTTTTTCGCGAGCCCATCGGCCCGGACACTGGCGCCCAAACGACCAGCGACGCTGAAGACCAGACAAACGAGGCGCTCGGCTTTGGCCCGCAGTTGCTCGCCTGCCTCGCGTATCTCAAACAGCCCGCCCTGGCCTGGCTCTTCGCGCTGGCCGTGCTGATGACCGTGCTCAACCACATCCCCTACGAATTCTATCAGCCCTATCTGGACCTGGTCGGCGGCGATATCGACTGGCTCGAGCAGACCCCGCTGGCCACCGGCGCCCACATGTTCGCCGCCACCATGCTCGGCGCCTGGGTCGCCGCCCGAAGCGCCGCCATTGACGCCCGACTCGGCAAGGGCCCGACCCTGCTGCTCGCCGCGGGCATCCAGACCGCCATCATCGCCTCGATGGCCCTCGTGCTGCACCCGCTGGTGGCCGTACTGCTGCTGCTTCGCGGCGTACCAGGGGCGATGTTCAAGGCGCCACTTTTGGCCGCCGTGACCCCGCGTATTTCGCTGGGCCAGCGGGCCACTTATCTATCGGTGCAGAGCCTGGCTGGCCGACTTAGCTTTACGCTGTTTTTGGGGGGCCTATCCTATGTCGCGGGCGCGGCGACGATCGACGATTGGGCGACTCTTTCGCACCTCTTGTGGCTTGGTGCCGCGGTGGGCGTGGTCGGCATGGTGGTGTTGGCGGTGACGCTTGTGCGGGTCGAGTTGGAGCGGTAAAGAACCCTCCAGACACGCGGAGGTATTTATGCTCGACACGATCAACGACATTCAACGCAAGATCAGCCGCTACGGCCGGCAACTCGTCACCCGCCACATGGACAAGTTGCTCAACTTCTACCCGCCGTATCTGGGCGCCGGCATCCAGGTCGCCGAGATGAGCGACGACTATCGGCGCCTGGTCGTCGAGATGAGCCTCAAGACCTACAATCAGAACTACGTCGGCACCCACTTCGGCGGCTCGCTGTACTCGATGTGCGACCCCTTCTATATGCTGATGTTGCTGCAGAATCTGGGCAACGACTATATCGTGTGGGACCGCGCAGCGACCATCGACTTCGTGCGGCCGGGCCGCGGCACGGTCCACGCCGAGTTCATCCTCACCGAAGAACGCATCGAGGAGATCCGCCGACAGGCCGACGAGCAACACAAAGTCGAGCCGGTCTTCGAGGTCGACGTCGTCGACGAAGACGGCGAGGTCGTCGCCCGCGTCGAGAAGATACTCTACGTTCGTCGGAAGGATCGCAGCTAAGCACCTTTGGACTTACGTCCTCTGGGCGTAAGAAAAGGTGCTCTTTTTTCTCTGACGCCCAGAGGACGTCAGTCCACTATGATGCTTTTTTCTCTGACGCCCAGAGGACGTCAGTCCACTATGATGCTTTTTTCTCTGA
>CAYLTX010000031.1:0-9834 GCA_964386725.1 uncultured Bradymonadales bacterium | reverse complement strand
CGCCCAGAGGACGTCAGTCCATTATTCTGGCCGCGCCTGGCGCAAATAAAGCACATCCTTCCTCGGATTCGCCTTGCTGACCTCGATCTTGCAATCCTCGCCGACCGGCACCCGATCGTGAAATTTGCAATTGGCCTTCAGCGCCACGCCGTGCAGAAAGACGGCGGCCTTGGCGTCGTCGTGGCTCTTATGCTCGACGACGGTGGCGTCGAGCGGCTCACCGGCGAGTTGGCCGAGGTGGTACAGCGTCCAGTAGCGGGTGGACTCGCGCTCGGTGATGCTGGCCTCGCGGGCGGTGCTCCCGACGGTGGCGAGCACCTCGAGGATGTCGGAGCCGCCGTAGGGGAGCTGTTCTTCGGCCAAAAACGCCTTGATCTGGCGCTGGCAAACCAGGTCGCTATAGCGACGAATCGGGCTCGAAGCCTGCACGTAAACGGCCAGGCCCAGCCCGAAGTGCGGCGAGGGCTCGGTGGTCACGTCGCCGGGCTTCATCTTGCGCACCAACGCGAATTCGCGGGCGATGCCCTCCGGCACGCTCATCACCGCGTCGTCGTATAGCTCCTCTTCGGGCGGCGCCTGCGCGCGGTAGATCGACGGGATGGGATTGTCGCGGCAGAACTCGCCGTAGACACGATTATTCAGGATCATCAACTCGCTGACCAGTCGGCGCGCCGGTGAGCGCTCCTCGATGACCGCGCATTCGATGGACGGCTCCGCGCCGGATAGATCCACCTTGAGATCCAGATCCGGCAGGTTGATGTTGATCGCGCCGTCGTCCATGCGCCGCTTGCGCGCCTTTTGGGCGATCTCGGCCAACTTGCGCAGCGCGTCGGGCAGCGGGCCGCTGTCGTCGCCCTCCAATATCTCGTCGACCTGGTCGTAGGTCATCCGGTTGTCGACTTGCACCATCGAGGGGGTGATCTCGGAGTCGACCAGCTCGAGCTCGTCGTTGAAGGTAAAGACCGCGCTCATCGCCGGGCGAAGCTCGCCTTCGACCAGGCTCATCTTGCCGTGGCTCAACGGGCGCGGAAACATCGGAAAATTGCCGGTAGGCAGGTAGATGCTCGTCCCGCGGCTGCGCGCCTCGAGATCCAGATCGCTGCCCGGCGGCACACACGCCGACGGGTCGGCCACGTGCACACCGACCTTCCAGCCGCCGCTCGAGAGCTGCTCACAGGACAGCGCGTCGTCGATGTCACGCGTCGACGCCGAGTCGATGCTGAACGTGCGCATATCGGTCAGATCGCGCCGAAAGCTCTCCGGCTCCCAACTGCGATCACAGATGAGTTGCGCCGCCTCGACGATTTCGTCGTCCATCTCCGTGGAGATATTGTAGCGAAGCAGGTCGAGGTTCTCGTGCTCGTCCCACACGCCCATATCGACCATCAGCCAGAACGCGCGCAGCCCGTAGCTGCCCTTGAGGCGCTTGCCGAGCCCGTCCTCGACGGCGTCGAGCAGTTCGTTGGCCAGGTCGGCGCGGTCGTGGTCGCTGTCGTAGAGCGCGTATTTTTGCACCACGCGGGCCAGCCGCCGAAACGTCGGGTCGGCCATCTTCTCGTCGGCCATCTCCCGGCGCGCCGCGCCCTCTTGCTCCAACACCGCGACGACCCCGTCGACAAACGCCTGACGCTCGCGCTGCTTCTCCTCCTCGGCCTCCTTCTGGCGCTTGAGCTCGGCGACCTGCGAGTCGCTCCTGGGCTCGAAGCTCGGGCCCCTCTTTTGCTTGAAGAAGACGATATCGTCGCGCAGCGTGCTGCGAATCGCCAGCCTGGCCGCCGGCTCGCTCGACGAAAAGTAGAGCTCGGCGAGGTCCTCCGGGGCCATCGCCTCGCCACCCATATCGGCCACGAATTGCCACAACATCGGCAGATCGATCTCCTCGGCGAATTCGAGGACCTTCTCCTCGAAGCGGCGCGCCCCGCTCTGGGCGGCCGAGGTATTCGACGGATCGGACACCGAAATCCCCGACTCGAAGGTCACCTCGTCGCGCGTGGCGCGCATCTCGTCGCCATCGGCGGCGACGACCTCGAGCTTCTTTTTGCCGATCTCCCCGACGATCGTGCCGATACGGTGGTCGTCGCCGGAGCTGAATTCGATGATTTCGCCGATTTTCATGGGTGTGTGCTTTTTTGAAGTGTAGTTGAATCAACTTGGTCGGTTTTTGAGGCACCCCTCCGCCTCGCGCTGTAAAGCGCGCGAGGCACCTCCCCAGGGTCTTCGACCTGGGGAGGAACCTTCCGCTAGATCGCGCAATAGTTGCTTTCTGAACAACAACAACCGACCACTGCGCGATCATGCTAAAAGTTCCTCCCCATGCGGCGTTCAGCCGCCATGGGGAGGTGCCGGAGCGAAGCGGAGGCGGAGGGGTGCCCCAAAAACCCAAAAGCCTCTAGGCAAAAAAACCAAAAAGCCCGCGAGACCACAGATCTCGCGGGCTTCGCTAATCAAAACTAAATAGCTCAAAGATCCATTTCAACCAAGTCGCCCGAGACTTCAAACTCCGCCTCGGTCACCTCGCGCACCTCGTCGACCGACACGCCGGGGGCGGTCTCGGTCAGCGTCATCTGGCCGTCGGTGATGTCGAACATCGCCATATCGGTGATGACGCGGCTGACGCAGCCGACGCCGGTCAGCGGCAGCGTGCACTCCTTGAGCAGCTTGGGCTTGCCCTTGCGGGTGGTGTGGCTCATCAGCACGACGACCTCTTTGGCGCCGCTGACCAGGTCCATCGCTCCGCCCATGCCCTTGACCATCTTGCCGGGGATCATCCAGTTGGCCAGGCTGCCGTCCTGGGCGACCTGCATGGCGCCCAAAAAGGTCAGGTCGAGGTGGCCGCCGCGGATCATCGCGAAGCTCTCGGCGCTGTCGAAGAACGCCGAGCCGGGCTGGGTGGTCACCGTCTGCTTGCCGGCGTTGATCAGATCCGGGTCCTCGTCGCCCTCGTAGGGGAACGGACCGATGCCCAGCAATCCGTTCTCGCTGTGCAGGGTCACATGGATCCCGTCGGGGATATAATTGGCAACCAGGGTCGGGATGCCGATGCCCAGGTTGACGTAGTAGCCGTCCTCGAGCTCTCGCGAAGCTCGCTGCGCAATCTGTTCACGTGAAAGAGCCATCGTTTATCTCCGTATCGCTCGCAAAATCGTTATGCTTCGGTCTGCAGGGTTCCTCGCTCGAGCCTCTCGCTCGAGGCTGGATTCAAGCACGTGGGCGCGTGGTGCGCTGCTCGATCCACTTCTCGTACTTTTCGCCCTGCAAGATGCGCTGCACGTAGATGCCGGGCAGGTGAATCTCGTCCGGCTCCAGCTCGCCCGGCTCGACCAACTCCTCGACCTCGGCGATGGTGATCGTGCCCGCCTTGGCCATCAGCGGATTGAAGTTGCGCGCGGTGGCGTTGAATATCAGATTGCCGTGGGTGTCGCCCTTTTGCGCTTTGACGAAGGCGAAGTCGGCTTTGAGCGCGGTCTCCAGAATATACTGGCGACCGTCGAATTCGCGGACCTCTTTGCCGTCGGCGACCACCGTGCCGAAGCCGGTGGGCGTAAAGAACGCCGGGATGCCCGCGCCGCCGGCGCGGATGCGCTCGGCCAGGTTGCCCTGCGGATTGAGCTCGACCTCGAGCTCGTCGGAGAGATACTGCCGCTCGAACTCCTTATTCTCGCCGACATAGCTCGAGACCATCTTACGGATCTGCTTATTCTGCAGGAGGATCCCCAAGCCGTAATCGTCGGTGCCACAATTATTACTGATGACCTCCAGATCTTTGGTGCCCCTCTCGCGTACGGCGCGAATGAGGTTTTCGGGGTTGCCGCAAAGTCCGAAGCCGCCGCTCATGACCGTCATGCCGTCTTCGAGGTCGAAGATGGCGTCGGTCGCCGACTCAAATACTTTTTCCATCGAGCGATCCTCCAAATATTAGGATGATTATTCTTCAGTTGTATCCAACAAGTGAGTGAATACTAAATTTGCGCGACGTTGCCAACCGCGCCTCTGGAGCGACGCGCATCGGTGCCAAGGCATCCCTGCCCTGGATTCCAGACCTGGGAAGGTCTGGCACCGATTTTCAACGCCTCACCACTGAGCGCCCAGGGAGGCGCCGGCGAAGAAGTAGTCGTAAAAACCCACCTCCAACTTCGCCACGCCGTGCTCGCCCATATTAAAGCGCAGGCCACCGGTCAGGTTGACCATCGGGACCACCGGCGGGATATCCTCTTCGACGTCGGGATTGTCCACGTCGATCTGGGAGGGGTCGGGGCCGCCGCTGTCGTTGAAGCAGGAATTCGGCGCGAAGCTGGTCGAGCCACCGAGTCCGCCGCGGCATGTCGAGCCCTGCCTGGGCTCGTATCTGACGATATCGCCCAACACCACTCCACCGCCGATACCGCCGCCCACGTAGGGAGCGAACCACTCCTCGACGTCCCAATACCAATACGCCGAGAAGACCAGCGACAGCAGTTGCATGTCGACCTCGGTAAATTCGGCGTCGCTGGGCTGGTCGCCCGACTCCTGCCAGAACGCGCTGGGCATGCTCAGGTCGGCATATTCCAGGGCGGTGCTGATCTCGAAGTCGCCCACCTTGCGCCAGACGAAGTCGAAGCCGTAGGCAAGATTGGAGCCCTCGTCCCAATGGCTGGCGTGCTCGTCGAACCACGCGCCCAGAATGAAGTCGGGCACGACGATGGCGCGGATGCGCGGGGTGACCATGAACTCGCTTCGGTCGAACTCGTCTTCGAACCGCACGTTATCGTCGCGGTCGACGTATTGAGCCTGCGCTTCGAGCGGCGCAGCCGCCACCAATAAAAAAGCCACCAGCGCGCCAAAGGCCGCCGCTCCCATCGAACGTTTAGATGCACTCATTACTACACTCCGATCGAGTCACGAGGCGCCATCTGCGCCTCGTCTATGAAATTTCAAAGTATTCGCCGGAAGTATAGGAGGGGGCGACGCGCGCCACAAGTTTAAGGCGGGCTCGACGCTTGGGGCTTGAGGCTTGGGGAACGGCTACTTCCAGCAAGCCCGCACGCCTGCAGTTACTCGTCGAAGGTGGCGCGCACGTTTACGACCACCGAGCCCTGCTCCGGGTCGTTCGACTCGATGACCAGGATGCCGGAGGCGTCTCGGGCGGCGTCGGACGAGGCGGTGACTTCCAGTTGCTCGGTGGTCATCGGCGAGAGGGTCGCCGGCGTCTCGGGCGCCTGGGAGATGTCGAAGGCGCCGCCGCCGTCGGTCGACAGAGAGATCCCGGAGACCTCGAGCTGACGGGTGCGGCTGCAGTTGACGATGGTGAGGTTCTCGGTGCTCTCGTCGCCGACCGTCGTGCTGCCAAAGTCGAGGTGGGTCTTGTCGACGCGGATACACGGCGTCGGTTCGTTTCCGACCAGGCCCATCTCGAAGCTGGGCTCGTCCGGGTCGTCGCTCTCGATGGTCAACGTCGCCCGGGATGTATCAGTCGAGGTGGGCGCAAAGGTGGCCTCGAAGATCACGTAATCGCCGTGATCGATGAGCGCCGGCAACTCGTAGGGCTCTTGCATCACGTACGAAAATGCGTCGTCGCCCTCGGTGGACTGGATGGAGATATCGTCGACGGTCAGCCCCATCAGGCCCCGGTTGTAGATGACGATCTCCTCGGTGACCGACTCGCCGGCGTCCACCGAGCCGTAGCGGACGGTCTTGGGCACGTCGATGTCCGGATAGGCGTTGACCGTGGCCAGCGACACGACGATCTCGGGGTTCTCCGGATCGGTCGAGCGGATCGTGACGAAGCCGCGATCGACGGTGTGGTCGACGGGGTCGTAGACCACCTC
This sequence comes from uncultured Bradymonadales bacterium, assembly GCA_964386725.1. Lineage (GTDB taxonomy): Bacteria > Myxococcota_A > Bradymonadia > Bradymonadales > Bradymonadaceae > CAYLTX01. Next base: position 4,030 of record CAYLTX010000031.1, on the reverse strand, counting down.
GATATTGGTGTGAGTGCCCGGCTCGATGGCCAACTGGTCATCCTCGACCCACGCGTCGCCGGGCTTGAACTCCTCGTCGTCGGCCTGGGAGCTGGATTGGGTCACACTCGCGTCGGTGACGTACAGATCGCTGCCGCCGACATTCCGGATAGAGATCGTCGCGCTGGCCGGCTCACCGATCTCGACGCCTTCGAAGATGATCTGGCGCGGCTCGACGCGAATCGAGGCCGGCTCGGCCTCGGCGTCCGGGGCGTCCGAGGCGTCCTCATCGCCGACGTCACCGCCGGCGTCGGCCTCCTGCTGCCCACCGCTGTCCGCATCGCTCTCGTGGCTCGGCGCCGACTGAGCATCGTCATCGCCACAACCAACCGCGATCAAAGAGAGCAAGCCAAGCGCCACAACAATACGTCGGTATTTCAACATCACAATTCCTCGTTAGTTCGTATTCAGCCCTTCAATCCCCAACCCCCAAGCCCGCGCCTTTCCCCAGGCCCCAAACCACAAGCCCCAAGCCCGCAGTTCCCCAAGCCACAAGCCCCAAGCCCGCAGTTCCGCCTTACTGAACCTGCACCGGAGTCTCCGAGCCGGTCGTCGTCCCGTCGCCGAGTTGACCGTCCTGATTGGCGCCCCAGCACCAGGCGGTGCCGTCGCTCTTGACCGCGCAGGTGTGCTCGTAGCCGGCGCCCATGGAGACCACGCTCGACATCGAGTTGACGATCACCGGGGTATTCGTGTTGGAGCTGGTGCCATTTCCGAGCTGGCCGCTCGCGTTATTGCCCCAGCAATACATCTCGCCGAGCGAGTCGAGCGCGCAGGTGTGCTCGGCGCCGGCGATCACTCGCCTGACGTCCGAGATGTTGGCCACCTCGACGGGGGCGCTTCGCTTCCCGGTGCCGCCGTTGCCCAGCTGGCCGGAACCGCCGGCCCCCCAGCAATAGACCTTGCCGCGCTGGGTCGCCGCGCAGGCGTGTCGCGAGCCCACCGCGATGTCGATCACGTCGTCCAGGCTGCCCACCTGAACCGGCTGGGACGAGCCGGACAACTGGCTGTGGCCGAGCTGGCCGTCGCCGCCGGCGCCCCAGCACCAGGCGGTGCCGTCGATTTGGCGCGCGCAGCTAAAGACGGTGCCCGCGCCGACCTCGAGCGCCTCGTCGAGATTGAGCACGGTGACCGGGTTGAGCTCGGGGTTGGACGGCTTACTGCCGTGGCCGAGTTGGCCCTGCGTGCCCGAACCCCAGCAGCGAACGGTCTGGTCGCTTCGCACCGCACACGAGTGGCCGCCGCCGGTGGCGATACCCACCGCGCCACTGAGCCCGTTGACCTGCACCGGTGTGGTGCGGCTCGTCGTGGTTCCATCGCCGAGTTGGCCCTTGAAGTTGACACCCCAACACGAGCTATTTCCAGTGCTCTCGATCACGCAGGTGTGGTCCAAAAAGGAGCCCACCCTCGTGGCGTTGCTCAGCCCCGACACGTCCACCGGCGTCGGCTGTGAGCTGCCCGAGCCGTCGCCGAGTTGTCCGAAGGTCTGGCGCCCCCAACAGCGCGCCGTCCCGTTGTAGCGAGTGGCGCAGGTATGGGCGTAGCCCCCGGTGATCGAGAGGTAGCCCGTTTGCACGCAGAGGTTATTGATGCAGCGCTGGGAGGTGCTCGGACACAGGCCGCAGTCGGCGGTCTCGGCCGACCAGACCACTTCCCCGCACTGGGCGCTCGCCGCATTGCATAGGTCGACACATTGACCCGACAGGCAGGCATCAGTCGAGCCGCAGCCGCCGCACTGGGCGGTCTTGCCGTCCACGGTCGCCTCGCCACATTCGATGCCCGCCTCCTGGCAGATGCCTACGCAACTATCGTCGACACAGACCTCCTCGACACCGCACGTCCCTCCGCACGGCTCGGGATCGACATCGGCGTCGGGGCCCACATCGCCACCGTCGTCTTCGATATCACCGGCATCGTCCGCATCGCTCGCATCGCCGGCATCGTCCGCATCGCCCCTATCGGCGTCGGCGTCGGCGTCGGCGGCGTCTGGCGCCACATCAGGCCCGGTGTCCTCGTCACCGGCGTCGCTGACCGGCACGTCCGGATATTCCCGCTCGTTTGAGCCCGTGTCTGCTGTATTATCCAATTCTGCGGAAGCACATCCGGCAGCCACCATCGCGCTCATCAGGGCCAACGCGACCCATACGATCAGACGCCGGCCACTGGCGCAGCCTCGATTTGATAGCTCAAACAACACTAAACTGCCTGTTCTCAAGGGGTTTCATCGCTTAACAATGGCATCTTTAGCCGAATCAGGGTCCCGTTTCAATCTCCGCCCGCCCGAAATGCCCCAGTTAGCTAGTGCTAGGATAGTTAGCTGGTAGACTTTCATCGTACCGCTGCATACAATCCGCTCGATTTTCGTCGAATTGAAGTCGCCTCGCTCAGTATACCGCACATGCTCCATAAACCGGATTCATCCTACAAGCTTCCCAACACCGAGCTAAGGTCCGACCAGACCCTGGTAGACCAGCGCGGCGAGGACGAGTCGATCGGGGATTTCTTGCGCCGGCGCTTCGAGCAGCGCGCCTGGGCGCTTCCGCTGGTTATCTTTGTATTATCTGCGGTCGTCTTCTCGCTATTTGCCTGGGAACGGGTCACCGAGCAATCCGCCGACCCCCACTTCGTCTATCAGGCGAATACCTTCAACAACATGATCGCCGCCCAATTCGACGAGGAGGCGGCCAAAGAGCGCGAGGGCAAATACCCCTTCGAGCTCGACAAGCGCCCGCCGCACAAAAACGACTGGGCGAGTTGGTGGCAGCTCCAGACAAAGCACGGCGAGGAGTTTCGCGGCATCTGGCTCGACGACCGCGGCGACGGCCGCTTCAAGACCCTCGACGGCCGCATTGTCTACCTGGAGCGCGGCGACATCGACTATCGCGAGCGCCAACGCCGCTACTTCGTCTCCTTTCCGCCCGGCCCCGCCGTTTTGATGATGCCGCTGGCGGCCATCTCGGGCTACGAGGTCAACGACGTCATCTTCACGATCTTCTTCGCCGCGCTCAACGTCATGCTGATGTACCTGCTGCTCAGGCGGCTGTCGGTGGGCGGGCGCAGCGGGCGAAGCCGAAGCGACAACCTCTGGCTGACCGTCTTATTTGGCTTCGGCACCGCCCACCTGTGGTGCTCGGTGCTCGGCCAGGTGTGGTTCACCGCGCTGGTCGTCGGGGTGACGTTCACCCTCTTATATATGCTCTTCGCCGCCGACGCCCGCCACCCCTTGTTGGCCGGGCTATTCCTGGCGCTGGGCTTCGCCACGCGCACTCCGCTTTTGTTTACGGCGATCTTCTTCTTCGCGTTCGTCTTCTTCCCGGGCGGCAAATGGCGCCGCGGCGATTGGGGCGTGGCCATCAAGAAGCTCGCCTGGTTCTGCGCGCCGTGCCTGGCGGTCGGGCTGAGTCTATTGTGGATGAACCACATTCGCTTCGAGTCATTGACCGAATTCGGCCACACCTACCTGGCCGGCGGCTCGCTGGGGCGCATCCAGGATTACGGCCTGTTCAATATCAAGTTCTTGTCGAAGAACCTCTCGGCTCTGTTCACGCTGCTGCCGCGCTTCCAGCCCGACGCCCCGTATGTCGTGGTCAGCAAGCACGGCATGAGCCTTTTATTGTCGACCCCGGCGTTCATCTACCTCGTCCTGCCCAAAAAGCGCGAGTCGACCCCCGACAAATTCTGGTGGCGGCTGCTCTGGGTGGTCGTGGCGGTGGTCGCCATCCCGCACCTGCTGTACCAAAACACCGGCTATGAACAGTTCAGCTACCGCTTCGCCCTGGATTATATGCCCTATCTCATCGTCCTGCTCGCCGTGGGACGAAGACCGCTGAGTTGGCTGTTTAAATTAGCGGTCCTCGCCGGCATCGGCGTCAATGCTTTTGGTGCGGTCACTTTCAAGCGTTTCGGCCAATTCTTTAGCGGCAATTTCTTTGTGTGAGCCAGGGGTTCAGGGGTCCAGGGGTCCGGGGGTCCAGGAACGGCGTAACTGCAG
>CAYLTX010000030.1:0-52765 GCA_964386725.1 uncultured Bradymonadales bacterium | reverse complement strand
GGTCGAGATCAGCCGAAAATTGGCTCAAATCGTACTCACCTTCGCTTGTTTTAGGGCTAGTCTTGCGTGCGTTGCCAAAAATGTTTTGACGAACCGGTTGAACGCCCAGGGAATATGATGAGTCTTGTCTCCTGTCTAAAATCTCACGCTGTTTTGTGGTGCATTATTCTGTGTGCCTCGGTGGCTTTGGTCGGCTGTAGCGATGATGACTCATCTGGGTCGGGCTCTGCCTGCGAGGACGGCATGGAGGCGAACCCGCTCACCGGTGAGTGCGAGTTTGTCGGGCGGGAAGATCCGAATAATGGCAGCGACGATGGCGGTGGGCTCGACGCCACGGGCGATGAAGATACCGGCGGCGAACAGAACGCTGACGCCGGTCCCGACGAGCCCGACGCCCAGCCCGGCGACGACTGCGAGGGCAACGATCGACGCTGCCGCGCCGGCAACGTCGAGAGCTGCGTCGACGGCCAATTCGAACTCAGCGAGGAGTGCGGCGACGGCTTTAGTTGCTCGCGCGGCAATTGCATCCCCGACGGCGATTCCTGCCAGCCCGGAGCCACTCGCTGCTCTTCAGGCGGCGCCTATGAGGTGTGCGACTCGGACGGGGAGTCCTACGGCGACCCGATCAGCTGCGAAGACGGCGAGCGTTGCGTGGCCGGCGAATGCACGTCTGGCTGTGACGGACAGCTCAACGGTAAGTCGAATCTGGGCTGCGAATACCTGAGCATGCGGCTCAATCAGGCCAGCGGCCTGCAGACCTTGCCGCATACGGTGGTCGTCTCCAACCCGGGCGATGAAGACGCCGTGGTCAGCGTAACCAGTCCGCCCAATAACGGCTTTTCGATGGCCGATCGGACCATCCAGCCCTCCCAGAGCACGGCCATCGAATTTCCGACCGATCCGATGATCGACGAGGCGGGCGTCTCCGACCAGGTCTACATCATCAATACCAGCCTGCCGGTGATCGCCACGCAATTTTCGCCTCTGAACAACCCGGGCGCCGGCAGTGAGACCAGCGACGCCTCGCTTCTCTTGCCGACCAATACCCTGGGCCTCGAGCACGTCGTGCTCGGCTGGCCGGGGCCGGCTGGCACAGGCGATCTCCCCGGATTCCCGGGCATGTCGGCGGGCACCTATATCGACGTCGTCGCCATCGAGGACGGCACCTCCATTCAGGTCTCCGGGCCTACGGCGCTCGACGGTGGCAACGCCGGGAGCATGGCTGCCAACTCGTCGGCCACCTTCTCCGTGCCCACCAATAACGTATTGCACCTGGCCGAAAACGGCGGCATCAGCGGCTCGGATACCGACGTCTCCGGCACGGTCATCACCTCGAATAAGCCGGTGGCGGTTTATACCGGCGCCACCATCGTCAACATCCCCGACGAGCCTGTGAGCACCAACCCGTCGTCGAGCTGCGCTGCGACCGGGGAGTCCTGCGAATTCAACTCCGAGTGCTGCACGGGCATCTGCGGCCACCCCTTTCAGAACGGCCAGGAGGTCGCCTGGGAGTGTATGGACAGCCTGTCTGCAGGCGACCACGTCGAGCAGCAACTCTTCCCCACTGAGTCCTGGGGCACGACCTATGTGGCCACGCCGTTTTACCTCCGCGGCGTCAACGACTTCTCGATCTACAAGGTCACCGCTTCCACCGACAACACGACCATCACGGTCGACCCGCCGGTCGACGGCATGTCGAGCTTGACGCTCGATCGCGGCGAGGTCCACCAATTCCACACCCCGGAGGCCTTCGAACTCGACGCCAGCGACCCGATCATGGTCGCCCAATTCATGATCGGCGGCACCAACTCGCCGTCGGGCGACGGTGATCCGGCGTTTTTGCTGCCGCCTGCGGTCGAGCAATTCCGCGACAGCTATACCTTCCTGGTTCCCGACTATTATAACTTGAACTTCGTGACGCTGATCGCGCCCACCGGCACCGATATCGAACTCGACGGATCGACGATCCCAGCCTCGGAGTTCACCCCCGTCGGTGGCGCAAGCAACTGGTCGTATAAGCTGGTCGACTCGCTCAGCGCGGGCGTCCACAATGCCGAGGCCGGCCAGAAGTTCGGCATCGTGGTGCACGGCATGGACGAATATATCAGCTATGCGTTCTCGGGTGGGATTACCTTGCCGGAGTAAACGGCCTCCGGCAAAGATAGTTAGACAGTGAGAGAGTGAGAAAGTTAGAAACTGCAAAACAAAGGCCCGACCGGGTGCGCCCGGTCGGGCCTGTTTTTATCTTACTCTCTCACTTTCTCACTCTCTTACTTTCTGCAGTTCAAAGCATGTTGACCGGGTCGACGTCGACGATGATGCGCACGTCGCGTCGATTCGCGGTCGACGGCTCGAAGTGGCCCACGGCGTTGAGCATGGCGATGGCGAGTTTGCGCACGTCGGCGCGCGAGCGGCTCTTGAGGAGCAGCTGCCAGCGCGACTTGCCCTTCAGGCGGCTCAAGGGAGCCATGGCCGGCCCGAGCATGAAGACGCTCTGTGAGAGCCTCTCGTCGCCTCTGAGGATGCGGCGGGCGGCGGTGGCGTAGTCTCGGGCGGCCTGGATGCAGCGGCCCTCGCTCCTTGCCTCGAATTTGACCGCGATCAGATGGCCGAAGGGCGGATAGGACAGCTCCTTTCGGAGCGCGAGTTCGCGCTTGGAGAAGGTCTCGAAGTCGTGCTCGCGGGCGGCTTTCAAGCTATAATGGTCGGGGTTGTAGGTCTGGATATAAACTTTGCCGGCGTCGTCGCCGCGCCCGGCGCGGCCGGCGACCTGGGTCAGCAGCTGGAAGGTGCGCTCGGCGGCCCGGAAGTCCGGGAAGTTCAGGCTCAGATCGGCCATGACCACGCCGACGGTGATCACGCCCGGGAAGTCGTGGCCTTTGGTGACCATCTGGGTGCCCACCAGGACGTCGATATCTCCCTTTCGAAACGCCTTGATGGTGCGCCGAAGCTGCTTGCCGCCGCTGGTGTCGCGGTCGAGCCGGGCGATAGTGGCCCGCGGGAACAACTCCTTGACGTGGCCTTCGAGCTTCTCGGTGCCGGTGCCGCGCCGGTTGATCTTTTTGTCCTCGCACTCCGGGCAGGATTCGGGCACGCGGATCGAATAGTCGCAATAATGGCAGCGAAGCGACTCCTGGTGGCGGTGGTAGGTCAGCGAGACGTCGCAGTTGCGGCATTTGAAGACGTGCCCGCAGCTCTGGCAGATCACACACGGCGAGAACCCTCGCCGATTCAAAAATAAGATCGCCTGCATCTCGGCGCTGAGGGTATTGGTGACCGCCTCGCACAACTCGTAGGAGAGCACCTCAGAGGGGCCGATGGGGCCGCGGTCCTGCTCGCGAAGGTCGACCAGGTCGACCTCGGGCATGGGCCTGTCGGCGACGCGGTCGGGCATGGGCAGGTATGTGAGCCGGCCGCTCTTGGCGTTGTGAAACGACTCGAGCGACGGCGTCGCGCTGCCCAGCAGCACGCGGGCGTTTTCGAGCTTGGCGCGCACCAGCGCCATGTCTCGGGCGTTGTAGCGCGGGCCCTGCTCCTGCTTGAAGCTGGTGTCGTGCTCCTCGTCGACCACGATGATGCCCACGTCGCTCAGCGGCGCAAACAGCGCCGAGCGCGCGCCGATGACGATGTCGATCTCCTCACGGGCGATTCTGCGCCACTGGTCGAACTTCTCGGCCGGCGTCAGCCCGGAATGCAGCACCGCGATCTGCTCGCCGAAGTGGCCGCGAAATACGGCGACGAATTGCGGGGTGAGCGCGATCTCGGGCAATAGGACCAGCGCGCGCCGGCCGCGTTCGATCTCGGCGCGGATGGCGCGCACGTAGACCTCAGTCTTGCCGCTTCCGGTGACCCCGTGCAGCACGAAGCCCTGGAAGGAGTCGGCCTCGCGCGCGGCGCGAATCGAGTCCAGCGCACGCGACTGCGCCCCGGTGAGCACGTGGTCGAGCGGCTCTTTGACCGGCTCCTGGGCGAACGGGTCGCGGTAGACCTCCTCCTGCCAGACTTCGATGAATCCGCGCTCTTCGAGACCGCTGAGGCTCGAGTAGGGGCTCTTGACGTCCTCGCGGATCTCGGCCAGCGCGGTGGGCTCCTCGTCGTCCAAAAGCTCGAGGATGCGCGCCTGCTTGCTGCCGATGCGCTCGCCATCTCCGGGCGCGTTGATGATACGGTAGAACTTCTCGGTGCGCACTTTGACGCGGGCGTCTTTCTCCTCGTAGGTCACCTCGACGAGCCCGTGCTCTTCGAGCTCGTGGAGCTGCGTATAGGTCATCGACTTGTCGAGCGCCTTCAAGTCCTTGACCGGGACCGGCCCGCCGGCGTCTTCGAGGTGCTCGATGGCCTCGACCAGCGCCTCGTCCAGCGAATCCGGGTCGGCCGGCGGCTCGATGAGCCGGTAGTGCTTGAGGCCCTCGAGGCGCACAAACGACGGCAGCGCCAGGCGGACGACCTGGCCGATCGGCGCCAGGTAATAGTCGGCGATAAACTCCAAAAATTTTAAATTTTGCTCGCCCAACAACGGCTCGGCGTCGACGAGGTCGACGATCGGCCGTATTTTGGAGGCGATCGACGGGTCTTCGAGTTCGCCGGTCAACGACATCACAAGGCCGGTCTTCGCTCGGTTGCGAAACGGCACTTGGACCAGATGGCCCGGCTCGAGCGTGCCCTCGAGAAACTCGGGGACCGCATAAGTCAGGGCCTTAAACAGCGGGATGTCGACGGCGATTTGCGCGTACACGAATGGTCTTTGGGGCGGCAGGATTTGTGCCGCCCAAGAGTAGTTCACAGCCTCGATGGGCGCAATCGCCGAGGCGGGAAATCACGCGTTTGGTGTGCATATCTTGATCGATATAGGCGTGGATGTGAAACACCACGCGCTGTGCTGTGGATTTCCTTCGAGCGAGAACTGCCGTGGACCAGACCGATCGCATGCGCCAATACGCCCAGAGCGCCGAGGAGGCCGGTCTGCACTATATCTCAGACGAGGCGGCCGGTTATCGACGCAAGCGCTGGGGGCGCGGGTTTACCTATCTGCCCGAAGACGACTATTTGCCCGAAGACGACAAAGACCGTACGGACAAGCTCCGCGAGGCGATTCGGAGCACGGCCGAGCTGCTCGGAAACACCGAGACGGTCTGCCGCGACCACTATCTGCATCCTATCGTCATCGAGGCCTTCCAAAACGGCCGGTTTTGGCCACGCTTCGAGGCCATCGAGGCAAGGCGCGACTCCCACGATGCCCACGAGCACGGCCTGAGCGAGGTCGAGGAGTTTGTCGTCTGGCTTGCAGAGCGAGAAGGGCCGGAGGGAGGGTTGGATTAGGGGCTGTTTGGGCGAATCCAGTCTTCGATTTCGATACCTGGGATGCGCTCGTAGTGTCGCCGGTTGCCAGTGATGACGATCGCGCCGCGGGCCAGCGCGACCGAGGCGATGAGCAGATCAGCGTCGGCCAAGCCCTCACCGCGTGCCTGCAACAAGGCTTTGATTTCACCAAATCGACGCGCGGCCGGCTGGTCGAGGCCGTGGACCGGAAGTGTGGCGAGGAATTCGTCGACGACCACGCGGTTTGACTGTGGAGCATCGGACTTGGCGGCGCCGTAGTAGAGTTCGCAGGCAGTCATCCACGACGTTGCCACCGTGTCCATCGTCTCTTCACGGCGCTCGATGACCGACTCGTTGCCGCGCAGGATTTCGATGCAGACGTCGGTATCGAGAAGCTTCACAGCTCCACATCCCTGCCCTTAGTCCGGGCTTCGTAGATGTCTTCGAGCTCATCCTCAACCGAACGGCTCGACTCCCACCGACCGGCCAATTTACGCCATGCGTCTGCCTGGCGACTGGCTGCTTCTCGCTTCTCGGCGTGTTTGCTGCGCTGGGCGACCGACTCCTCGAGCAGTCGAATTGCCTCCTGAGTGAGGCTGCGGCGCTCGGCTTCGGCGAGTTCCCGAAGCGCCTCGAGAAGCTCCTCTGGGATGCCTTTAAGTGTTAGCGAAGCCATTAAATCCTCCATCTGCACCGTTTCGGTTGCATAGTGGAACCATAGTGGAACCACAGCGTTGATTCTACTCGCCGTTCGGTGGTGGTCAACTGTGTCGCTCGTTAGTTTTTGCAACCGTGCTTACTCACGCCACTTCGACCACATCTCCTCGAGCCGCTCGCGGCCCATCTGCTCGAGCTTGTCGATGTTTTGTTGCGGGATCGACTCGGGGTCGGGGTGGCTGTCGACGGCCTCGGTGACCTGGGCTTCGCGAAGCAGGTGCAGGGTGGGGTAGGGGGCGCGGTTGGTGAAGTTTTCGGCGGCGTCGGGCCTAGTGCCCGCGAATTGGTAGTCGGGGTGGAAGTGGGCGAGCTGCAGGACGCCGTCGGCGCCGGCGTCGGTGAGCAGAGCCTGGATGATCTCGGCGGCGTCGAGGAACTCGTCGAAGTCGGCCAGGGCGTTGGGGCAGACGACGAGCGTGGTGGCGATGTCGTCTGGGGCGGCCTCGAGCAGGCAGTCGACCTCGGCGAGCGTGCGCTGGATGACGTCGTCGAATTCGGCGGACTCCTCGACGGCGATGCGCACCTGGTCTTTGGTGTAGACCGGTCGGGCGAAGGGGCACAGGTTCAGGCCGATGACGGCGTCTTCGAGCCATCGGCGGGTTTTTTGTTCGGGTTGGGTGGTGGTGGCCATGGTCCGTTCCACGGGGAAGTCTCTTTAAGCCTGGGCCGCGGTCATCCTGACCGCCGGTGTCCCTCTGGGGCACCGAACGTGTTCCGCTGGGCCCGGTGGGCCCGCGAAAGCAACACGCAAGGTGAGGCCAGAGGCCTCACGGCGGCCAAGATGGCCGCGGCCCAGGGTAGTTTGAAAGCTCAACTAAGAAGCCTGGGGTCAAATTCGAACGGATGCGGCTCGCCGATGTCGATGCGCTCGAAGTCGGCATGCCGCGGGTTGAGCACGAAGTTGCGCTCGCTGGGCACGACGACCGACGGGACGCTCAACACGGCGCTGTCGGCACGCTCGACCCAGTCGCGGCCGAGCTCTTTGAGGCCGCGGTGGCCTTCGACGGTGCGCCAGTCTTCCGGGAGGTCGTCGGCTTCGAATTCGCTGACGGCCAGCTCCGCCGGGATATCCGCGGGGATCATCACGCGTGGGGCGAGCTTGCGGTTGGGGCGCAGGTGGACGAGTTGCTCGAGGATGGCCAGAGAGAGGTGCTCGGCGGTGTAGACCACCGCGACGCCCTCGTCATTCCAGCGTCCGCCGAAGAGCCGGGCGCCCTCACCGTCGAAGGCGCTATCGGCGTAGCGGGCGCTCGTGAGTCGCCACACGCGCATCATCAGCTAAAGACTCCGTGCTCGATGCGCCCGAGCAGGCGCTCGACGCGCCGGGCGCCGGCGTCGGTGTCGAGCATGCTCAGCGGGGTCTGCCCGCCGACGGCGGCGTTGGAATCCTTGAGCCAGCCGACCGCGCTGTCCTTGTCCTCAAAGACCTGCAGCGCCTGGCGGGTGATGCGCGCGACGCGGTGGACCTGGTCGGAGAGCCTGGGGGATAGCAACTTGCCCTTCTTTTTGTTGCGAATCAGCGTCTGCCGCGTCACCCCGAGCGCCCCGGCCAGCTCGTCCTGGCTGACCTCCAAGAACTGCTGGAGGGCCGCGATGGACCGCGGCGAGAAGCCCTCGCGGATGCGGTCTTCCATCGGTGAGCTCGGCTCCAAGCTCAATATGTCGCTGATGCGTGGTGGGGCTGACATGCTTTGTTCCTCTGCCAGTGTCGCACTTGTTACAAAGGATAGTAACATATGCGCATTTTGCAATCGAGGTCCACGAGAGAGTAAGACAGTGAGAGAGTAAGAGAGTTAGATACTGCAACTGCCCCTGATCGGTCGGGAGCGCTCGGTTGAAGACTCTAACTTTCTCACTTTCTCACTTTCTCACTTTCTTACTTTCTTAGTTCGCGAATACCTGGACCCAATACGGCCGCCCATCACACGGCGCATAGCCCACGCCAATGCGCGAGAACATGTCGTTGAGCAGGTTTCGGCGGTGGCCGGGGCTGTCCATCCAATTGGCGTGGACCTGCTCGGCGGAGCGCTGCCCCATGGCGACGTTCTCGCCGAGCGCCATATAGTCGACGCTGCGGTTGTCGGCCCGATCCTGCATGGTGCGGCCATCTTGGGAGGTGTGCGACAGGTAGTTGTTCTGGCACATATCGTCGGCGTGGGCCTGCGCGATCTCGGCGAGTTCGCGGTCGCAGTAGAGTTGGTTGAGGCCCTCGTCGCTGCGTGCGCTATTGGCGTGCTCGACGACCTTTTGCTCCATCCCGTCGCACTCCGAGTAGGGGTCGCCGGAGGTGCGCGTCTTGGGCATCTCGCCGGAACTTTCAACGACGGTTTGCGGGCCGTTCTGGCAGGCGGCGAGTAGGAAAAAAGCGGCGGCGATGAGAATGATTAACTTCATGATTGTTCCATAAACCGTGGGAGCTTCTAAGGCCCAACCCAAATCGTAGTTTGCGACGTCGCCGTTTGACGTCGCCTCAAATAGTAGATGCTCGGTTGCTGCAAGATCCTCTATTTGAGGCGCCTGAACTGCGGCGCAAACTACGATTTGGGTTAGGTTTTTCGAGGCGCTTTGGGTGGTTGTGGTTGCCTTTTTTGTCTTATGCCCCCGCATCGCCCAAAACCTCACGCCGTGCATCGCGCCTCGCCAGCTGGATGAGCTCGGCGTCGCGCAACACGTCGGCGAAACGAAACTCGGGCAGGCCGGCCTGGCGCACGCCCAAAAATTCGCCGGGGCCGCGAATTTGCAGGTCGACCTCGGCCAGCTCGAAGCCGTCTTCGGTGCCCGCAAACGAATTCAGCCGCTCCTCGGCGTCGTCTGTGAGGGCGTAGCCGGCCAGCAGGATGCACATCGAGTCGGCGCTGCCGCGGCCGACGCGGCCTCGAAGCTGGTGGAGCTGGCTCAGCCCGAAGACCTCCGGGCTCTCGATGACCATAAGTGTCGCATTGGTCACATCCATTCCCACCTCGACGACGGTCGTGGCGCAGAGCACCTGGATCTCGCCATCGGCGAAGCGTTGCATGGTGCGGTCTTTGGTGGTGGCGTCCATGCGCCCGTGCAGGATGCCCACCCGAAGCGAGGACAGCGGCCCGTTGGCCAGCGCCTCGGCCGAGTCGGTGACGTTCTCGCGGCCGGCGACCGCCTCGCTGGCCTCGACCATCGGATAGACGAAGTAGGCCTGCTCTCCGGTCTCCTCGATGCGCTCTCGGACGTAGTCGTAGACCTTCTGGGCGCGCGAACGGTCGCGCAGGAAGGTGCGAATCGGCTTTCGACCGGGGGGCTTCTCGCGGATGACGGTCAGGTCGAGGTCGCCGAAGACCGCGTGGGCCAGTGAGCGGGGGATAGGCGTGGCGGTCATCGCTAATAAGTGCGGGTCGCGACCTTTAGCCAGGAGCTCCTGGCGCTGCTCGACGCCGAATTTATGCTGCTCGTCGACAATGATCAGGCCGAGCTCGTCGAAGTCGACGTCGTCCTGGAAGAGCGCGTGCGTGCCGATGACCAGGTCGACGCGCTGGCCGCTCTCGTCTTTGCCGTCGCCGCCGTCAGCGAAAAGTGACTGCTCGGCGGGCTGATCACGTTCGGCAGGGTCTTTCAGACGCTCGAGCACCGCGTTTCGCTCGGAGGTCGACTGGGAGCCGGTCAGAAGTCCGACGTTGACCGGCAGCCCCTCGAACATCTCTCGGGCGCGCCGAAGGTGCTGTTTGGCCAGGATGTCGGTGGGCGCCATCATCGCGACCTGCCGGCCGCTTCCGATGCAGATGGCCGCCGCCATAAACGCGACGACGGTCTTTCCGCTGCCCACGTCGCCCTGCAGGAGCCGGCGCATGGGCGCGCGCTCCTCGAGGTCGTCGGCGATGGTCGCGATGGCCTCGCTCTGGTCGCCCGTCAGCGAGAATGGCAGGTTCCGCACCAGGCTGCGCCCGAGCTCGCGCTCGGTGCATTGCGGGGCGCGGGCGGCGCGTCGCTCGGTGACGTAGTCGTGGGCGAGCTTCTTTTGGAGCGTGTAGAACTCCTCGTAGACCAGGCGATTTCTGGCGCGGCTGAGCTCTCGTCGGAACGCCTCGGCGTCGTCGAATTCGCGCAGCTGGTGGATGGTCTCGAGTGCCCGACGCACCGTCGGCAGGTTGTGGCGCTCGAGGATCTGCTTGGGCACGATGTCCACTGCGCGCGGCAGCAGCTCGGCGGCCGCCTGCTCCAGCGCCTTTCGCACCGCCGAGTCATTGATGCCCTCCATCGATGTGTAGACGGCCTCCAGATCGACCTTGGCCTCCGGCATCTCCGCGGGCGGCGCGCCGACGGCATCGAAGGTCGGATGCGCCATGGTGGGCACACCGCCGCGCTCCCACTCGACCTTGCCCTCGACGAGCAGCCACTTGTCGACCTGAAAGATCCGCGTGAATCCCTGTCGGTTCATATTGAACCAGATGAGCTTGAACATCTCCCCGTCGACCTGCAGGTGCACCTCCACGGGCGCCCGGCTATGGCGCGGCGGGATATTGACCCGCGCAATCCGCCCATAAAACTCCGCATAACCCACCTGCTGACGCACCATATCCGGCCCGGCCACATGCCGGTAAATCGGTCGGTATTTACGCGGTATGAACAGCAGTAAGTCCGCCTGGTCCAAAATCCCACGCTCACCCAGACGCTCCGCCGTCTTCCGGCCGATCCCACGCAGGTCGGTCAGCTTCAGGCCGGGGTCCTCGTCAAAGGTCAGATTGAATCGTCCAGGTTCCATACGGCAGGGGTTCAGGGGTCCAGGGGTCGGTTAACGGCAGGGGTCCAGGGGTCCAGGGGTCCAGGGGTCCAGGCAAGCCAACGGCAACGGCGAAAAACGTGATCGTGATCGTAGACGTAAACGTAAACGGCCGTTCTCCTCGTTTACTCTTCCACGCTCGCCATTGCCCGCTCGGCTACATCATGCGCCGCCCTCCGCCCCAACCAAGGCGCAAAGATCAGCTTCTCCGCGTTCTTCCAATATACCTTCTCTCGCACCTCTTCGGGCAATTCGATCGGATGGACCTTCCAATCACCCTGGATGGGCACCGGGTGGTCGATGGCCTCGGCGTCGGATTCGAAATAACGCCAGTGCTTGTCATAAAAATCCTGCACGTCCTCGAGGGTGGGCGGCTCTTTGCTGATGCTGCCCAGCGTGAGGCGGTATTGCAGGCGGTTTCCGTCGGCCGGCCGGGCGCTCACGCTCAGGTCGGTGGCGAAGAGGATGCGGTCCTGGTGCTCGATGAAGAGCTCGCGCACCTTCTCCGGGTCGTGGCGGCCGATCTCGGCGATGCGTGCGGAGACGTCGACGACGACGTTGGGGTTCTCGTCGAGCAGTCGGTCGACGTAGTCGATGTCCTCGGGGTTATTTCCGAAGTGTAGCAGCATGAAGGTCGTATCCGGGTGGCGCTCGACGACGCGGTCGCGCGCGGCGAGTAACGCCTCGCGGGACGGGTATTCGTCGCCGTAAAAGCTCCAACTCGGCGCGAGCTCGAGCTCGGCGTGGCGCTCGTTTTGCGGGCCGGGCTTTTCGAAGAACGCCTTGGGGTCGCCCGTATGGATGCCCACCACGACGCCCAACTCGCCGGCTTTCTCCCAGACGGGGTCGAGCCGGCGGTCGTCGACCTCGAGCAATTCGCCGTCTTCAGTTCTGACGCCCAGCCCCAGGCTCTTGGCAATCTTGAGGCCGGCAAATCCGATCCCGATGGCCTCGTCGAGTGCGTTCGCCGCCGACTCGCCAAAGTCCGGTGCGTCGACGGTGCTCCAGTCGATATTGCTGAATAAGGCGATACGCCCGGGGTGCTCGTCGGCCAGCTCGAGGTGCTTTTTGCGGTAGTCCGGGCTGCTTCCTCCGCTCATATTCACGACCCGGTACAGGTCGTTTTGGTCCATGAGTCTCAGGGCGATCGGATAGCTCATCGGCGACAGGTGGGTGTGGACGTCGTGCGCCTTCCACTGGCCGGCGCGCGCGCCGCTGCTCGACTCGCCGCGTTCGGCTGGAGATTCGTCCGAAGCGGACTGCTCCGTGGCCGGATTGGCGCTGGTAGTGTCGTTTGCGCCGTTTTTGTCGCATCCGGCCGCGACCAGTAGCAGCACGCATAATGCTAATTTGATGTCGGTACGCATCACGCTCACCTCCGTTCGAAGAGCCTCCCTTCTTGGTAAACTACGTGGCTTGGCGATGCAATCACGCAACCAGCCACAACCGGAGCCAGACCTTCTGGAAGTTTAAGAAAATAACCGCCGCGATGGATGAGGTTGGGGCGCGCAGCCTCCGTGCTCGCCGCGAAGGCTCCGCCCTTCGCCGTAGCGTGTCCATGAGGTCGCAGCATGGACCACGTTCGGCGCCGACGGAGCGGCGGCCGGCGTCGACGGAGCACGGTCAAGCCGCATAAACGAACGCGCCCCAACCCGACGCTTAAATTCTTAAAGCTCCACCAGGTCTGCAGTCAGGGCAGGGTGCCCTGGCTCGACGTCATGGGCAGGAACTCAGTCCTTCAAGTTCTTCTCGGCATCGGTGGGCCGGATATAATTCGGCTCCAGGCTGGCCAGGTCGTCCAGCTCACCACTGCGCGCCTTGCGGCGGCCAAGGAGAGCCACGGAGACGGCCGACGGGGCGTCGGTCCAACTGGGCATGACGCTGACGTCGGGCGCCTCCCAATTGATATTGGCCATCTCCCAGACGTCGAGCTCGTCGCTGTATTTGCGCGGGGCGTTGCCCACGAGGACGACCGGAGCGACGGTGCTCGAATAGTGCAGGATGCGGTCGCGCAGCTCGGCCGGGGCGATCGTCTGGTCGGGCTCGAGTTGCTCGAGGCGCGGGGTGTCCCACCGGTAGAAGCCCGCGTAGACCTCGCGGCGACGGGCGTCGTACATCGGGCAGACGATCGCCGTGGGGTTGGTGATCGCCACCGAGTGGGCGAGGGCGGCCAGGGTGGAGACGCCGACGATGGGGATCGACTCCGCCCGGCTCAGCGACTTGGCGATGGCCAGCCCCACCCGGAGCCCGGTGAAGCTGCCCGGGCCGACCCCGACGGAGACCAGATCCAGGTCGGCGACCTCCAATTTATGCTCGTCGAGCGTCTGCGATAGATGCTCGAGCAGCGTGCTGCCGTGGTTGAACTTCACGCGGCGCTGTGAGTGCTCGAGCACCGTCTCACCGTCCATAAGCGCCAGCGACTGGACCCGTGTCGCCGTATCGATGGCCAAAACCCGCTGCATCTTGTCTGGTTGGTCGTTCATAATTTCTCAGAGAGAGTTAGATAGTCAGAAAGAAAGTAAGATAGTGAGAAAGTAAGAAAGTTAGATACAGCAACTGCTCGCGATCGACCGGGAGCGCCCGGTAGAGCAGGGGCCTATCTTACTCTCTCACTTTCTCACTCTCTCACTCTCTGCAGTATCTAATTCAACCATTCGGCGATCTTATCCCAATTGCGCTCGATATCGTTTTTGAAGGCCAAGACCATCAAGAAGATGATCATGGCGATGCCGATATACGCGGCGATCTGGCGGGTTCGGTAGCTCAGTGGGCCGCGTTTGATGGCCTCGAGGGCGTATAAGAGCAGGTGGCCGCCGTCGAGCACCGGGATGGGGAGCAGGTTGATGACCGCCAGGTTGATGCTGATCAGCGCCATCATCTGCAAAAACGGCTGCCAGCCGGCCTTGCCGGCCTCGGCGGCGAGCTCGCCGATCATGATCGGCCCGCCCAGGTTGTCCAGGCTGACGCGTCCCTGGGCCATGCGGATAAAGCCGGTGACGATTAAGTCGACGAACTCCCCGGTGCGCTCGACGCCGGTCTCGGCGGCGTAGGCCATGCGCGGGAAGAACGGAAACGCGATCTCCTCGGGAGCCAGCCGATTGGAGATGTGCCCCCAGCCGATATAGACGCGGTAGCGCTCCTGGTCTCCCTGGCCCTTGAAGCGGGTGACCTCCGGGGCGAGCGTGGTGGTGTACTCCTGGCCGTCGCGCAGGTAGCCCAGCTCGTATTCTGGCGAGACCTGCACGTCGTCGACGCCCTCTTCTTGCTGGGCGAGGACCTCTTCGTTGACGTCGTTGGTGATGCGGCGGTTGATCAGGTTCCAATTGCTATACGCGCGACCGTCGAGCGACAGCAGCTTGTCGCCGGCTTGCAGGCCGGCCTCGGCGGAGGGCGACTCCTCCTCGACCTTGGCGACGAACATCTCGACCGGCTCGACGCCGAGCTCGTAGCTATCGCCGGTGTTGTTGTCGGCAGGGGCCGGCGTGGCCTCGAGCTCCTCGACGCGCTGCGAATAAAATCGCCCGTAATCAGCGTCAATGGGCACGCGGTGAAGCACGACCATATCGAGGGGTTTGCCCTCGCTATTGCGTATCTTGGAGTCGAGCTGGTCGAAGCGTTTGATCGGCTCGCCGTCGATCGTCTCGACGCGGTCGAAGGTCTCCAGGCCCGACTTGGCCGCCGGGCTCGCCGGATCGGGGACGCCGACGGTCGGTCCATGCGGCTGCAGGTGGATGCCCAGCATGCCGTAGGTCTGCACGCGAAGGCCCATGAAGTCGGTCGATGTCTTCTTTTCGGGCTGCACCGACAGCGTTTGGCGCTCCCCGTCGCGCTCGAAGGTCACCTCGAGCTCGCGGTCCCAGGCCTCGCTGATATGCTCGGTCAGCTCGTGCCAATAGGTGACGTCGTCGCCGTCGATCTCGACGATCCGGTCGCCGGGCTGCAGGCCGACCTCGGAGGCGGGCGTCTCGGCGAAAACCTCGCCGATGACCGCCGGTGGGGCGGTGACCTGCATCATGGTCGCCATGAAGTAGATGACCACCGGCAGGATCAGGTTGAAGACCGGCCCGGCCAGCGTGATGATCGAACGCTGCCAGATGGGCTTCATCATCAGGGCGCGGTCGCGGTCCTCCTCGGGCAGGTCCTCGACCTCGGACATCTCGAAGCCGAGCATCTGCACGTAGCCGCCCAGCGGCAGCCAGCAGACCACATACTCGGTCTCGCCTTTGGTGAAGCCGAAGATGCGCGGACCCATCCCGATGGAAAAGCGCAGCACCTTCACGTCGAAGAACTTCGCGAAGATGAAGTGCCCGAATTCGTGGACGAAGATCAGGACACCGATCAGGATGATGAAGTAAATGATACTCATGAACTAGGTTTCCTGCACCGACAGAGAACGACGGAGGTGGAAGGCCGGGCTTGCGTCACTCACAGCACGAACTGAACGAGGACGAAGTAGAACCAGGGTGCCGCGAAGATCAACCCGTCGACGCGGTCGATCATGCCCCCGTGGCCGGGGATAATATGGCCGCTGTCTTTGACCTGGTGTGCGCGCTTGGCGAGGCTGGCGCAGAGATCGCCGACCTGGCTCAGCAGGTTGGCAGGGATCGCCAGCACCAGCACCTGCCAGACCTCGAGGCTCGTCCAACCGGCGTCGAAGCCGAAGAGGTAATTGAACAAAAACGCCATACCCACACTGGCGGTGAGCCCGCCGATCGAGCCCTCGATCGTCTTATTGGGGCTGACCGCTTCGTACAGCTTGTGCTTGCCGAGGAATCTACCGGCGAAGTACGCCCCCGTATCCGACGACCAGACCACGATCATGGCCAGCACGAACCAATAGGGGCCGGCGTCGCCCGCGTCGCGCATCACCAGTGACAATGTGGCTAACACGACTCCGCCGTATAGGATTCCGGTCAACGTCGAGCCAATCTGGTGGGTGACTTTCTCTTGGTCGGTGTAGGTAAATAAGAAGAGCAAGAAGACGATCAGGAACGTGCCCAATGTGGCGAAGAGAAGCCACGTTTGAGCGAAGTACAACGTGGCCGCCAGGCCCGCGGAGAGCACCGCCGCGACGACTTTGGCCGGGGTATGCTCGTCGGCGTAGGTGATCGAGCAATACTCCCAGGTCGTGATCATCCCGGCGACGGTCACCAGCGCAAACGCCGCCCAGGCTGGTGCCGGGAAGACGATCGCGAGTAAAATCGGAATCGCCACCACTGCGGTGACGACGCGTGTGACCAGATTCGAACTCTTCTTTGCCATGGATACAACTGTCGGTAAGGGCGTCCAACTGTCGATGACGGGGCCGCGCGAGGCGTCAGCCGTTTAGCTTGCCTTCGAGCTCGGCGATTTTTTCGGCGATGGCCGTATTTTGCGGCTCCATACTCTTAGCAAATTTCAGGTTTTGGAGCGCACTGGCAAGGTTTTGGCCGGCCAAGTCGCTCTGCGCCAGCTTCAAAAACTTCTTCGACGAGGCCGTCTGACCGATGTCGACCAGCGAGGACGGTCCGCTGTCGGTCGGTGAGGTCTCCTCGGAGCTGAGGCGAATCTCGCCGGCTTCGAGTGCTTTCTCGTAGCGGGCGCGCAGCTTGCGGTCGCCGAGCACCTGATACGCCTCGGTCATCACCTTGTAAAGCTTTGTAGCCTTCTCGTGGATGGCCTTGCCCCATTTTTCCTGGCGGAACTGCCGGTAGCGGTCGGGGTGGTAGCGCTGGCTGAGCAGATCGTAGGCCTTGACCAATCTGTGGTGCGGCGCTCCGGTGGGGACGCCCAGGACCTCGAAGTAATTTTGCTCGTCGACCGTCTCCAAGCGGGCCTTGAGCTCTCGGAAGAACAAGCGCCACTTGTCCATATCCTGCTCTTTCTTTCCGAGCTTCGCCAGCTTCACCAACGCGTTGCGAAACACCGGGCCGGGCACCGGATACTTCAGTGCCCGGTCGAACGGGCCGTCCGAAGGCGGCGAGCCGTTCGACAGCCACAGGATCGACGGAGGATTGGCCGATTGCTGCAACTGCGCGCACAATTGCGCGGCCGTGCCGTCGGCGAGCTCCTCGTGGACCACCGCCAGCGGCATATCTCGGCCGGCGACCTTTTTTGCGATGCCGGCACCGGTCTTGGTGGCGATCGGCTTGAAGACATTTTCAGGCAGTTGCGAGACGAGCTTGCGCAACAACTCGACGTCGCCGCATGCGATGAGGATCTGTTTCATCGGTTCTTTCCAGCGCAGAAAATAAGGGCATGGATGTCGACGCTCGCGCCTTTATAGCAGTGAAGCCGCCTCATAGTGAAGTCCACGCATTTCTCAGTGGGCTCGGGCACCGACAGCTTGCGCGCCCTAAGAGACAGTTGCTATCGTCGCGATGAATTTACTACCAAAGGACTCGTAACATGAAGACCAAACACGTTCGAAAGGCCGTCATTCCGGTGGCGGGCTTCGGCACCAGGTTGCTTCCGGTGACCAAGTCGGTGCCCAAAGAACTCCTGCCAATCGTCGATGTGCCTGCCATTCAGGTGATCGTCGAGGAGTGTATTCAATCGGGCATCGAGGAGGTGATCTTCATCACCGGCCGCGGCAAGGGCGGGATCGAGGACCACTTCGACTATCACTACGAGCTCGAGAAGCTGCTCGAAGAGCGCGGTAAACTCCAGGAGCTCGAGAAGGTCCGAAGGATCAGCAGCATGATTCGGACCATCGCGGTGCGCCAGAAAAAGCCGCTGGGTCTGGGCCACGCCATTTATTGTGCCCGCGACGTCATCGGCGACGAGCCCTTCATGGTGCTGCTGCCCGACGACATCATCTCGAGCAAGCCGCCGTGTACCAAGGAGATGATCGACGTCTTCGAGAAATATGGTCAGGCGGTGGTCAGCCTGATGCGCGTCCCCACAAGCGAGACCCATCGCTACGGAATCGTCTCCGGTGAGTCGTGGTCGCCGGGATTGCACCGCATTCGCACGCTCATCGAGAAGCCCCAGCCGGAGGTCGCCCCTTCAGATCTGGCGATCATCGGGCGTTATCTGCTGCCGCCGGCCATCTTCGACTACCTGGCCGAGGCCAAACCCGACGAGTCTGGCGAGATCCAGTTGACTGACGCGCTGGCCAAGCTGGCACGCGAGCGAGCGCTGGTCGGCTACGAATTCACCGGCATGCGCCACGACATCGGTGACAAGTTGGGCTTTTTGACCGCCAATATCTCCTACGCGCTCCAGCACGACGAGATCGGCGAGAGGCTGCGCACCTATCTGCGTGATTGCTTCGAGAAAGGAGTCTTCGACGAATGACTCCTCGCGTCGCGGCCATATTGGTGGTGTTTATGGTGGCCTCCACGGCCGCCACCGCCAGCGCAGCCGGCCCGCCTCTCGAGGTGGCGCAAGAGCGTCAGGCGACCGTGCGCGCCGACCACGCCGAGCAGGCGCCTGCGTTCGATATGACGGTCAGCGTGACCGCCCGCGGTGTCGTCGAATACCGCGGCGCCGCGCTCGCGGTGAGCGACGGGGGCGTCGAGTTGGCCGCGCGCGCCAAAGACAAGTCGCTCGAGATCGGTGCGGACCAAGATGCGCCGTGGAGCGTCATCTGGGTGCTGGTCGCATCCTCCGACCCGGTCACCGACCTCCAGGACGCCCTGGGCCGCATCGACGCGGCCTCGACGAGCATTGAACCGATGGGCGACTCGTTCGTCTACGTGTTCGGCGACTCCCCACAGATTGCCTTGAGCCGGGATCTGACCCACATTCGTAGGGTCGAGTTCCGATCCGGCGGGCACACCTGGCAGCTCCGGCTCGACGGAGAGGTCGGCGAGAGCGGACTTCCGGCACAGATTCACGTCATCCGGTCGGGTCAGCCGTACGCGAATATCGAGCTTTCTGAACCGCAGTAAAACCGTGGTCGTGGTCGTGAGCGTGGTCGTAGACGTCGACGAGTTGTACAGCGTTCCGCTTAGCAATTGCGATTCGGGTGGTTATCTGGGTGAAAGGGCCGTCGAATCAGGACGTAGTCGTTAAAGTGAAGGTGTTGCAGTTCGATTACGACCACGACCACGACCACGACCACGACCACGACCACGGGCCATAGACGACGGCAATCGTTAAAAAAGCAATCCTACGATAGAGAGGGAGGACCCATGGAGACGACTATCAACGGTACGCGCCTGAAGTTGGTGCAGGGCGATATCACCGAGCAAGACGTCCACGCGGTCGTCAACGCCGCCAACTCCTCGCTATTGGGAGGCGGCGGCGTCGACGGCGCGATTCACCGAAAGGGCGGCGGCGCTATCCTGGCGGAGTGCAGAGAGATTCGACAGCGGCAGGGGAAGTTGCCTACCGGCGAGGCGGTGATGACCACCGCCGGAAATTTGCCGGCTCTGAAGGTCATCCACACCGTCGGTCCCGTGTGGAACGGCGGCGACAAAGGTGAGCGCGAGAAGCTCGCCGATGCCTACCGAAACAGCTTGGAGGAGGCCGTCGAGCACGGCCTGGAGATCATCGCGTTTCCGTCGATCAGCACCGGCGCCTACGGCTATCCGATCGACGAGGCCGCCGAGGTGGCGCTGGGGACGATTCGCGACTTTTTGGAGGGCCATCCCGAGGCGCTTCGGGAGGTGCGAATGGTGCTATTTTCGCAGGAGGATTTGAAGAGCTACGAGGATGCGTGGGAGCGGATTCAATAAATGGACTGACGGTCTCTGGCCGTCAGAAAAAAATCACTCCTTTCTGACGCCCAGAGGACGTCAGTCCAATTTCGAGCCCTCCTCTTGACGCCCAGAGGACGTCAGTCCAATTGCGAGCGCTTCAGCAGCAGCGAGTTGCTGACCACGCTCACGCTGGACAGCGCCATGGCTCCTGCGGCCATCGCGGGCACCAAGAAGCCAAACGCGGCGACCGGCACGAGCGCAGTGTTGTAGAAGAACGCCCAGAAGAGGTTCTGTCGGATCTTTCCGTAGGTCTTCTGCGACAAGGCGATGGCGCGGCGCACGCCGACGATGTCGCCGGAGACCAGCGTGATGTCGGAGGACTCGATGGCCACGTCGGTTCCGGTGCCCAGCGCCAGCCCCAGGTCGGCCTGGGCCAGGGCGGGGGCGTCGTTGATGCCGTCGCCGACCATGGCGACGACGTGCTTTCCGCCGTCTTGGAGCTTCTCGACCGCGTTGGACTTGTCCTCGGGGCGCACGCCGGCCATGACGTGCTCGGGGTCGATGCCCACCTCGGCGGCGACCGCTTTGGCCGTGGCCTCGTTATCGCCGGTGATCATCCAGACCTCGACGTCGCGCTCGGTCAGCCAGGCGACCGTCGGGGCGGATTGCTCTTTGATCTCGTCGCGCACGGCGATCAGTCCCAGCAGGTTGCCACTCTCGGCCAGAGCGATGACCGTCTTGCCTTCCTTTTGAAGCGCCTCGATCTCGTCGGAGTGCTTGTCGATGTAGTCACCCAGCGCCCAGGAGGGCTTGCCGATGCGCAATTCTTTGCCGTCGATGGTGCCCTCGACGCCGTCGCCGGCAACCGAGCGGAACTCCTCGAGCTCTTCGGGCTCGACGTCGTGTTCTTTGGCGTGGCGTACGATGGCCGCGGCAATGGGGTGCTCGCTGGAGGACTCCAGGGAGGCACATAGGCGCAAGAATTCTTCCTCGACGACGCGGGCGCGCACGTCGCTGACCTGCATCTTGCCGCTGGTCAGGGTGCCGGTCTTGTCGAAGACGACCACGTCCATCGAGCGCGCACGCTCCAGAGCCTGCGCGTCGCGGATCAGGATGCCCTTCTGAGCGCCCTTGCCGGTGCCGACCATGATTGCGGTGGGTGTGGCGAGCCCGAGCGCACATGGGCAGGCGACGATGAGTACGGCCACCGAGGCCAGCACGGCCGGGCCGAGTACGCCGCCGCCGTAGATCAGCCAGCCGACGAAGGTGACGATCGCGATGACGATAATTGTGGGTACGAAGACCCCGGAGACCCGGTCGGCCAGGCGCTGGATATCGGCCTTGGATTCTTGAGCCTTTTCGACAAGCTCGACGATCTGGGCCAGGGCGGTCTCGGCGCCCACGCGGGTGGCGCGGACCACGAGCCGGCCGTCGGTGTTGATTGTCGAGCCGATGACCTCGTCGCCCTCGGTGCGGGTCACCGGCACCGATTCGCCGGTGATCATCGCCTCGTCGACGTCGGCCTTGCCCTCGATGACCACGCCGTCGGTGGGAATTTTCTCGCCGGGTTTGACGAGCATCTCGTCGCCGTGCTGGAGTTGGTCGGTGGGCACCTCGACCCACGAGTCGCCGCGGCGCACAGTCGCCTTGGTCGCGGCCAGGCCGAGCAAGGCTTCGATGGCCTCGCCGGCCTTTCCTTTGGCGCGCGCTTCGAGCCACTTGCCGACCGAGATGAGCGTCAGGATCATCGCCGCGCCGTCGAAGTAGACCTCGCCTCCGGCCAGCGTCGTGCCCAGCAGGGCGGCGACGGCGACGACCATCGAGAAGCCCCAGGCGGCCGTCGAGCCCAGCGCGATGAGGGTGTCCATATTGGCGCGGAAGTGCTTCAGATTCTTCCAGGCGCCTTCCAGATAGGGCTTGCCGACGTAGCCGTAGACCACGGTCGTCAGGTAGGCGAGTATACCGAGGCGGCCGGCGTCGGCTGCGGCGTCCAGGCTCAAGCCGAACCACATCGGGCCCATCTGCATGAGCAGGATGGGCACGGTCAGCACCAGGCCGACGATCCAACGCAGCTTCCAGCGGCGCGCTTCCTCGGCGCGGCGCTCGCCCATGGTGGATTTTTCGCGCTTTGCGGGCGAGCGGGGGCGTTGGCCCTCGGGCTGCTCGGTTGTTTGTTCTGCCTGGGGGGCGTCGACGTCGAGGACCTCGAAGCCGACGCCTTCGACGGCCTCGCGCAGCCGGCCGAGCGCGGCGTCGTCGGGATATTCCTCGCGCAGGCGCACCGAAGCGCGCTCGGTGGCGAAGTTGACGCGGACCTCCGCGACGTCGTCCAGATCGTCGAGCGCCGATTCGACGCTCGAGACGCACGACGCGCAGCTCATCCCGCCCACGCTCAGGCGCACTTCGGCGCCGGTTTCAGGCGAGCCGGCCTCGGGTGGCTTGGACTCGTCGGTCTCGGGAGATTGAACCGGATCACTTGCGGCGGTCGCCATCTTTGTCCTCTCGCTTGAACTTCTTCCACGCCATCGGCGGATTGTCCTTCACCTTCAAGAAGATGATCAGACCCGCGGTAAAGATTCCGATAGAGACATATTGTGCCGGCGTCAGCCCGAGATAACGCGCGTCACCACCGTAGGTATAGGCCTCGGGCTGGACGTGCAGTAGGTCGAGAAAGAAGCCCACAAACGGATTGACGTCGATGCCTCCGGCCGCCGATTCGGGCCAAACCCGCAAAAAGTCGAGCACGAAGCGAACCGGGGCGTACATCATAAAGACCACGCCCAAGAAGAAGCCTTTGGGGCGCTCCTTGCGGTCGAGCAAGATGACGGCGATGACGATCGCCGCCCACCAGAACATCTCGTAGAAGCCCAGGTCGTGGCGCAGCGTGCCGTCGGGGAATTGAATCGCCAGCGGCCAGCTCTCCGGGGCGATGGCGCCCGGGTGGTCGTGGACCGACGCGCAGCCCATACGCCCGAAGAACCATGCGAAAGGCAGGCTCCAGGCGCCCAGATCAGCCCATTCGAGTAGATCGAGGTCCTTGTGGGTCGCCTTCCAGATAAAGAGCGCGATGATACCCCCCAGAAGCCCGCCGTAGCTCGAAATCGAGCCCCACACCTCGAAGAGGATCAGCGGGTTCTCGGCCAGTTTTTCCGGCTCGTAGAAGACCACGTTGAACATGTGGGAGAAGATCCAGCCGAACACGATCAGGAAGATCCCGAAATTCTGAACCTCCTCACCGCTGACTCCCATTCTGTTTTCACCGCGCCAGCTGGCCACGGTCAGACATGTGATCAACCCGATGGCCGTCAGCAGGCCGAAGGAATGGATCTGCAGCGGGGCGTTGAATACCGGCAGGTTCTCCACCAGCGTCCACGGCCCGAACTGCCAATAGGGCAATGCGGCGATCAGGTTCATTCTCTACTCCAGCATTCACGAGATAGGGATGTGGGAGGGCAAACACGCCCATCGCATCAATAGGGCACACGTACCGCAGTTGTGCCCTTAGCTCAACGGCGCGCCTCTAGCTAAAATGGGCGGCCTCAACATTGGGTCGGCTTGTGAACAAAGCAGCAAGGTCATTTATTTTGAGAAATCTCGCCGGGTCGGGTTCGCCACACCAGAGCGTGCCCCGTGGACGTCCCGTCTGAGTGCGTTCACGGTTGACTGTGCGGCCGCAATTATCTAAAGAATATATCAAGATTTATAATCGAGCGTCATCCCGTCGTTTGCGGCACAAGTGCGTGAGTTGTCGGGGTAATTTAATAACGTCTGTTTCGAGGACGTCTGTTCTCAGGAGAAGAATATGCAACGAGGCGAAGTTCGTAATCCGATCACCGTGCTCATTTTGTCGCTCGTCACCTGTGGCATCTACGCGATGTGGTATGCGTTTTTCGCGTTGCCCGAGGATGTAAATAAGGGCCTTGGGCGCGAGGAATTCAACGGCGTCAAGGAATTGTTGCTCACCCTCGTAACCTGCGGACTGTGGGGCTTTTATTATTGGTGGCGAGTGGCCGAGTCGCTCGCGGAGTTGCAGCGTGGCTGGGGCGTACAGCCGGTCATGGACCCGCCGATCCTCTTCGTGATGATGCTCATCGGCATCGGGCCGCTGTTTTTGCAGCAGTCGCTCAACAATGCCTGGGAAAACGGTGCGCCCCAGGGCGCCGGCCACGGCACTACCGGCGATTTTTAAGCCGTCTTTGTTGTTGATTGATAGGTAGATGAGGCGTGCGCAGCGTGGGCTGGCATAAATATTTATGCAGTTCGACGTTGTGGGCGCCTTTTCTATTTTGCGCTCGGCAACTATCGTGGGCGCGTTCCGAGACCTGAGACGATCGCGTGAGCAGGCAACCGTGGGTGATCTCTTCCAGCTTGAAGGCGCGTTGACTCGCGCCGAGCGCCGAAGGGCGGGCGTGGTCGCCGGATTATTTGTCGCCTTTGTGGTGGCATTGATCGCTTTTCCCCACACGCCGGTCGACGGTACGGTATTATGTCCGTTTCGGCGCCTGACCGGCTTGAGTTGCCCGGGCTGTGGGATGACCCGCGCCTGTGTGTCGCTCGCCCACGGTGAATTGAGAGCTTCGCTGACCATGCATCCATTCGCATGGCTGGTGGTTGTCGGTTTTTTTGCGGTGGCTGCGAGGAACGCTGTCGAGGCCGCCTTCGGGCGCCGTTTGAAATACCCGGGAAGGGCGTACTGGAAAAGAACCGACAATCCCGTTTTAATGGGATGCCTCATCGCGGTGGTGGTTTTCGGGGCGGTCAGACTCGTCTTGGAGTTGTTCGGATTCTTGACGCCAGTGTGAACTGAGGTTAGCTGTGAGTGACGTTTCAACGATGCTGAGGAGCCTGTCGCCCGAAGATTGTCGGGCCAGCGATTCTCGTGAAGGGAGTATGTGGATGAATGGTCGTGACTTCGAACGAAACCATCAGCTCACTAAGCTGGCGACGCCCCTGCGGGCGATGATTGTCGCCATGGCGCTCGCGCTCGTTGCGGCTCCGGCCGCCGTCGGCGCCCAAGGGCTGCCATCTGCAGACGAATTGGACGCCGCCGAGCCCGACGATGAGGTCGTCGAAACGGAACCTGCCGAGGAGCCCGATGAGCCCGAGGATGCCGCGGCCGAAGGCGACGAGGATGCCACCGAAGCCGAGGAGAATCCGGCTGAAGAAGGTGACGCCGAGGCGACTGAAGATACAGGTGCCTCCGACGAAGCCGGCGACGACGAGTCGAGCGACGGCGAGCTCAGCGGCGATGAAACCAACGACGGCGTCGCGGTCGATGAGCGTCTGGTGGACACCGGCGTCAACATCGAGGGCGCACGCGGCTTCCAGCACATGGCCTCGGCGGTGCCCGGCAAGGCCAATACCTACCACGTGGCTTTCCTGGGGAGCTTTACCACCGGCGAGGGTGTCGTGCGCTACCAGGATCAAAACGAGTATTTCACCGGCAACCTGCTGTTTCAGGCGACCATCATGGAGCACTTCACGGCCAACCTGGGCGTGGGCGCCTCCAATAACGTCAATACCTTCGGCCGGCCGCAGGCGATGCTCGCCCAGGGCGACCTCCACCTCGGAGTGCGCGGCCACCTCAACCCGAAGCCGGGAATCTACGTGGCCGGCGACCTGACCGCCTTTATGCCCACCGGTTTTGCCTCGGCGGGACTCGACGCCGGCTCCACCAGCGTTCGGCCGCGCCTTCTGACGACCGCTGAATTCGGCGAATATCTGCCGAGGGTCGACGGCGCCAAGGTTCCGCTGACCGGCCACTTCAACTTCGGCTATCGCTTCGACAACACCTCCAATATGGTGCCCGACGATACGCGGATCACGCGCGTCGAGCGCTTCGCCCACGATATCAGCGGCTACGACTACCTGCAGTTCGGACTCGGCTTCGAATACGGACTGCCGTATGTGTCGCCGTTTTTGGCGTGGAACCTCGACGTCCCCGTCAACCCCGACGACGCCGTCTGCCCGGAGGCCGCGACCCTCGACTGTGTCTCGGATAGAGGCTTCGTCGGCTATCCCAATGTGCTCAGCCTCGGGTTGCGCGCCGAGCCGGTCGACAACCTCGGCCTGACCGCCGGGCTCGACATCGGCATGACCAGCGAAGACGTCGAGGGCATTCCGGTCACCGCGCCCTGGCAGATGATCCTCGGCGCGAGCTGGGCCATCGATCCGGAGCCGAAGATCGAATACGTCGAAAAGGTCGTCGAAAAGGAAATTGAGAAGATGCCCCCGCAGGCGTTCGTGCTCGGAACGGTGACCGACAAGAAGACCGGCGAGACGATCTCGGGAGCCACGGTGCGTTATCTGGGGGCGAGTGAGAAGACCCCTCAGTCGACCTCCGACGACGGCACCTTTCACTCCTATGGCTTCGAGCCCGGCAGCGAGCTGAGCTTCGAGATCTCCCATCCCCACTACAAGCCCGCAGAGGCCAGCCAGAAGCTCGAAGAAGAGGGCGAGGTCGAATTGGCCGTCTCGCTCGAGCCGCTGCCCAGAAAGGGCACCGTTGGCGGCGCGGTCATCGACCAGGAAGGCGAGCCGATCGCGAACGCGACCATCGAACTGACTGGCCCGCAGACCGAGAAGGTCACCACCGACGCGGACGGCCGCTTCCAACTCGAGGTCACCGCCGGTGATTATACCGTCGCGGCCCGCGCCGAGGACTACCTGACCGGCGGACGTGACGCCGAAGTGGCCAGCAATCGCGAGCTGCAGCTCGAGATCACGCTGCAGCCCGAACCCGAGGAGAATCTCGTCGAGGTCGAGGAAGACCGCATCCGCATCAACGAAAAGGTCTTCTTCGAGACCGGCAAGGCCAAGATCCTGCCGCGCTCGTTCAACGTGCTCGACCAGGTCGCCTCGGTCCTGCTGGAGACACCGCGCATCAAGGGAGTCCGCGTCGATGGACACACCGACGATGTGGGCGCCGACGACTACAATATGGAGCTGTCCCAGGACCGCGCCGACAGTGTGCGCAAATACCTCATCGAGAAGGGGATCAGCCCGGAGCGTGTGGAAGCCCGCGGCCTGGGCGAGACCCAACCGCTGGTGCCCAATACCTCCAAGCGCAATCAGTCGTTGAACCGTCGCGTGGAATTTCGAATCACCGATCAGGGGTTGGACGAGGCTGAGAAGTCTGGTGAGTCCCGCGATTGAAACGCTGCAAGACACGCGTCCATTGATGTTGCCAAATCTCGCGTAGCGTGAGCGGCTCAGGCTCCTTGTAAAGGTTCTTGGTTCTTGGTTCTTGGTACAGTAGGGCGCTAAGGCATCGCGTCTCACTATGCGAAGGCAAGAACCAAGAACCAATCACCAAGAACTATTTCAGGGTGGCACGGACCGTTGCTTGACGGTGAAGGTCGGTGGCTCTGATTGAAACGAGATTTCAGCCAATGGCCAAACCACGCACCTTCTACGTCTGCCAGAGTTGCGGTCACGAGCATCCCAAATGGGCCGGTAAATGCGACGGATGCGACGAGTGGAACACACTCGTCGAGGAAGTCCGAGGCGGCGAGCAAGCCGCCTCGAGCTCCTCGTCGTCGACCAAAGCCCGCGCCGGCTACGGAGCCGAGGGCGGCGCCGAGCCGGTGCGCATGAGCGAGGTCGAGCTGGTCGACGAGAACCGCGTCGGCAGCGGCATCTCCGAGTTCGACCGCGTGCTCGGCGGCGGCTTCGTGCCCGGCAGCGTCATCCTTCTGGGAGGCGATCCGGGCATCGGCAAGTCGACGCTGTCGCTACAGGTCGCCGGCGACTTCGCCGGCCGCGGCCTCGACGTCCTGTATATCTCGGGCGAAGAGAGCCTCTCCCAGCTGAAGATGCGCGCCGACAGGCTCGACGTCGAAGCCGACAATATCTGGGTGGTCGGCGAGACCATCCTCGAGCGCGCCGAGAAGAAGCTGCGCGACAAGAAACCCGATCTGGTCATCGTCGACTCCATCCAGACACTGTCCACCGAGCGACTGAACTCGTCTCCGGGCAGCGTCGCCCAGCTTCGCGAGGTCACCAGCGCGCTGACCCAGCTGGCCAAGGGACTGGGCATTCCGACGATCCTCGTCGGCCACGTCACCAAAGATGGCTCCATCGCCGGCCCGAAGGTCCTCGAGCATATGGTCGACACCGTATTGTACTTCGAAGGCCAGCCCGGCATGAATTACCGGGTGCTCCGAGCAGTCAAGAACCGCTACGGATCGACCAACGAGATCGGCGTGTTCGAGATGCGCGGGAGCGGGCTGCACGAGGTCCTCAACCCCTCGGCGATGTTCTTGGCCGAGCGGCCCGAGAAGGCCAGCGGCAGCGCCGTGGTCCCGATCGTGGAGGGCACGCGCCCGCTTCTGGTCGAGGTCCAGGCGCTGGTCAGCCCGAATAATTACGGGCCGCCGCGCGTGACCGCCATCGGCGTCGATCAGAACCGTGTCATGTTGCTGCTCAATATCATCGAGAAGCGAACCGGCCTGAAGGTCGCCGGCCACGACGTCTTCGTCAACGTCGCCGGCGGAGTACGCGTCAGCGAGCCGGCTGCCGACCTGGGGATCGCGGTCGCGATCTTGTCGAGCTATCTCGACCGGGGTGTTCCCTCGAGCGCCATCACGTTCGGAGAGGTGGGTCTGACCGGAGAAGTCCGCGCGGTGACCCAAGCGCTGGCACGTCTGGGCGAGGCCAAAAAGCTCGGCTTCGAGCGCGGCGTTTTGCCGCGGGGCAATCTGGCGGCCATCGAAGAGGTCTCCTCGCCGGGCGACTCGCCCTTCGAGGGCTTCAAGCTCGACTTCTCGCGCACATTGGCCGACGTGATCCGCGCGGTCTTCGGCGACGACGTGCTTACCTAAAAAAGACGGCCAAAAGCGGCTTCAACGCACAGGGCGCAGAAGGCGCGGAGAAAGAAGTTCATCTTCTTATCTCTGCGCTCTCTGCGCCCTGTGCGTTTCATATCAGTTGCTGTGCTGTGGCTTAGCCGCGGCGGCGCCGCAGGCCGAAGACGCCGAATAGCAGGGCGAGCACCGTGGAGGCGAAGCCGCCCGCCGAGCCGCTGCCGGTGGCCGAGCATCCGGCCTTGGGCTCTTCGGTTTGGCTGGAGTCGTCCATGCTATAGGTGCGGGTCTGCTCGTAGTCGGCGGAGAGTCCCTCGCCGCACTCACAGTTACCGAATTCCTGCTGATGTTTCATCATGCTGACGAATTCGTCGTCGTCGGTCTTATAGCCGCCGATGGAGTCGGGTTGGCCGTCGGGGCAGCGACAGGTGTCGTGGTAGCCGCAATACCAGCCGTCGTATTCCTCGCCGGTGATGTCATATTTGTCGTCATCCCACTCCTCACGGTTCTCCTCCAGGTCGTCGATAGCTCCGTCACAGTCGTCGTCGACGCCGTTGCAGATCTCCGGCATGCGGCTGTGGACCTGCTCGCAATAGGGGAGGCCGCGATCGTCACAGGCATACTCGCCCAAGCCGCAGCGGCCGGTCTTGGCCCAGCTTGTGCAGGTCTCATTGGGATTGTCCGGGCAGGGGTGGTCGACTTCCTGGCACTGAACGCCTTCGTCGTCATAGCCGTACCCGTCCGAGAAGCTGGTCGGATTGCACTTCACCCAGTTGCAGGCATCACCAAGCTGGTCGGGGTCACAGGTGCGGCAGACCTGAGTGGTGACCTTCTGGACGTCGTCGCCCTTGGTATAGTCGCAGAGCTCGGCGGAGAGTTCGACGGCGGTGCGGCCCTCGTTGGCGAAGCTCCAGCCGTCGTCGCCGTAGCTGGTGCAGTTGGGCACGCCCAACGTGCACAATTCGTCTTCGAACTCCTGCAGGCCGTCGTCGTCTTCGGCGTGCGGGACCCGGACGACTGCGCCGTACTCGGGCATATACATTTTGACGTGGGTAGCGTCGGTGAAGTCCGGGGCACCGTCCTGGTCGGATAATAGCGACAACGGGTAGGTGCACTCGATGCCTTCGAGGATGGCCTGCAGCTCTTCCTGAAGTTGGTCTTCGTCGTCGGCATATTTGCTGCCCGTACAGACATAGTCGTGGTCGACGAAGGTCGAGTCGTGGTTGAGTGAGTAGGCGTAGTTGAAGTCACTCCACTCCGAGACATCCTCGGCGATGTTGCCGCCGTATTTATGGCGCACCACATAGGCGAGCGTCTTTTTGGTCTCACAGAGCGTCCACTTGAGAAATTCGAGGTCATCGGAGGAATTGACGTCGCCACCGTCGTTTTCACAGTCCAGATGTTGTGGGTCCCAGCCGTGGTCTTGCTTGATCAACCAGCGAGCGACGTCGTCGACCATGTCGAGGTCGTCGGCGACGCTTCCTGCGTTGAACCCATCTTCAGTCCGGGTTTCGCTATCGAGCCGATCGAGGAGGTCATGCCATTCAGAGTGATAGCTGCCTTGGCCCGAGAGCCAATCCTCGAACTTGTCGACGATATTCTGGCCGTTGGCCTGCTCGTAGCGATACATCTCACATGGAGAATATTCGTACTCGGTGTCGCAGGTCCCGTCGTCGCTGAAACAGCAACTCCCGGTTCCGCCGGCCGCCGCGATGATCGAGTTGAGGTTGTTGTCGCCGTCAGCGAAGCCAACCGAATAAGTGGCCACGGGTGCATCGGATCGATTCCGCAGCTCACAAAACGAGCGTACCGCCTCTCGAGTGGTGTAGGCGTGTTCGGCGATGCCGTCGGTTACGAAGATGCCCACGTTGCTGCGCCCGGGATCACTGAGTGCAGCTTCATTGGTGAGCAGGCGCCCGGCCTGGTGGAAGTCGGTGCCACCGGAGGGGTAATTATCATCAAACGCGTCTTCCATATCGTCGCCACGGACGTCCTCGGCAGCCGAAATCGCCGTTTGCTCTAGCTGGCCGGTCCCGCTCCAGAAATGGACCCCGAGGCGGACCTTGTCGCAGTTTTCGCCATCATCTTCACAGCCTTGGCCTTCGTAGCTCCAGTCGGCCAAATTCGAGGCGACCTGCCTCGCCGAGCCCCACCGATCATCGATGGGCATCGAGCCCGAGCGATCGACGACGAATTGAGCGTTGGGAGGCATTACGCCGGTTTCGTGGACGGACTCACCGGCGCAGGCCGCCGAGTCGCAGCTGTCGTTTCCGGGATAGCGCTCGCACACGTCGCGCTCATTGATGCATTCGAACCGCCCCAACGAGCACTGGCTGCCGTCATTGAGGTCACATAGCTTGCCCTGATTGGGGCACACTATCTGGGTCCATCCCTGGCCGTGAGCAATCTGGACGCAGATATCGGTGCCACCGATGGTTGGGTAGAACAGGTGTTGTTCCTCGTCGACATACTCCAGGCCGCCATTAGCCACCGATAGGGTAATGCAGTCTCCGTCGGAGCTGTCGGAGTCTCGGAGATCGTAGGTATCCTTCTCGTCGTCGCTAAGCAGAGACTCGACGTCGTCGCCGCAATAGTGGATGGCCAGATCGTCCGGATGGATATTGCTGGGCCGAAATTGCACGCAGGACATCAGCGGCCACAGGTTGGTGGGGTAGTCGCCATCATCGCAGTTGCTGCCCTGTAGGTGGCACTTCATCTCGGACTGGCTCTCGGCTTCCATAGCTCCGGTGCCGGCGACTTTTTCAGTGCCGGAGCATTTGTAGCGTCGATCGGTGATATCTTCGCGAAGCCGGCTTTCGTTGTGTCGCATATTCCCGTCGAGGGTCTGCTCGCCGAGGTGGTCACACATATCGATCACATCGGCCGGGTCGGTCGGGTCGCAGTCGACGTCGAGTGTGTCCTTATAGCAGCACTGGCCGGTGCCGCCGGCGGCGGCGAGCATCCCGGCGTAGAGATCGGCGTCGGCGGTCGAATTAGGCGACGTCATGATCCAGGAGGGCATCGAGAGGTGCTGGTTGCCGTTGCCGTGGTAGAGGCTACAGGCGGCCTCCAGCGACTCGCGGACTTGCTTTCCGTTTTGACCATCGGACTGCTGGGGCAGATTCTTGATGACGTGATAGTGCAGTTGCGGCCTGTCCGGCCAATTGGTCCCCAGCTCCGCGAGCCGTTGGTCGCGATAGCTATTCATCACCTCGCCCAGCGGTCGTTGGTCGGGGTGTTCGCTACAATAAAGGTGAGCTTTGCCGCCCAAGGACGAGATCTTGTACTGCTCGCCGTCGATTTTCCACTGTTCGTCGTCTTCGGTCAGGTGACCGCCGCCGTCCTCTTTGGGCCAAAACGGATTGACCAACAGATCGACACACACATCGTTGCTATCCGCCGGACCCCGGTACATCGTCAGGCCGTAGCGCAGCCGGTCGCAGGTGCTGCTGGGCTCGCCGGTGTCTTCGTCATAGACGCAATCTCCTTCGACCCAATGATTGTAGATGGTCTCGTTTAGCGAGGTGCCTGTCTTGTCGGCTCCGGCGTTGACGAGCACGTCGGAGCCCATAAATATCGACACGTCGGGCGCCTTCCACGAGCCGTCGTACTCGGCCACGCTATCAGCCCGAGCATCGCCGGTGATCGCGAGCATGGTGGTCACGGCGAGCGAGCCTGCGAATACAGCTTTTATTAGTCGGCTGTTCATCATCTGACGCCCTCTCAAAGCTGCTAGAACGGGTTCTAGCACTTTGAAATCTTCACGAGTTTTAGATTGAAGCAGTCTAACCTTCACTATACAGAATGTCCGGAGAATACACAACAATACCGCGTTAACGCGGCGATGAGGGCAGCTTTTGCTGCCGCGGGATCGCCGCCCGACGTGGTTTCAGCGGGCTGTGTGCTACTGCACCTCGAAGGCGAATTCGAAGTCCAGATCAGTGCCGGTGAGTGGTTCGATGATGACGACGTAGCTGCCGTCGGCGGGCACATCGAAGCTCATGCGTTGGTCGCCGGAGTCATCGCTGTCGACCGCCGCCAGGCAGGTGTCGTCGGCACAACTGTCGAGCACATAAAAGGCGTAGTCGCCGGTGCGCAGCGATTCGACGTCGAGTTGCTGTCCGGCGGTGAGCCCCGATACCTCGAAGATGGCTTCGCCGTCGGAGGTGTCGAAACCCGAGCCGCCCTCGAAGCCGCAGCCGGCCTTTTGGTCGGCGCTCCAGGTGTTGGTATACGCGCCGAGATTGCCGGTGAAGTTCGCGCTGGTCGTATTGGACAGATCGACCGGGACCGCCGAGCTGCACGCGTCACCGCTGCAAGCGGCGTCATCAGCGCAGTCGTCGATGCAGTTATAGGTTTCGATTCGGCTGCTGTTGGGGCAGTCGTTGAGTTCGCCGGCCTCGCACCAGTTTGGGGCTTCCGGGTCACAGATGGCCTCGCTGATGTTGAGGCGCAACTCGAAATCACCCTGATTGAAGTCGCCCCAGACGGCCAAGTGGTAGGTCTCTCCGGGCTGGAGATCGTCGGTGTGGCTGCCGCGGCTGGTGCAGGTGAGCACCTCGTCGGCGTCCGCACAGCCGCCGCGGCGAAGATCGAGTCGAGAGGGGCTCACTGTAGTCCAAAAGCCGACCCGAGAGGCGACGTCGACCTCGAAGGAGAAGACGCGCACGCCGGTGTCGACTCCGTCACTTTCGAGCTCACACGAGCTGTCCAGCCCGTCGGCCGGGGCAACCAGAGTCGAGTTGAACTGATGCTCCTGGCCGGCTGAGAGGCTCCCGAGATCGGTCGGCTTCGTGCAACTGCTACCTTCGGCTACATCGGATGGATCGGCGTCGGCCTCCGCGTCGGGTTCGGCGTCTGGGCCGCCAATATCCCCACCGTCGCCTCCCGCGTCGATCTCGGCGTCAGCATCACCACCGCTGCTATTGCTGCGGTTCGAGAAGTTGCTGAAGTCGTTGTTCTCGTCGTCGACATCACCACAACCGGCAAAGGAAAAGAGCACCAACAAGAGAATCAACACTCGACTACATTCTTTCACGGCTCAATCCTCGGTCGAAAAATCGACCCCGCATCTTCGCGAGGCCGCCATTCCAGCATTTTATCGGGTGATGGTGAACTCGAAGTCTCCGTCGGCCTCTTCGAGCAGGTCGACGACCACGTGGTAGTCGCCGTCGTCGGGCACCGTCCACTCGAGGATCTCGTCGACCTGCAGGCCGCCGGCGACGCAAGCCTCCTGAGACGAGCATCCCTCCATGACGAAGATGGCGTTTTGGAATTCGTCGGCCGACGCATCGACGACCACCTCTTGGCCGGCGCTCAGCCCCGGCAGTGAGAAGACCAGGTCTTGGCCGGGCGTATTGACGCCGGCGTCCGACGAGGAGCAATCGGCGCGATTGTCGAAGTTGAAGTTGCTCACGTAGCCCGTATAGGAGCCCGAGAAGGTCGTGGTGCCGCTGCTGGCGACCTCGATGGCGTTGTCGCAGACATCGCCGCCGCAGGCGCCGCTCTCACAGGCGTAGGCGCACTCGTAGGTCACCTCACTCATGCCGCCCGACTCGCAGTGGGTGACGCGGTCGCCGTCGCAAGTGGTCGAGCCCACCGGTGCGCAGTCGAGTCGAGTGGTCTCCAACGCCAACGAAAACGCGGCATCTGTGGAGCCGGCGCCGGTCTCCACCGCCAGGTAGTAGGTCTCTCCGGCTTCGGCGACGAAGACATCCGCCGTACCGGTCTTACACTTGAGCCGCTCGGGTGAGTCACAGCTCCCGGTATATAGGGCGAGGACCCAGTCATCGGTGTCTTGGGACTGAACCTCGGTGTTGATGCGCATGGGCTGGTCGACGGTGAACTCGAAGACCACTTCGCGTTTGTCGCTCGACCCGCAGCTCGGATCGACCAGGTTGGTGCCATCGGCCGTATTACCCGAAGCGTTGGTGGTCGACGCCCCAGGGAGCGTGCCTAACGACTCGAACCCGTCGCAAAGGTCGGTCACCTCGGTGCCGCCGTCGGCGTCGGGCGAAGGGTCTCCATCGGGCACAGCTGCATCGGCGTCGCCGCCTGCATCGGCGGCGTCGATATCAGCGTCGTCGTCAGAATTATTCTGGTTGTTATTTCCCGGGATCGGCGTCGGGCCATTATTCGAGTCATCATCGGAGCAGCCGACGGCCGCGCAAACGAGAGTCAGCGCCAGAGCAAAAATCCACAGCTTACGCATTTTTTACATTCTCCATCGAGGTTTCCCTTCTCGGCCCGCATTCTCTAGTGAAGAGGCTAGGATCTACTCTGTCAAAATTTCGAGGCAATTGCCACACGCGCCTTGGTGGTTTCGAAAGGTGGTGGTGTCAAAAGTCGCTCTCGAGAAGGCGGCGGAGTATTTGCGGACGAGGTGGGTGTGCGGGATAATGGCGCCACCGTGCTCGGCGGGATGATGGTTGGTTCTGGCAAAAAGGAATGGAAATGTGCGCGCAAAAATGGCGACGACTGGTATTTGTGGCGGTGGGCTGTGCTTTGATGGCGTTGGCCGGCTGCGGCAGCTGCGATGACTCGGTCGGTGGCGGTGGCGGTGGCGTGGGCCTCGATGGTGGCGATTCTGGAGATGTGGGCGATTCTGCAACTTTCGACGTCGAACCCGACGTGGCGACCGATGTCGAGGCCGGCGCCGATGCCGACGCCGAACAGTCATGTCCGCAGGCTTCACAATGCGCGGGTGAATGCTGTGAAGACGGCCAGGAATGCGTCGACGATCAGTGTATGGATCCCTGCGAGGGGACGCGGTGCGGTGGATCGATGCAGCTTTGCTGTGCCGGCGAAGAGGTGTGCATCTTCGAGGGCTGCCATGTGCCGGGCGAGGACTGCACCAACTCCTTCCAATGCCCCGAGGACCAATATTGCGAATCGACGCTCTCGAAGTGTCTGCCGCGCGATGCGGTCACCGAAGAGTGCACGTTTCGTCCACCCATCGGTGAGTTTACCCCTTCCAGTGAGCGGTCCTTTGGCGGCGTCGAGCACGACGGCCAGACCTACGACAAATCGTTTACCACGCCGGCGGTCGCTGACGTCGACGCCGACGGCATCCCCGAGATCGTCGCGCTTTTTTATCGCGGAAGCCTCGGGGAGGCGCTGCTGGCGGTCATCGACAGCCAGACCATGGATCTGATCGCTTATGGTGGCGTGGGAAGGGTCCAGAATAATAGCGCCGGCATTGCCGTGGCCGACCTCGATCCGAGCACGCCCGAGCTCGAAATCGTCGCTCAACAAGACGGCGGCGGTCTGGTGGCGTTCCGGCTCGATGCGGCCAATGGCGAGCTCACCGAGTGGTGGTCGAACGCCGAGGGGCCGCTGGGGGAGATCTCCCAGGAGTCCGCTCCTGCGATCGCCGATCTGGACGGCGACGGCAGCGCCGAGGTGGTCCTCGGGCTGAGCGTGGTCGGCGCAGACGGCAATATCTGGCGCGGGATCAACGAGGGGGCAGCCGGCGGCCACAATGGCAGTCGAGTCATCTCCGCGGTCGCCGACCTCGATGGTGCGGTCGACGATCAGGGCAACCGAAATCTGGAATTGCTCGCCGGAAATCGCGCGCTCCGAAATGACGGGACGGTCCTGTGGGATGTCTCCGATGCGGTCGAGGATGGTTATCCGGCGGTCGGTGACTTCAACGGCGACGCGGTTCCGGAGGTGGTCACCGTCAGCCCCGGAGAGGTCTATGTATTGAGCGGGGCCGACGGCAGCGTCATCTTCGGGCCGCGGGCGATCCCCGGCGGCGGCGAGGGCGGCCCGCCGACCATCGCCGACTTCGACGGTGACGGCCGCCTCGAATTCTCGGCGGCCGGCCAGGGCCGCTATACCGTCTACGACTTGGACTGCCAGGGCAGCGATCCGGACCCGGCGTTCTGCGCCTCGGAGCGCGACGATGGCATCCTCTGGTCGAACGAGGTCCAAGATCTGTCGAGCTCGCGCACAGGCTCGAGCGTCTTTGACTTCGAGGGCGATGGGCGCGCCGAAGTCGTCTATAACGACGAGTGCTTTCTGCGCGTATACGACGGGATCGATGGCACGGTGCTCTTCGAGCAGGCAAATTCGACCCGGACGGGCAGCGAAAACCCCATCGTGGTCGACGTCGACGCGGACTTCAACGCCGAGATCGTGGTGGTGTCCAATAACGACCAGATCGACCGCGACGGCTGTGAGGACAACTACGACAATTACCCCGCCGGAGGCACCACCGGCCTATTCGTCTACGGCGACGCCGACAATAATTGGGTGCCCACTCGCCAGATTTGGAATCAGCACGCCTATCATATCACCAACGTCGAGGACGATGGCTCCGTCCCCGCCCAGCAGCCGCTGCACTATACCTCGTCGATCACCAACTCTTTTCGGCTCAACGCCCAGCCCGACGGCTTGTTCAACGCCCCGGACTTGGTCGTCGACGAGATCGGCGTGCGCGGTTTGAGCTGCGGTGATCAGATCACCGTCGAAGTGGAGGTTACCGTCAAAAACGACGGCTCCCTCGGCGTCGGTCCCGGCGTGGAGGTCGAAGTCCGAGGCATCATCGACGGCAATACGGAGGTCATCGGCACCGTGCAGACGGCCACGCGATTGTTGCCCGGCGGGAGCGAAACGCTGACCATCGAGTGGACGGTCGCCCAGGATGCGCTCGACGACGGCTTCGAGCTCGAGGCGACCGCCGACGCCGGGCAGACGACCAACGAATGTGTCGAGGACAATAATGAGGCGGACCTCGTGCGTTCGGCCGATGATCTCGGCCTCGAGACCCTGGCGATACGCCAGCTCGATGTGCGCGATCATGCCTGCGGTATCGCCTCGACGGTTGATATCACCGTCGAGGTCGCCAACGAGGGCAGCGCGACCGTGCCGGCAGGAGTCCCGGTGGTACTCGAGGCGACGCGCAACAGCAATAGGGAGACCATCCAGACCGTGCAGACCCCCGAGCTCGCACCGGGAGCCAGTGAGGAATTCGAGCTGACGTGGTCGGTGCCCGGCTCCTTTTATGGATTCGAATTCGAGGTTCAGGCGACCATCGATCCCGAGGAGACGACGTCCACATGCGCCAGCGGCAACAGCGATTCTATCACCGCAGAGTGCGTTCCGGAGGGCTGACTCGGTAGCAAATACATAACCGGCGCCGCTCGAAATCGACGCCGCGCGACCCACTGAGCAAAACAGAGAGCGCAGACTCTTTCGTTTTGCGAGTGCTCTTAGAAAAGGGCGCGAATTCAGTGGGTTGTGCGGTTTTTCTTGTTCTTGGTGAAACTTTTTTCGAAAAAGTACGCAACGATTCGCCCCGATCTGCCGAAAACCATATCGAGGGGGACGTGATGTCCTCCCCCAATGGATTCTATTGAGAACGGAGACTCGAGATGAAGCAGATGACTGGCTTTTGGATGGTGTTTCTTCTGGTAGGAAGCCTGACCATGGGGCCTCTGGCGTGCTGGGGCGACGATCCGGGTGGCTTTCGTGACTCGGGAAGCCAAATCGATGAGGGCTCAGATGCAGATTCAGGTGTGGAGCCGGATGGGACGCTACCGGAGGATGGTGGCGACGATGATGTTGGTGGCGACGATATTGGTGACGATGATGTTGGTGACGATGATGTTGGCAGCGATGTGGAGGACGAGCCGGATGCCTGCGTGCCGTCGATGACCGAATGCTCCGAAGATTCGTGCGGGCAGGTCGACAACGGCTGTGGCGAAATGCTCGACTGCGGAGAGTGCCCCTGCGAGTCGGGGACGGTTCAGAAGGTCAAGTGTGGCACTTGTGGATTGGGTGAACGCACTTGTGGCGCCGACGAGACCGGTGTCGGTAGCTGCGTTGCCCCCGACGTGCCGGGTGTGTCTGAGGATGTCGATGACGGGACATGCGAAACCAGGCTGATCTTCGTCGATGGAAGTGCTGTTGCGGACGGCGACGGTAGCCGAACAGCGCCATTGAAAAAGTATTCAGATGCCGTGGCGAGCGCAGACGCGGGAGATGTCATTATCCTCGGAGGACAAGCGACCTTTGAGGAGCAGTTGAGCGTAAAAAAGAGGATTTCAGTTCTGGGTGGGTTCAGTTCTGCTCCAGAGTTTCAATGGAGTGCATCACGTCGCGCCACGTTCGAGGTCGCAGCACCCGATGACGACGACGTGATCGGGGTCGAAGCGCTCGATATCGATCAAGATACGGTGCTCGCACAGGTCGAAGTCACGACCGCCGATGCCGCCGATGGGCGCACAAATTACGGAGCCTATGTACGCGATTCAACCCAGCTGACCATGAAGGACGTCGAGGTCCGAGCGGGTCATGGAGGCAACGGAGCGGACGGAGGGGACGGAGAAGCAGGGGCGGATGGTGAAGCGGGAGAGGACTCTGTTCAGCACCGCGGTGGAGGTGGCGGCGCGGGTACTAATGGTGCCTGCCCGGAAGCCGACGGTGGCGCCGCAGGTGTTGGGTCCAAACGTGTATCGACAATTTTGCAGACGCCGGACGATGGAGAAGATGCAGCTAGCGGAGCTGCCGGTGGGGAGGCTGGTGACGGAGGATTGTCAGACTCCTCGAAAGCAGGGGCCGACGGCGAAAATGGGCTGACGCCGTCGCGAGGTGGCGATTCGGGAGATTATGGAGTCAGTGGAGGCGTCGTCGTCGACGACCGCTGGATACCCGAGGGGGCCGGAGGCGATGGAGCAGACGGACCTCATGGACCGGGTGGTGCGGGCGGCGGTGGCGCATGGCATGGCCCCGAATACCAAGACACGCAAATCTACTATGATGGTCCGGAAGGCGGTGCGGGAGGAGCAGGTGGCTGCGGAGGCGAAGGCGGGGCCGGAGGTGGCCCAGGGGCCGGCTCCTTCGGACTCTTTCTTGTCCGCTCCGACGTGACGTTGAACAATTCCACATTTGAGGGGGGCGCCGGCGGTATCGGAGGTAGCGGAGGTAGCGGAGGGCTCGGTGGATCAGGCGCACCGGGTGGTCGAGGAACGGACAGCACCCGGACTGGCACGCAAATCAACGGTCAGTTCTACTACACGACCCTTGACTGGTCTTCGGGTGACGGAGGAGACGGAGCGGATGGCCGTGAAGGCGGTCACGGAGGCGGTGGTGCCGGTGGCGTATCGTACGGGGCATACTGTGTCGAAAGCCAACCTGCAGTGGAGGGCGCCACCGAGTTCGTTGCCGGATCCAGTGCGAGCGGCGGACAAAGCCCGGGGAGCCAGGGCCTCGATGGCATTTCAGAGGATAGTCATCAATGCGAGTAAGCGGCGGTTGATTGAGCTTCAATAAACGGAAGGGGAGCGGCGGCGTCAAGCCGTCGCTCCGGTTGTCTTGTGACCGGTGAGCGAGCGCGCTGCTGTGGCTAGGCATCATCGGGGGCTTTTGATAGGGTTCGGGGCGTATCTCGTAAGCAATCCTATGGGCTCTCCGTGCAGTCTTGGAGAGCGCGCCCCCTTTGATTGACCGATATGGCAACCACTGAATTTTGGCTCAACGATCGCTTCGTCTCCACTGACGCTCCGGCGGGGCTTCTCGTCCTCGATTATCTGCGCCGAAACGAGCATCTGGTGGGCACCAAAGAGGGATGCAAGGAGGGCGATTGCGGCGCCTGCGCCATCCTGATCGGTGAGCTCGACGATGGGCGCGTGCGCTACGAGCCGGTGACCTCGTGTCTGGTGCCACTCGGCGAGATGCAGGGCCGCCACGTGGTGACCATCGAGGGCATCAACCTCGAGGGGCTGTCGCCGGTTCAGGAGGCGATGGTCGATTTCGGTGGCACCCAATGCGGGTTTTGCACGCCGGGATTCGTCGTCTCGATGACCTGGTATTTGATGGCCGAGACCAACGAGCCGACCCTCGAGGGGATGAAGCGGGCGATCAGCGGCAACCTATGTCGCTGCACCGGGTATGCTTCGATCAACCGGGCGAGCAAGTCGCTCATCGAGCGGTTTGCGGAGGGCGGTCAGTGGGCTGATATCTGGCAGGCCGAAGGGCGTATCGAGGCGCTCGTCGAGGCCGAGATGCTGCCCGAGTATTTCGGGCAGATGTCCGAGAGGCTCGCCGAGATCGAGCAGCCCGAGGTTACCCACGAAGGCGACGTGACCGAATTTTTGGTCGCCGGCGGCACCGACCTGTACGTCCAACAGGGCGAGAGCATCCCCGGGGCGAGCGTCCAGATGCTCAATCACTTCCCGCAGATGCGCGGCGTTCGGCTCGAGGACGGCCAACTTCGCGTCGGCGCGCTGACGACCTTCGAGGCATTCGCGCGGGACGAGCGCATCCAGAAGCTCATACCGCGCATCGACGAGTTCATGTTTCTGATCGCGTCGCTGCATATTCGAAACCGCGCCACGCTCGGCGGCAATATCGTCAACGCCTCGCCGATCGGCGACATGACCAGCATGTTGCTGGCGCTGGGCTCGACGCTTGTATTGAGCGACGGCACCACCGAACGCGAAGTGCCGATGCAGGAGTTCTTCCTCGACTATAAAGTGCTCGATCGAAAGCCCGAGGAGTTGGTCACCGAAATCGTCTTCGCCGACGCCGCTACCGAAGGGGAGGGCGAGACCCGCGTCAACTTCGAGAAGGTCTCCAAGCGAAAGGCGCTCGACATCGCTACGGTCTGCAGCGGATTTCGCTGTGAGACCGACGACGACGGTGTCATCGAGCAGGTGGGCATCTCGATGGGGGGCGTGGCGGCGATTCCG
Organism: uncultured Bradymonadales bacterium; assembly: GCA_964386725.1. Classification (GTDB taxonomy): domain Bacteria; phylum Myxococcota_A; class Bradymonadia; order Bradymonadales; family Bradymonadaceae; genus CAYLTX01. Next base: position 11,853 of record CAYLTX010000030.1, on the reverse strand, counting down.
CTGTTTTTGGACGAGACATGCGCGTTCCTAAAGGGCAAGCAGATATCGGCCGATGTCGTTCGACGGGCCTGTGCGGTCGCGATGGGCGAGGCCAGCCCGATCAGCGACGTGCGTGGCAGCGCCGATTATAAGCGGCTGCTGGTGCGTCAGCTGCTCATTGCGCACTTTGTCGAGTGTTATCCAAAGCGTGTGCAATTCCGCGAATTAGCAAGCTAATTTTTATAGAGAGTAAGACAGTAAGAAAGTGAGAGAGTAAGAACAACTTTTTGAACGCTCGCGGTCGACTTTGACCATTTGCAGTTTCTAACTCTCTTACTTTCTCACTCTCTCACTCTCTTCATTTCCAAAGGAAATGGGATGAGTAAACACTTAGATGCTCCATTTCATACCCGCGGCGAGTCGTTGTACGTCGATGACAATCCGGCGCCCGAAGGTATGTTGCACGCGGCTGTGTTCGGGTCGCCGGTGGCTCACGGGACGATTCAGTCGCTCGATGTGAGCCCGGCGCTGGAGCACGAGGAGGTCGTGGCGGTGTTCACCGCCGATGATATCCCCGGCGAGAACGAGGTCGGGCCGATCCTGAGCGGTGAGGTTTTGCTCGCCGTCGATGAGGTCGGCTATATCGGGCATCCAGTGGCATTTGTGGTCGCGCGTACGCCAGAGGCGGCGCGGGCGGCGGTGGAGCTCATCGAGATGGAGGTCGACGAGCTGCCGATCGTCGTGGACCCGCGCGAGGCCCACGCGAAGGGCCAGTTCATCGACACGCCGCGCACATTTTCGCTGGGCGACGTCGACGAGGCCTGGGACGAGTGCGATGTGGTGGTCGAAGGCGAGTGTGAGATCGCCGGCCAGGAGCATCTCTACCTGGAGACCAACCGGGCCCGCGCCGTCCCCGAAGAGGGCGACCGGGTCAAATGCTATTCGTCGACCCAGAGCCCGTACGCGGTCCAAAAGGCGTGTGCGCGTATCTGCGGAGTGGCGGAACACAAGATCGAGGTTGACGTAAAGCGATTGGGCGGCGGCTTTGGCGGCAAGGAGGACCAGGCGACCCACTGGGCCTGCATGGTGACCCTGGCTGCGCGCGTGCTGCGAAAGCCGGTGCAGATCGTGCTGCACCGCCTCGACGATATGCAGATGACCGGCAAGCGCCACCCGTACGCGGCCGATTTCAAGTTGGGCCTGAAGAACGACGGCACCATCTGCGCCTACGATTGCAAGCTCTACCAAAACGCGGGCGCTGCGGCGGACCTGTCGACGGCGGTGCTCGAGCGAAGCCTCTTTCACGCGACGAACTCCTATTCTATCCCGAACGCGCGCATCTACGCCGCGCCGTGTCGGACCAATCTGCAGCCGCATACGGCTTTTCGGGGGTTTGGCGGCCCGCAGGCGATGTTTGTGGTCGAATCGGCGATCGCCAAGGCCGCCGAGCAGATGGGCGTGCGCCGCGAGCAACTCCAGCGGCATAACCTGCTCCAGGACGGTGACGTCTTCCCGTACGGCCAGACCGCCGAGGCGGTCCAGGCGCGTGTGTGCTGGGACGACGCAGCCGAGACCTTCGATCTCGGGGGCATGCGCGAAGATATCGACGCCTACAACGAGGAGCACGTCGACACGAAGAAGGGCCTGGCGGTGATGCCGATTTGCTTTGGCATCTCGTTTACGAAGATCTTTTTGAACCAGGCATCCTCGCTGCTGCATATCTACACCGACGGCAGCGTCAGCGTGTCGACCGGCGGCGTCGAGATGGGCCAGGGCGTGACCACGAATATGGCCGAGATCGCCGCGGCCGAGCTGGGCATCGCGCGCGACCGGGTCAAGGTCGAGTCGACTAACACCACCCGCATCGCCAATATGTCGCCGAGTGCGGCCAGCGCGACGACCGACCTCAACGGAAACGCGACGATTCTGGCCACGGAGGAGATTTTAGACCGGTTCCGGACGATGCTCTCCGAGGAGTTCGGTTGTGCGCCGGAGGCCATCGAGATCGTCGACGAGAAGGTCCTCGTCGACGGCGAAGAGACCGATTGGACCTGGGAGAAGGTCGTCAATCACGCCTATATCAACCGCGTGTCGCTGTCCGCGCATGCATTTTACGCCACCCCCGGCATCGACTTCGACGCCGAAAAGGAGAAGGGAAAGCCGTTCGCCTACCACGTCTACGGCAGCGCCATCACCGAGGTGACCGTCGACTGCATTCGTGGCCGCTACGATATCGACTCCATCCGGCTGGTCCACGACTTGGGCCGCCAACTCAACGAGGTCGTCGACCTCGGCCAGATCGAGGGCGGCCTGGCGCAGGGTATCGGCTGGATGACCCTCGAGGAGTTGGCCTACGACGAGGAGGGGCGCCTGCTTTCCAACGCGCTGTCGACCTATAAGGCGCCGGATGTTTATTCGTTGCCGGATGATTTTCAGGTCAAGATGCGCACCATCGACAATCCCTCGGGCCCCCGAGGCTCGAAGGCCGTCGGCGAGCCGCCGCTGATGTACGGCATCGGCGTGTACTTCGCGATTCGCGACGCCATGCGCGCCTTCGCCGAGCGCGACTATGCGTTCGACGCGCCGATGACCCCTGAAAGGGTGCTCATGGGCTTGCACGGCCATCTTTTGGACGGGGATGGCGAGCCCGAAGAGGCCCAGGAAGAGTCGGAGACGCCGGCTGTGGTCGCCGGAGAATAGGCACCAGACAATCGGTGCCAGATCTTCCATGTCTGGTTTCCAGGGCTAGAAGCCCGGGCGCCGAATCATGGACCATTAGAACGTTGCGGTTTTCCATATGCAGTTTTGGACCGAGCTTCTCGCACATCTTCGCGCCGGCGAGCCCGCCTTTTTGGGGCTGGTTGCCGATAATACCGCGCACTCGCCGGGGACGAGGGGCGCAAAGCTATTCTTGCGGCCCGACGGGACCACCGAGGGGACCATCGGCGGCGGCGTCATGGAGGGCGATATTGTCCGGATGGGCGCCGAGGTGCTCGCCGACGAGGCGTTCGAGCCGCGAGTCCAGCAGCTCTATCACCGCAGGAAGGGGCGGGGCGACAAGTCCGGGCTGATCTGCGCCGGGCACCAGACGAATGTCTATTTTCGCTGTGAGCCGGCCCGTGATCTAGACGTCGTCGAGCAGGTGGTCGAGCGGCTCGAGAGCGATGAGCCGGGCCTGCTCCAGATCGGCCCGGATGGGATGAGTCTCGGCGAGGAAGATGTCATCTCGGCCGAGCGTGCGCCGATCAGGCTGGTCGAGGACGAAGACGGCTGGTGCTACGAGGAGCAGCTGCTCAACTGGAAGCGGGCGGCGATTATCGGCGGCGGCCATTGTGGACTGGCGCTGTCTCGTGTGCTCGCCAATTTGGGTTATACGGTGACGTTATTCGACACCCGCGAAGACATCTTCACCTTCGTCAACAACGAGCACGCGCGCTACAAAATTGTCGTCGACGACTTCGCCGAGGCCGGCGCGCATATCGACCACAAGGCCATCACCCACGTCATTGTGATGACCAAGGGCCAGCCGGGCGATGTGCAAGGGCTTCTAGGCACCATCGAGGGGCCTTATCCGTATATCGGGGTGATGGGCAGCGAGGCGAAGCTCAAGACGATCCGTGACGAACTCGTAGCGAGGGGCTTTGACCCGGAACTCTACGAGCGGCTTTACGCGCCCATTGGTCTGCCGATGACCAGCAATAAGCCCGAGGAGATCGCGATCAGCATCGCCTCCGAGCTGCTGCGCGAGCGCGAGGTGCTCTTCCCGCACAGTATGCCCTCGCGGCCGGTGCCGCCTGAGTAGATGAGCACCAGTGGGCCGATCTTGCTCCTACAACACATCCAATAGCAAATTGACGCTCTTCTTGGCGTCACCGAAATACATCAGTGTGTTGTCGCGAAAGAAGAGCGGGTTGGCCACGCCGGCGTAGCCCGGCGACAGGCTTCGCTTGAGCACGACGACCGTCGAGGCATCCCAGACCTCGATCTGGGGCATGCCGTAGATGGGGCTGGAGGTGTCGGTCTCGGCGTCGGGGTTGACGATGTCATTGGCGCCGACCACGAGCACGGCGTCGGCGTCGGCCATCTTCTCGTTGATATCCTCCATTTCCATGACGATATCGTAGGGGATGTCGGCCTCGGCCAGCAGCACGTTCATGTGGCCGGGCATGCGGCCGGCGACCGGGTGAATGCCGAAGTAGACCTTGGTGCCGTTGCGGCGAAGTCGCTTGGTCAGCTGGCTGACGGCGTGCTGGGCCTGGGCGACCGCCATGCCGTAGCCGGGCACGATGACGACGGTCTCGGCACGCTGGAGCAGGTCGGCGACCTGATCTGAGGTGGCCGATTGCGCTTCTCCCTGTGGAGTCTCGGTGACGGTCGCACCGTCGCCGGAGGCGCTCGCGCCGAAGCCGCCGAAGATGACGTTGACCAGCGAGCGGTTCATGCCGCGGCACATGATATAGCTCAAGATGGCGCCGCTCGAGCCGACCAGCGCGCCGGTGATGATGAGCAGATCGTTGGAGAGCATAAAACCGGCTGCGGCGGCCGCCCATCCCGAATAGCTATTCAAAAGCGAGACGACCACGGGCATGTCCGCGCCGCCGATGGCCATGACCAGGTGCGCGCCGAGCAGCGCCGCAGCGCCGGCGCAGATGAGCAGGAGCGTGAACGGCTCGGCGAATAATCCTTCGACGACAAAGGGCACACCCGCCGCGACGATGCCGATCGTGATCAGTGCGTTGATCACGTGGCGGCCGGGCAGCCTCAGCGGGTCGCTTCCGATGGAGCCGCTGAGCTTTCCCCAGGCGATGATCGAGCCGGTAAAGGTGAGCGCGCCGATGGCGACCGCGGCGTAGATCTCGACCAGGTGAATCGAGTGGGCCGCGCCGGTCAGCTCGCCGCTGGGTCCCAGGAAGGTCGACAGGCCCACGAGCACCGCCGCCAAGCCCACGAAGCTGTGCAGGATGGCGACCAGCTCGGGCATCGAGGTCATCTGGACGCGAGCGGCGACAAACGCGCCGATGATCGCGCCCAAGGCCAACGGGCCCAGACTCCAGGCCCACGAGATGCCCGAGGCGATCGTAAACGTCACCCCGATCGCCAACACCATGCCGATGATGCCGAAGACATTGCCTCTCCGGGCGGTTTCCTGCTTGGAGAGCCCGCCAAGGCTGAGAATGAAAAGAATCGCCGCAGCCAGATATCCAATGGTAGGTAAGCTTTCAGCCATGGCCTAGTTTCCCTCCGTGTCTGCGCGGAACATCTTGAGCATGCGTTGGGTCACCAGGAAACCTCCGAAGATATTGATCGCGGCGACCAGAATCGCGCCCGCCCCGAGATAGAGCACCATTTGGTTGGCGCCGGCGGTCGCCTGCAGGATACCGCCGACGATGATGATGCCGCTGACCGCGTTGGTCACGCTCATCAGTGGGGTGTGCAACGACGGACTGACGTTCCAGACGACCTGCCAGCCCACAAAACAAGCGAGCACGAAGACGGTGAAGTGCTGGACGAAGTCGGCCGGTGCGTACACGCCGATCGTCGCCATCAGCGCGGCCGCCGCTACCACGGCGACCGACTTGGCGATGCCGCGGTTTTCCTCGACCTGCTCTTTGCGCGCCTCGAGACGCTCGACGCTGGCGTCGGCGGCGGCCTCTCGGGCCTCTGCTTTTGGGGTCGGTGAAGGCTCGATGCTCGGCGGCGGCCACTTCATCTGGCCGTCGCGCAGCACGAGCATGCCGCGAATCACCGCGTCGTCCTCGTCGACCTCGAAGCCGTCGGCGTCGCCGAGCAATTTGACCAGATTGGCGAGGTTGCGGCCGAAGTATTCGCTGGCGTGGGCCGGCATGCGGCTGGTCAGGTTGGTGTAGCCCAGGATCGTCACGCCGTGATGAGTGGAGACCTCTCCGGGCTCGGTCAGCTCACAATTGCCTCCCGATTCGGCGGCCAGGTCGACGATGACCGATCCGCGGGGCATCGCCTCGACCATATCCTCTAAAATGAGCTTGGGAGCGGCTCGTCCGGGAATCGAGGCGGTGGTAATGACGATATTCGAGGCCGGAATCTCCTCGCGAAACATCTCCATCTCGGCGGCGATGAACTCGTCGCTCATGATATTGGCGTAGCCGCCGGTTCCCTCGGCGCCATCCTCTTCGAATTCGAGCTCGAGGAAGCGCGCGCCCAGGCTCTGGACCTCTTCTTTGACGGCCGGACGCACGTCGAAGGCTCGTACCTGCGCGCCCATCTCTTTGGCGGTGGCGATCGCGGACAGGCCCGCGACGCCGGCGCCGATGACCATCACCTCGGCCGGGGGCGTCGAGCCCGCGGCCGTCATCTGTGGGCCCAAAAAACGCCCGAAATGCGACGCGGCCTCGACCAGCGCGCGGTAGCCGGCGATGGCGGCCATCGAGCTCAACACATCGACCGATTGCGCCCGACTGATGCGGGGTACACAGTCGAGGCCGAGCACGGTCGCCTTGCGCCGGGCTAAGCGCTCGAGGAGGTCTTCGTTTTGCGCGGGGTCGATCAGGCTGATCAACATCTTGGACTCCCCGAGCAGGTCGGCCTCGTGGGTGTCCCCGCCGGGGAGCTGTTGTGGCGCGCGAATCTTCAGGACGATGTCGGCGTACGACCACACCGACTTGGTGTCGTCGACGATAGTCGCACCCGCCTGCTCGTATTGTTCGTCGGAGAAGCTCGCGAGGCTACCCGCGCCCGCCTCGACGTGCACCTCGAAGCCGAGCTTGCGCAGCCTACGCACCGTGTCGGGGGTGCCTGCGACGCGCGACTCGCCGGGATAGACTTCCCTGGGAATGCCGATTCTCATAGCCCGTGCCTCCAAAATGGTGCCCACGCAGCCGACGAGACCCGATGGCCGCGGCGCTGCTCGAGTTACCTGATGTTGTTCTGTGTCTTATCGACAGGCTACACCTGCGGGGAGACGCGGTCAAAGACAGGCTGCGTCGGGTCACTGGCTCTAGATCCGCGCGACGAGCAGAAGCTTCGCATTGTCGCGAGGAGGCTGTCTTGATCTAGATCACTTGGGGGATGTGGCGGCGGCGCCCGGGAGGACTAACTGCGTCGAGGGACGCCGAGGTATCCGAAGCCGTTGGCCAGGTACATGCCCAGTAGGGCGAGGCCGGTGGCATACCAGAAGACAGCGTAGCCCAGGTGGCGCTCGGAGGTCAGGTACGGTTCGGTGACGTAATCGTAGGTCGCGACGGGGTAGGGGTGCTGGGAGTGCTCGGGGCCGAGCACGACGATGCTGGGCGGGGTCGGGGCGGCCATCGGTAGCGCGTGGGTGATGGCCTCGAGGTCGTAGGTGTCCCACTCGGTGACCTCGTCGCGTAGGTCGAGCGCGCCCGAGTCGAGCTGCTCGCGCATGCGCTTGTCGGCGACGATCTCGGGCGGGGTGTGGACCATACCCACGAAACGCCGGGTGTCGGCCGGCGGTGGCTCTTGGGCGATGCTCCGGGCCTCTTCTCGGTGGACCCAACCGCGATTGACTAACGCTGCACCCCTTCCCTCGGCGAAGCGAAGCAGGCCGCCGAGCCAATAGCCCGGCTCGCCCTCGTGGACGCGGTGTTTGAAGAGGAACGTAAAGTCGGGGTCGAGTCGGCCGCGCAGGACGACCGCGCTGTAGGGCTCGGCGTGGTCTTCGAAGCCGGCCAGTGATGCGATCTCCAGCGGCGCATCACCCGAGCGCGCCTCGCGCTGCTCCTCGAGGTCGAGCTTGTGCAGATAGCGCCCAAATTGCCAGGTGCCGAGGCTCACCAGCATCGCCAGCCCAACCACGGTGCCGGCAGTGGGCCAGAAGCGAAGGATAAAACGAGGGCGGTCGCTCAAGCTTGTCATCCTCCGTAGGCGCGCGTGATCATCGCCAGCGCGATGAGCCCCAGCACGATCGCCAAAAAGACGTAGCCGGTGACGCGATTGCGCTGCTTGACCTCTTCGGAGGGCTCCGAGAAACCCTGCGCATCGTCGAGCGGCTTCGAATCTGTTTGTGAAGGGGTGTCACTCATATCAACTCCCGGTTATCGCTGTGCAGTCTCGCCTTGCTGAGCACGATTTCTGGAGGTGCCCGCGTTGAAGAAGGTGTAGGCGATGGTGACCTGCGTGATGTGGTCGGGGATCTCGGGGTCGAGCCAGAAGTACAGCGGCATATCGACCTTCTCGGCGGGGTCGAGCGTTTGCTCCTTGAAACAGAAGCACTCGATCTTTTTGAAGTATTGAGCCGCCTCGGGCGGGACGATGTCGTAGACACCTTGGCCGGTGAGCTCGCGCGAGTGGTCGAGGTTTTCGGCGTAAAATTTCGTCAGCCGCTTCTCGCCCGGGTGGACCTCGACGCTGGGCTCGGTGGGGCCGAACTTCCAGGGCAACTGGCGGTTGACCTCGGCGCCAAACCGCACCTTGATGGTGCGCGACTCGTCGACCTCGACGCCTTCGTAGGCTTGCGTGGAGCCGTCTCGATAGGTGGTGCCGCCCGGATCGATATAATCGCAGACGATCCGGTACAGCGGGATCGAGGCCCACCCAAACATGAACATGACGGCGATAAAGCCGACCAGCTTTTTGGCCGATTTGCTATTCTGGTCTTCGACGGAGGTCTGGTCTTGCGACAGCTCTTCCGGGGAAGCGTTTGGCTCTGGTTGATCGGCCATGACTAAGCTCGCCGTAGAATGAAGATTTTGCAGGGAGCAGCTTCGTCGCAGCGGGCAGGTTCTGGCGCCCCTGCGGCGCTACCGAGCGCTTTGTTGCTCCGGCGCCTCACCGTTATGCCAAGAACGCACGGTCTCGGCGTCTTGTTCCTCGCGCATCCGATCCGCCTGCTGCTCGATGGCGGCGAGGTAGCGCTGCTCGGTGAAGTGGCGGGTCTCAAAGCTGTCCACGGACATCGCTCCGAAAAGCAGCGCCAGATACAGAATCGAGTATGCGAAGGTTCGCTTGGCCCAGCGATCGGTGCTGTCGAAGGCGGTGCGCACGCAGCAGTATGCGAAGCCGGCGCCGAGCACAACCGACGCGACCAGATAGACGATGCCCATCATGCCGACCACGGCCAGGAGCGTGGTCGCACCCAGCAGCAGAAGCGTGTAGACGAGCATCTGAAATTTCGTAGCTGCCTTGCCGCGAACCACCGGCATCATGGGGACGTCGGCCTTGTGGTACTCGACGTCTTTGTACAGGGCTAGCGCCCAGAAATGCGGCGGTGTCCACAGGAAGACGATTGCAAAGATGACCCACGCGGTCACGCTCAGGCTGCCGGTGACGGCTGCCCAGCCGATGAGCGCAGGGAAAGCGCCGGCGCCGCCGCCAATGACGATATTATGCGGTGTGCGCCGCTTGAGCCACATCGTGTAGATGAGCACGTAGTAGGCGTGGCCCATGATGCCCATCAGCGCGGCGAGCGGGTCGACCAGGTAGGTCAAGATCATGACCGCGGCGAAACCGAGCAGGCCCGAGAAGACCATCGCATTCTGCGGGCTGATACGGCCCTGGGGAATCGGCCGGTCCTTGGTACGCGCCATGACCGGATCGATGTCGCGATCCCACACCATATTGATGACGTTGGCGCTGCCGCAGATGAGCGCGGTGCCCACCACGGTCCACAATACCAGCCACCAGTCGGGCATGCCGCCCTGGGCGACGAGCATCGTGCAGAAGGCAGTCAGAACCAAGAGCCGCAGGATGCCGGGCTTGGTCAGCTGGTAGTAGTCCCGGACCTTCTGGACCACCGAAGTCTTGGTTTTGGACGCTTGCGTGATGCTGCTCATGGGAGTTCCTCATGCCAAGCGCCGCGACGGGCGAGCCGGCCGCGGCGGCTGGCAGGTGATTCAGCGCGGCCACGGGAAGAGGCCAATGGTCAGAAAGATCGAGAAGACAAACGGGGCGCACGCCACCAAGATGATGGCCGGCCGCTCCGAGACCAGGTGCATATAATACCAGGCCACCAAGAAGGTCTTGATGATGGCCAAGATGAAAAGCGAGACAACCTGCAGGGTGCGCGCCTCGAAGATGAGGAAGCCCCCAAATTCCGGCAGCCCGATCAGCTCGGGCTCGGGCACGATCACCTCGACGATGGTCAGCACCAACAAGGCCACCCAGACCCACATATAGTCGGACTTGAGCCAGGAGATGCCAAACCAGCCTTTTTCTTCTACTTCTTCGAGTGTCTGCATGTTCGTGCTGCCCGGATATATCAGAAAGCCAGGAGTTCATGCCGCCGGTCGGTGGCGGCCGTTGATTAAGTCTCTGCCGAAGCGGTCAACCCGTCAGATGAGGTACACAAACGTAAAGACCAGAATCCAAATGAGGTCGACAAAGTGCCAATAAAGCCCGGCGATCTCGACGATCGAGGAGTTCTTTTGGGTGATCTTGCCGCGCTTCATCGCCAGGTACAGAATGATATTATACATCACGCCGACCGAGACGTGGGCGCCGTGGAAGCCGGTCAGGCTCAGGAACGTGCCCGCGAAGTTGACGTTATAGTCGACGGCCTCACCGCCGACGAGATACGGCCAGACGTCCATGATTAAGTGGGTCCACTCGAAGCCCTGGATGCCCAAAAAGAGCAGGCCGCCCAGGATCGTGACCAGCATCCACTTTTTGGCGCGCTCCATATTGCCCTGGATCGTCTCCGAGAGCACGTGGACCATCGAGACGCTCGAGCAGATGAGTACGAAGGTATTGAAGGCGGTCAGCTGGATGCCGACCACGCCGAATTCCTCGTAGGGGTTGGGCCAACCGCTTCCAGGGGTCCACCTCAGGCGAGCGTAGCCGGCCAGAAACCCTGCAAACGTCATGGCGTCCATGACGAGGAAGGTCCACATGCCGATTTTGCCGTTAGTGACACCCAGCGATTCGGCGCCGGTATCGGGCGCGGCTTCGGTGGCTTGATGCGTTGCCATGGTCAAAAACCTATTACGTCGTCAGGCATCCGCCTGTGCGGCGGGTGCGCTTGGTTGCTCATTCAATTCGAAAACAATTCAATCGCCGAGCACCGGCTCGGTCAGCTCGTCGGCCTCACGGTGCGGGCCGTGGGAGCGATCGATGGGCGTCCACACCGGCGGCTCCGGGAAGTTGTGGTGCTGCGGCGGCGAGGTGGTGTGCCACTCGAGGTGCTTGCCATCCTTCCAGGGGTTCTTGCCGGCGTCTTCACCGTTCTTGAGGCTCCACAGCATATTGCCGACCCAGATGAATTGGGCGGTCACCAGAATATACGCGCCGTACGACGAGATTGCGTTGAGCATCTCGAATTGCGGGTCGTAGTCGAAGTAGCGCCGAGGCATGCCTTTGACGCCCAAGTAGTGCATGCCGAAGAAGGTCACGTTGATAAAGATGGCGGTCAGCCAGAAGTGGACCTTGCCCAAAAACTCGTTGTACATCTTGCCGGTCAGCTTCGGGAACCAATAGTACAGACCCGCGAAGATGGTCATGACCGAGCCGGCGACGAGCACGTAGTGGATATGAGCCACGACGTAATAAGTGTCATGCAGCTCGATATCGACCGGGACAGAGGCGAGCACCACGCCCGAGAGTCCACCGAGAGTGAACATCGCCAGGAAGCCGACCGCATAGAGCATCGGGGTATCCAGGCGCAGACTGCCGCCCCACATCGTCGCCAGCCAACTGAAGATCTTGATGCCCGTGGGGACCGCGATCAGCATGGTCAACATCATGAAGCCCACCCGCACCTGCAGGCCGATGCCCGTGGTGAACATATGGTGGGCCCACACCAAAAAGCCGAGCACGGCGATCGCCGTCATCGACCACGCCATGACGGCATAGCCGAAGATGGGCTTTCTGGAGAAGGTCGGGATGACCTCGCTGATGATGCCGAACCCGGGCAGGATCATGATGTAGACGGCCGGGTGCGAGTAG